>JBGVPJ010000070.1:0-12210 GCA_045126955.1 Faecousia sp.
TGGGAACTTACGAAAGGCTCCCTCCAGGAGGCTTTTGCGCGTTGTTTCTCTGCGGATGGTGGGTTCGGGCTTCTGCCCGATGGTGCGTGGACTGCCATGCGCTATGCTTGCCACAGATGCAAGCGTCGGAAAAGCGGAAATAAGGGCAATGGTTTATATACTAATGCTATCTTTTTTCAACTTTGAGTTAACACAATGTTTCCTAACAATACCTTTGCTGAAATTGTTTTTGTGCTATAATATAAGCAGAAGCAGACGTCGGCTTACTTTATCTCAATGGAGGTATGATTATGGAAATGACTATTGGTGCAAATATTAAACGTTTACGTTTAGTAAAAAATATTACTCAGGAGCAACTTTCGGTTGCGATGAATGTTACTTGTGCAGCAGTAAGCAAGTGGGAGCGCGGCGAGACTTACCCCGATATTACACTTCTTCAACCTTTGGCATATTTCTTTGGAGTAACGCTCGACGAGCTTATGGGCTATAATCAGGAAAAGATTCAAGCGGAAATTGACGAGATAATTGCTCTGTATAGACAGCATTGGAATGACAAAAAAGGGCGAGAAATTATCGTCAAGGCTTACCGCGATTATCCTAATGATTATTGGATCATGCACTACTATATGTGGAATATTGGCGGTGATTTGGCTGATAATGATCCCGCTGTTTTGATTGCGCACAAAGATGAATTTCTTTCTATCTGTAAAAAGATATTGGAAGGATGTACCGAAGAAAATCTACGGCTTGGCGCGTGGAACATGCGTGCGAAAATTCTCCATGCGGAAGGTAAAACAGAAGAGGCACTGGAGATTTACAAAACAAAATTTACCGATTGGTTTACCACCAGCGGACAAAAGACAGAGCAATTGTTTGCGAAAGACACAAGCGAGTATTATTTTCATGTGCAAAAGAATATGTTCGAACTTGTCGATTTTGCGGCAGATAAGCTCGGCAGAACCGTGTTTTTTAATCCTTCTCTCTCGATGGAGGAAAAGGCAAAACGTGCATTACAGTACGGTGATCTGATGCTAAATGCCTTTGAAGAAACCGGAGAAGCATTCTTCCTTATGCTTGCAAGGTCTTTCCTTGGTAGGATGGAAAACGATTTTTACTATCGCGGTGGAACAGACGAACAGGTCACCGCAATTATGGATAAAAATCTGTATTTGACGAAAAAAACAGAAGATATGAGAACAGCAAACAAAGCGTTGAATCGTGCCTTTGACAGTTACGGCAAAGCAGGCGAAAACTTTTTTAAATACAATCTTGATTTTCGCACTAACGCTAAAGGTGGTAGACGTGCCGAGCTTCTCAAAAATCCCGCGTACAGAGCTGTTTTAGATAAGTACAGATAAATAACATTTCTCGCCCCGCCTCGTGCGGGGCTTTTCTTTGCTTTCAGCATAACAAAAAAGCCTTCTCCTGTGGGAGAAGGGGGACCGCACCAGCGGTGGATGAGGAGTTAGTTTAAGTTAAGAAACACATCATCCGTCACGCTTCGCGTGCCACCTTCCCCCACTGGGGAAGGCTATTAGGTTTACCGCTAATTTTGCAGACCTACGTGGGTCATTTTTTACGAACAAGGCCCTTTATCCATGCTACATCCTCCCTGCTGACAACTTGAAACAGACACAACAGGCTTCCCAGCAGAAGAATATATGCACCACCACGCAATATGGGTTTTGACAATAATCCGGCAAGGAATATGGAAATAGCCGTCGCCAACACCGACAGCAATGGAGTTGACAGCGCTATAAGCTTTCCTGTGAGCTTTAGAAGTCTGCGCACACTAAGAACAAAATTCAGCAGATGGGTCACAAGAAAACTGAAAAAATACCCCTCCATTCCATACACAGGCAGTAACAAAAACAGAAACAGCACATCAAGACTTGAGGTCAGGATATTATACCGCACACAAGCGGTCTGCTGACCAAGGCCCTTAATCATGGCATCCGTGATCGCATCGCAGTAAAGCATAGGCGCTAATATTGCAAACCGACGCAGATAAATGTCTGCATCCCGATTGTCGTACAACCATAGGCACAAATCCTCACTGAGAAGAAACAGAAGTCCGCAAAACAAGCATCCGTACAGCATAGCAAGCCGCAGGCTGCGCCGTGCCAAATACCGAATCCGCCGCTGACTTCCTGCAGCGGCACAGCGGGCAAGCTCCGGAATCAGCAGTTCGGCCAGTCCGTACAAAATAGCCACCGGGAACATGAGAACCGGAAACACCATGCCGCAGACCGTACCGAAGGCTGCCAAGGGGTCGCCGATTTTTTGACACAGAGCAAGCCGTTTGGGCACCATTAGATTTTCAGCAGTGGAGATTCCGGATTTTAAGTCATCTGCCAACGCAAGGGGTACGGCTGTTGATAACAATCTTTTGCGTACAGGAATACGTCCCCCTGTGGGTGTCACTTCCCTTTTCCGCAAAAACAGCAAACTAAGCAGCGTAAAACAGCTGCTGATTCCACTGCCCATTACCACCCCGGTGCAGGCCCGTACCGGGTCCTCTCCTGCCCAAAAGTGCAACAAGGATATGGTAAGTCCCATAGAACAGGCCTGCTCAGCCACCTCCACCGCCGCCAGTGTCCCTATTCGATTGGCCGCAGTGAAGTATCCCACCATCACACCGCACAGGCAATTGACAGGCAGAAAAAAGGCAAAAAGACGCACGGCACCAATGGTTGCACGGTTTCCTATCCATTGCGTTGCAACCATCGGAGCAAAGCAGCAAAGCAGCATCGCAATCGCTCCGCTACACAAAAGACTGTAGCGGATACAGCCGGATAACACCCAGCGCACATTTTCCGGACGGTGTTTCCCCAGTTCCTCTGCTGTTAAGTACATGGTTGCCGTACGGATACCGGCCATTCCGGCTGTCATAGCCAGTCCTCCCACAGACAGCACCAACTGCAGCAAACCGATGCCTGATGCACCTATTTTTCCGGACACATATACCTGAAAGCTGGTGGATACCAACCGCAATAGCAAATTGACGCCTGTTAACAGCAGTGCATTGTAAAAAATAGGAAGTTTTTTACCCAAAGGAATCCCCCCTTGTCCCAATTCTATTCGGACAAGGGGGAAAATATTAGCCTTTATTCAAATCGGTACAATACAGTGCCAGAGGGCATTCCTGGCATTTTGGTGCTCGGGCTGTACAGATATCACGACCAAAAAGAACAATCCTATGACAGAAGTCGCTACTTTCCTCCGGTGGCAGGACAGCGCGCAGCTGCTTTTCCACTTTCTCCGGATCCCTGCCTTGGGATAGGCCCAACCTGCCGCAAATACGCATACAATGGGTGTCACAGACTACACTGCCCGGCTCTTTATAAAGGTCACCCAGTAGCAGATTTGCCGTCTTCCTTCCCACACCCGGAAGTTTCAAAAGCGCCTCCATGGTGTTGGGTACCCTTCCGTTATACTCCTGTAAGAGCATTTGGCAAGCCAGCACAATATCTTTTGCCTTTTGGCGGAAAAAGCCGCAGGAATGTATGTAGGTTTCCACATCGGCAATATCCGCATGTGCCATATCCTCCAAGGTGGGATAAGCCTCAAACAGTGCCGGAGTCACCAGATTTACACGGGCATCTGTACATTGAGCCGACAAACGCACCGCAATCATCAATTCATAATCCTTTTCGTAATGCAGCGCGCACAGCGCATCAGGATAGCGCTCTTTTAAGGCAGAAATAATTGCCCAAATCTTTTTATTCATGCCACCACACCTTTCATTCCCTATGATTCTATCACAGATTTTTCTCCATGAAAAGAGGAAATTACAAGGAACCAGGCAATCTCTCATTGGATATAATGGCATAGGTATCCGTCAGGTCACCGTGCCTGCGTGGCTTTGGTGCGGCGGTTTTTCCGCCGCCCGGCTTGGCTAATACAGATTTTCCTCAATGATTTCTGCAGTAAGTGCAGAAATTTCATAGGCAGTACGCTCCTGAGGACCGTTTTCTGTAAGCTTGGTATATACACGGCTTTGAAGCCTGCCATGTATGGAAATCACATCCCTTGTATGGCACTGTGAGACCTCTTGTGCGACCCGTCCCCACAATATACAAGGCAGATAATCCGCTCGGTGAAACGCCCGTGGCACAGCCAGCATAGCATCGCAAATCTCACGTCCCAATGGAGTCAACCGGTAAGTCGGTTCCCGACACAGCGGACCTTCCAAAACAACGTCGTTCACCGGTTCCCCATCCTCGGCAACAATTGTCGAGGCGAAAACAAAAATCATTAGGTGCCGCACCCCGTCACTGCGTAGGTTATGAGAACGCACCTGCCCGGTGATCGTTAGCATTTGTCCCGTTGTAGGGTCAAGCTGTTCCAAAACCCGCTCCTCAATTACCACCGGCAGGATATCCACCGCACCGGATAGCCGAGGCACCTCCAAATAAAATCGGAAAAACCGCTTTCCGTGGTTTTCGTGGGAGAATTGGGGAAGCGACTGCAAAATGCCACGCAGTTTAATTTCGTTGGTTATATGTTCCATAGTACCACCTCAAATTCCAATGTATGGAATAAGTCTATGTGTAAAATACGGAATAAGACCAGTTCACAAACATAGTGGCTTTCTTTTTCAAATAGACTTGACAAACCCCTTGCTCCGTGATAGAATGTTTTGGCAACTAAAGATTGCTTTCTTTTATTCGGAGTGATACCCAAGAGGCCGAAGGGGCTCCCCTGCTAAGGGAGTAGGCGTCTAAACAGCGCGCGAGGGTTCAAATCCCTCTCACTCCGCCATAAAAAGACCACACCATTCGGTGTGGTCTTTTTATGGTTTCGGTATTTATGTGACAGATTCTTTATTCTTCATTAAAGTAATCCTTTTTTCCGGCAAAGGATTCATATTTCACAATAAGCGCTCACCTTTGCGGTGTATCCTTCAATTCTTGGTACGAACCGGTATCAAGAAGATAACCCAGGTGCTCTGCCACAGCATTATTCTCCGTTCCAGAACATATTTTACGCTTGTCGAATACATTTCCCCGAATCAAAAATGAGGTATGTGTAGAGGTTTTAGGGAGATCGAATTCCAGCTCTGGGTACATGTGCAGTTCCCGTCGCTGGGACAGGATGTATTCCTTATCGACGGAGTCTATCACTTTTGTATATCATAAGCTATCTCAAATCTCAAAGGTGAAGTTCACTAGCGGAGCGTGCTGCTGTGCGCCGTAAACATCCCGTTCTCCCAGTGCGCCGGAGGGCAAAGGACGGACGATGGTAGCCTTAATGGCCTTGGCGTTGGGGAAATAGACGATGCTGATCACATCCGCCTCGGGAATCCGGTACAGCTCGGCAATCACTTTTTTATTAATTACCTCTGCCTTTCGGAGCTTTTCAAACATCTCCTGGTCTTTCAAAAGTACATCAAGTGTCAGCTCAAAAGGACCTGCGTTTTTGGAGCGGATGACGTTGGCAATATCTTTCAAACAGACTCTCATCCTTCTACCTCCTCGTAAACGGTTTTGAACAGCTCCAGCGGGTTTTCGCTGCGCAGCAGCGCATAAACACTGAATACATAGATCTCGCCTACCTTAATATCAGAAGGTGAGAACGGGAATGCCAGATTGCCTGCTGTGGCGATTCTTCCCGGATAGCCGTAGTGCAGCAGCGTGGAACGGGCTACGGAGCAGGCTGCCGCAGAATGCTCCTGGGTATCCGCCACCACATCGATGACGATGCCGATCTCATGAGAAGTGACCTGCGTGCTGGGCTCCAATTGACCCATAACACCGTTCTTGCCATAGACGATGAAGTCCAGATTATAATCAAAGTTGGCAGAAAGGTTGTCCGCAGTCCGCTTTTTCAGATTCTCCAGAATGTCGTCGATCTGGGAAATAAAGATAGGATCCCGATTGCCGCAAATGGAAATCGTGCGGAAACCCGCCACCTTTGCGCCCTCCAGTTTTACGGAAGGCACTGCCTCAGGTACAAATTTGGAACCAGTTACCCGCACTCTGCGGTCACTCTCGGCAGTAAATACACATTCGGAAAGATCCAAATGACCACCGGGACCGGGAAGAATGTAAGGATTGGTCTTTTCGTAAAGAGTATGGGCAGAAACAGAGGTAGGCGTGCATTTGCGCTCCGGATTCAAAGGTTCTACACAGAAGTAGTCCTCTCCCAGATAACCCATAATGCAGTCAGAGGCACTGCCGGGGGTAGCGCAGATGGCGGCGCACTCCAGGATCTTGCCCAGATGCAGAGCCAGGGCCTTGTCATAGCCCAGACGGATGGCTGGTGCAGCGAAAGCTGCAGGATCGTAGCAACGACCGCAGATAACCACCTGGGCACCGGCATCCAATGCCTCTATGATTGGCTCAATGCCCATTTGGGCTACAATGTGGGTGCTGTCTAAAATGTCCTGTTCGGTAACCTCCGGTGCAGGACCCAGCTTTTCGATCTTTCCGTCGTGGAGCTGCTGAATCAACATTTCCTTATCAAATTCCGATGAGATCACAGCCATCTTAAAGGAAAGCCTTTCTTCCTTTGCGATTTGCCGAATGATCTCTACCTCGCGGGCAACATGCACATCCGCGCCGCAGCCACCGGCTGTACCGATGACCAGGGGGATATTCAGCTCACAGGCCGCCTTCAGCATGAGGGTCATGTCCCGCTTTACAGCGGTGGCATTGGTAAAAGGAATGCCACTGCCCAAATAGTAAGGGCCGGGATCGGTAGAGCCACCATCACAGGCGATCAGATCCGGCTTTTGCGCCACACCTGCCATAAAGGAGGCTTCCGGAAATCCGTAACCCACGATTCCGCTGGGAGACAAAATTTTTAGTTCTTTCATAATGATCACCTATCAATATAGCTTTGTGTATTCAAAGTCAGTACCGATGCCCAATTTTTCCAGAGCCTTCTCCCGGGCTTCGTCTACCTCATTCTCGTGGTTTTTGTAAAGATTGTTTCCGTAACAGTCAATGTCCACCACAAAAGGACCCAGCTTGTCCACGGTCATATGCCATGTGGCTTCAATGGTACCCAACTCGTCGAAAAGCTCCACATCCGTGATGTTGATGTTCTGTACCCAGAAGTTGGGGCTGACGCACTGGGGAGACACATGGACGCATTTTTTCTTCTGCATCATGGCCATGGTTTCCTCGCCCATGGTGGTCTTGCCGATGATCATGCGAAGACCCCATTCGTCCACCGCTCTTGCACCCCATTTTTCAAAACGGATGCTGGAGGTGGGCATAAAGGAAACCAGCTTGAAACCGCCGTCCTTACGCAGTACGATCGGGCCTACGTGGATCAAAAGATCTCTCTGTTTTCCTGCTTCCGGCAGGGGGTGGTTTTCATCCAGCACCCAGCGGTGCAGACGGGAACGGCAGGTAAATGCATCGCCGGTAATATAGACCACATCGCCAAGCTTCAGCTGGGTCACATCTTCCTCACTCAGGGGTGTTTTCAGATAATATGTAGCCATTTTTCTTACCTCCCCTCAAACCAGTCCGGGCTGTCCATTTCCTCGATTGTGCCATCGGCACATACCCGGAAACTGCCCCGACGGGCCACCATGCAGTTGCTGCTGATAGCCACGCAGATGCCTGCAATATGGGTATAGGCATATTCCACATTGACACCCAGTACAGAGGTGTCACCGCCAATACCCATAATGCCCACACCGAGGCTGTTCAGTGCTTCATAAAGATCTTCCTCGATCTTGCGGAACTGAGGATCGGGGTTGTGAGAACCCACAGTGCGCAGGCAGGCTGCCTCCTTGGCAAGATTAGCAGCAATATTTGCCGTACCGCCGATACCGATACCCAGCACATTGGGCGGGCAGATACCACCGGACCGGGTTGCTTCCACAAAGGAATCGATCACAAACTTCTCGATGCCCTTAATGCCGTCGGCAAAGGCAACAACTCTGTGACGGGTGCCGCCAAAGCACTCACTGCCGCCGCCCTTGGCAACATAAGTGACCTCCAGATCCGCACCGGGAACAAACTGATATGTAAAGTTGGGCACATTTTCGCCGATGTTGTCGCCAGGATCATAGCCGGTAAGGGGATGCTTCATGGTGGCACGCAGGAAACCCTCCTTTGTGGCACGACGCACTGCAGCACGGGTCGCCTCCTCCAGCGCCATCATACCGCCTTCCAGCTGACATTCATTTCCTACCTTGAAGTAGAAGATAGGCCAGCCGGTGTCGGGGCAAGCAGGGTTGCCCAGCTTTGCGGAAAGCCGGATGCTGTCCAGGGTCTTTTGCAGACCTTCCTTTGCGGCGGGTCGGCTTTCCTTGCCGATAGCCCGCTCAAAGGCTGCTGCCACATCCGGGGAGATAATGGTAGAGCCTTTCTTGATGGCATTAAAAATTGCCTCTTGGTAAATTTCTTTTAAAATCAAGGTAAATCCCTCCTTCTATCCATATTGTAGCTCTTTGTTGCAGATTCGTTATTGCAATTTTTCTATATTAGGTTGCATTTTGTCCGATTTAATGCAATAATATAGAAAACGCGCTACAATCGAGAAAGGACGGGATCAAATGGCAGAATTGATCACATTGAAGCAGTTTCAGGCAACAATGCGGCATTACCATATTTACAGGATTCGGGAAACCAAAATTGCCCATCTGGATCACTATCATAATTACTATCAGGTTTGCTACGTAGTCAGCGGAGAGATCTTGCACCGGCAAAATGATGACGCCGTTGCCCTCTGCGCCGGAGATGCCTTCATCGTACCGCCGGGACTGACACATAGCCTGCACTTTAACAATGCTTATGCGGAAATTTATTCCCTTGCTTTTGAAGAATCCCTTTTTGCGCCGGGTTTTCCTCAATCAAACGCCTACCAGTTTTTGGAGAGCCTGCAGTCCAAGGCAGCCGATCCGACCCATAACAGCATCCGGCTTTGTATCACGCTGAACCGGGACCAGCGCAGGTTGATCGAAAACTTATTGGAATGCCTGATTCAGCAACAACAAAACGACTGTCCACCTGGATTATCTTCCGCTCCCAGCATCACGGCGGCAATCGTATATCTGCTGGCGCAAAGCTACTACCAGCATCCGCAGAATACCTCTGAACTGGATGAACTGGCAAACTACAACAGCACCCTGCTGCAATGCGTTGCTTACATAGACGCTCATTTTCGCGAGCCAATTTCCCTAACGGAACTTGCCAAGCGGTTTGGTATATCCCGGTCCTCATTTTGCTCAGTTTTTCCTCAATTTACCGGAATGCCGTTACAAAAGTATGTGGCGCAAAAGCGAATCAAAGAGGCTCAAATCCTAATACGGGCCTACCCGGAAAAGTCAATTTCCCAAATCGCCACAGAGGTGGGTTACCAGGATGATTCCACCTTTTACCGTAACTTTTTGCGGATCACCGGTGTTCCCCCTTTAAAATACAAAAACAATTTTCGTTATCGCGATGACGATAGCATTAACAGCCTTTAGATTTTATAAGATACATCTGATGTAGATTGTTAAAATGTTTTTCGGACCTACTATGGGCGATATTTTCCCTTATTTTTTCCCTTACGGGGATTGTAAACGATGGCTAACGGCGGTTAAAAGTGGTAGTTTGAAATTCGGAATTGGCTGGTATTTACTAGTAAACAGTAAACTTTGGTTAAAGAAAGTAAATATCCAGCCAAATTCAAATCCCTCTCACTCCGCCATAAAAAGACCACACCGAATGGTGTGGTCTTTTTATGTATAAAGGCTACGAAAAAGATATTTTTGGCATTCCTTAATAAGGATTCGAACTCAAACGGATTGTGTTCAAAAAACGCAATAAGTGGAAGTTATCTTACCATGCGTACTTGATCATATAGTACCAGAAAAATTTTCCCATAATCTTGTTATAGTCGTCCATACCCAAAATTTCTGTGTGTTCGCCTATTTTTTCAAGAAGTAATTTAGCGGCGGGGGATTTCCAAGTCTTTCTGGGCATAGGGGTGCAGAAAATAAAGTCTTTACCGTCAACGACACATTGAAGCCAAAGCTGACCGCTTCCGATACCAAATTCTGCGCGTTGAAAAGAAGAAAAGGAAATTTCTTTATTAAATACTTTAAGCTTATCATTTGTGCAAACAATACAGTCGTCTTTAATTTCTGTCATATATGCAGTAAAGGAGGTAACCGTAGGAAGAATATCGGCTCCTCTTGCGAGTGCCATACAAAAAACTTTATTTTGATCCAAATTGTTTTCTTCGCAATATTTCTTTAACGTCATAATGATACATGATCTCCTTTTTTATGTAAATTGTAGCGATGAAGCACATCACCGCCTTTCTGCCTTTATTATAGCATAAAAGCGGAAAAGCCGCAATACCTCTTCAATATTCACTCTTATCTCTTACTTCCCAAAAATCCCAAATGAGTTTTTAGTGAAGAGTGAAAAAGTAAAATCCCGAACGCTTTCGCATTCAGGATTTTTGGGGCGTGTTGACAAAAAAGATGCCAACTTATTTAAGGTGTTATTTGCCTTTATTTGCTTTTCTTTTTGCTATACGCTCTTCCCAAAAATCTGCTTGCATAATGTAGATTTCGTACAGTTGATCATAAGACAGAAGGGATCTGTAACGACTACTACCGTTCTTTGAAGGTATGGGCGGTTGCACAATACCAAGATATATGCCCAAAAGCGAAACCACAACCCAGTTGGGAAAATAGAACAAAATAATAAGGGCGATAAAGTAGGATGAATAATAAAAACCAAGGACAATATGCGAGAGAAGCTTTTTCGGCAGAAGTTTGCTCCAAAAGCGGTACTGTATATCGTAAGCATCGAATATCGGCATGCGAACAATTCCCAACGCAACACAAATAATCATCATAACAATTATATGAGGGATTGTCACGCCTTCGGGAGCACTTCTCAGTAAAACCACATAGAGGGGACATATCAAGAGTATGGTTGCCATAATCAAAATGGGCGTAACAAGAGAGTTGGCGCCGATGATCTTCACATCAAGGCTTTTTTGATATTTTTTTATGCTTGATATGATGTATAATGGTGCTTTTTCCAAGACCACATGCTTTCCGCCGTGTGTATAAATAATGGCTCGCCATGTTTTTTCCGAATCGCCTTTATATCTCGGCTTTGAATCTATTACATATTCGATCTTTTCGATCGAATCCCAGCAAAGCTTTCCTTTATTGGCGTAATATATTCCTTCCTCGTCCAAAACGCAAATAATTTTACCAAAGAAGTGTTTGTTCAATGAGCGCAGAACAAGAAATGGCACAGAGAAAAGGAAACAAACTAAAACAGAAGTCCAAAAAGTAGAGGGAGAACCATAAGTATCAAGTTTTCCAACACACCACGAAATCGCAAAGATGGTGTATGGAATTGCAAACATCGTAGAATACAAAATGATCAAAGGAATATTAAAGCCTTGTCGGCGTATCTTTTTCCCTTGAATACACTTTATGCTGTTTTCTTGCACTGTGCCACCACCTTTGTGATTTTATTATAGCACATTTTGGGGTGTTTTTCAAGACACGAGGGGGAAAGAAGTGAAATATTCGGCTACGCCGAATGTGAAATAATTTCCCTGCGGAAATTGTGAAATATCTCACTCCGTTCGATGTGAAATGAAATTCGCCCTTCACATTTGCGAAGCAAATATTTCACAGCGAAGCTATTTCACTTGGCGAAGCCAAATTTCACTCGCCGCAGGCGAATTTCGTTGAAAAAAGCACATCTGCGTTGCAGATGTGCTTTTTTCTGTGGTGCGTTGACAAAAAAGATGCCTATCTCATTTTCCCTATTAGTAAGCGCGAGTTACATCAATTTTCATTTTTGCGTCTTCAGCCGCAAGCTTAACGATTACTTCCTTATTGGAAACATCTTGCAACATAACAGTTTGGCTTTCATTAACATCAACCGAGCAATAATATTCTCCGTCAATAATAATTACTATTTCGGTATTTCCTGATTCTACAGAGCTATTGATACTAAGCGTAAGAGTGTTTCCCGATATTTTCGTTGCTTGAAGAATTACAACACCATGTATTTTCCCAAACGACCTGCTGATATAGTCGTAATCGTAATCTCTTAACCTTGTTCCTATTATGTTTGTATGACGTCCGGAATGTTTTTTCGACACCATCGAGCTTCTGTAATTGTTATCCTTACTTAAAATATCGTCCCGAGTGATTTCGGTCAGCGCAAAATTCTCCGGTCCGTTTGTATCAACAAAGTTAGTTTCCGAAGATAACGAAAT
>JBGVPJ010000071.1:0-15706 GCA_045126955.1 Faecousia sp.
GCGGCTCTGGCAGGTGTCCTGTCCCTGCTGACCAGCATCGCTGGCCTGCCGGAACTGCAGGAGTAATGTAGCATAAAATATCCCCCTCTCTGGATCATGGCGATCTGGAGAGGGGGATTGACTGCCTACGCAACAGAGTACGCAATAAACCGATACTATGAGATATTTACAGATACTTTTGCATTGGCTCGGGTTTTACGTTGGAGCCAAAACGGAACTGCTTATATAGAAAAAGTTCCTGTTTTGCATCGTTTTAACACAAAACAGGAACTTGGCGGAGTGAGAGGGATTTGAACCCTCGCGCGCTTTTTAGACGCCTACTCCCTTAGCAGGGGCGAAACCTCTTTAAAAATCTGCATTTTATATTGTTAAGTTAGATCTAAATGTGTTGGGAATCCCCTTAATCCAAACATTTCAACGACTACCTACGCAGCAAAACGCAGCAGCTCTTATTTAGGTTACCCCGGTCAAGCGTCGATCGGGGTTGTCTTTTTCTTCTGAAGTTTGTTGACAGCATCCAGCATCGGATCGATATCCACGTGGATGTACTGCTCTGTGGTAGAGAATTTTGCGTGACGCATAACCTTCTGAATGACACTGGGCGCCACATTTTCGAGTGCAAGGGAAGTGGCAGCAGTGTGCCTGCAGGAGTACGGTTTCAGCTTCCTGCAGCCGGCACGCGTGATCGTTTCGTAGTAACGTGTATAAAAATTATCCTTGTTGATGGCTATGATTTTCTCGCCGGCAGTATGGGTACACAGATCCTTCAGGACGGGAACGATCACATCAGCCAGGACAATGGGCGTAGCCTTCCGCTCATCCGTCTTTTTGCCAGCGCCTTGTATTTTCTTATTGTCCCAATCAATATGGCTTTTCCGGGCGTCCAGCAGCTCACCGGGCATCATGCCGGTGTAAATCATCAGAAGGATATAACCGGTCCACCAGTTGCCAGCACCGTAGTCCTCCCATAGCTTTTGGATTTCTTCGGCGGAAAATGCTTCTCGCTCTTTGGTGTTCAGATCCGGAAGGGTAAGGTACTCAGCCAGATTGACAGACACAAACTGATCCGGCATTGCTGTCTGATAGAGGATGGAAAACAGGTCTCTTATATCCCGGGCGGGGTAATAGCTGGATGCCTTCTCATCGATTACCTTTTGGAGATCGGAAACTACCAGCATATCAATTCTGCAGTATTTTACTGATTCCATCTTAGGCCAGGCGATCCGATATTTCTCCTGCCGGGACTGGGACAGCTTTTTGTATTTAGTGGTCTGGTACTGGTACCAGAGGTCATTGAGCGTAGGAACGTTGCGCTTTTTCTCTTCCTTTAGAGTCGGCAGATAATCGATGGCTTCCTTTTTGGTTTTGAATCCGCCCTTGGTGCGCCGATCGGGCTGGGCCTTCCCGTCTATCAGCTTGTAACCCAGGACGACAGCGGCCTCCCATGTGCTGCCGCGCTTGTACACGGAACCTTCTCCGTTGGCTCTCCGGCGGCCTTTCCGGGTGGTAGTAGTTTGCTTTTTACCGCAGGCAGGGCAGAACACAGCGCCTTCAGGAAGCGGTGCCTGACATTTGATGCAGTCCATAATACTCCTTTCATTCATTCCCGAATGACGGGATTTAGGTTGACAAGGACTGAACTGCCATGGTATCATAAATAGGCAGAATGTCCCTATCTTATGCTGGTAGGTGTCTGTATTGCCCATTGGTGTTGGTAGCACCATGGGCGCCTGAACCGCTTCGGTGTTGGTAGCACCGGGGCGGTTTTTATTTTGTGTCCAATTTGGGCACAATTATTGGTTTGGGATTAGTCTGGATTCCCGGGGAATGATCCCCGGGATATTTTGTGTCCAATTCGGACACATTACAGGCCATTGGCTTCCACGCCATAGACCGCTTGGGCATAGGTGAATCCTTCGTATTGAAGTTGTCCAATCAAGTCATCTCGAGAAAAAGACATAATGCTTAGATAACTGGCGGCACATTTCGCAGCCTGCTCATTCCAATTTGCACCACAGTTATCAACACCATATGCAGCTTGTGAGGAAGTAAATCCTTCGTATTGTAGCTGTCCGATCAATCCGCTGTACGAAAATGCGGAGAAACTTAAGTAGCTTTTTGCGGATTTTAGGGCTTGAGCATTCCAATCAGCGCCACAATTGTTTGCCGCATAGGTCGCTTCTGCATTTGTATACCCTTCGTATTCCAATTGTCTAATTAAACCGCTATATGAAAAAGCGGAAAAGCTTAAATAGCTTTTGGCGGAATTAAGCGCGTTCCGCTCACCGGCGGTAGGGCTGGATTGTACTGGCTTTGTTTCGACAGGCTCGGTTTCGGCAGGCTTGGTATCAGCAGGCTCGGTATCAGCGGGCTCGGTTTCGGCAGGCTTGGTTTCTGCTGGCTTTGTTTCAGGAGGTTCTGTTTCGGCGGGCTTGGTTTCTGCTGGCTTTGTTTCAGTAGGCTTTGATTCAGCTGGGGGTTCTGTACCTTCGACTTCGCCTGTAGGCGTAGATGATACTTCTGGGGTGGCGTTTTCTGTGGCCTGATTATTCTTCTTATTATCGGCAACAGGATCCTCGAATTCGCCCATCTCAAGAACTGCTTTGCTTGCACCAAGGATAAAAAACGGACACTCATATCGGGCCGAATAGCCCATATAGACAACAATAAATCTGGCTCGGATGTCTTCATCTGGGAAAATGTAATTGGTTACATCATCTTCAAAAGATTGCTTTGCAGCTTCGGCACCATACTCGTCTGCAAAAGCATCATATGTTGATTTGTATAGATTGCTGATTCGTACAGTGCCTCCGTCTGTTTTAACCATGGCTTCTTCGAAGGTAAATACATCTGTTTCATCTTTGCAGATGTCAATTCTTTCAATTACACCTTCAAAAACATAAA
Organism: Faecousia sp.; assembly: GCA_045126955.1. Classification (GTDB taxonomy): domain Bacteria; phylum Bacillota; class Clostridia; order Oscillospirales; family Oscillospiraceae; genus Faecousia. Next base: position 2,905 of record JBGVPJ010000071.1, read on the forward strand.
TATTGCCGGGCAGACCGTTTTCTTCTCCGGTGGTGGTGAAAATAATATTGGGAAGGCTTACAGCGTAGTCTGCGTAAGCACTATCCACATTCAGCGGGTACGTCTGAATATTGACCTCTTCTGTTGGCTCGGTGGTTGCTTCTATGTTCTCAGCCTCTGTTGTGCTTGGAGCTGAGGACTCCGGTTCGCTAGGAAGTGTCGTGCTTTCGGGTTCTGCTGATCCACAGGCTACCATGCTTAGAGTCATTGCTGCTAGCAGAATGATAGTGATAATCTTTCTCATAGTTCTTTCCTCTTTCTTTTTATAATCAGGGGCTGCAAAGCATCCCTTACAAAAGACATGTCATAAAAAGCAGAAAAGCGACAAGATTTATCTGACCGCGCTGGTGAAGGCCACGGCCTTGCCCAGGATGCGGACTGTATTCATTTCCTCGTGCCAGAAAACCAAGGGTTTGTACATGGGGTTCTCCGGCTCCAGGGAGATATGATCATCAAACAGTCGGACACGCTTCAGAGTTGCTTCGCCATCGATCAGGACGGCAGCAATGTCGCCGTTCTCCGCAGTGTCCTGCTGGCGGATATAGACGATATCTCCGTTGAAGATTCTGGCGTTGATCATGCTGTCACCTTTGCAGGTGAGGGCGAAGTCCGCGTGAATGTGCCTGGGAATGTCAACGTAATCTTCGATGTGTTCATCTGCCAGGATCGGCGCGCCGCAAGCGATATCGCCGATCAGCGGAATCTTACGCATCTCCGGCATTGGAATGATGTTATTGGGTAAGGGCGAGGCATCTGATTCCCACCCCATCAGATAAGCGGGCGTTGTTAGGAGCGCATCTGCTAGGGGAGACAGGATATCAATAGGAAATTTCTCAATTTCGCTACTTTCGTACCTGTAAACGGTCGCACGGTTCTTCCCAATCTTTGCGGCGACTTGATCGACGGAAAGCCCAATTTCCAATCGACGTTGCTTTATTCTGTCGCCAATTGACATTGTCTCTACCTCCTTTTGAAATGTTATACTAGCATTATATAGAAGGTTTCGCAAATTTGCAATAGGCAAAATGCAAATTTGAAAAAATATTTGCACGACGTGCGAAATGGGGGTTGACAAGAAAATCATCATGTTGTATTATACAAGTGTCGCAGAGATGCGACAGAATAACAGACCGAGTGGAGGTGAATGTATATGGTTAACACACGTCTTCTTCGAGGCAAAATAGAGGAAAAGGGAACCAATATCCCTGAGGTCGCAGCTAAAATGGGAGTAGATAAAGCTACCCTTTACCGACGTATTGCCAATAGTGAAACATTCACCATAGGCGAGGTCGGGAAAATCGCTGAGATTCTCAGACTGTCTCACGACGAAGCGGTGTCCATTTTTTTTAGCCACATAGTCGCATAGATGCGACATATAAGGAGGTGAGAGGGATGGAAAGACCTGCGTGGATGCCCGAAACTAAAATTGACAGGAAAGAAATGGCTAACCTGCTCGCTTGCGTTGGATATCATTGCATTGTTCGCTGCAGCGATCCGAACGCATCTCCTGAGGATAAGGCCATGCTGCCCGGGCTAATTGCCGCAATGACAGAGTTCCTGAAAGTGGAATAAAGATAATGCCGGGGCATTGCCCCGACACCATTCGCTATCACATTTCAAAGTCATTTCCAATTTTGGGCATGTTCTTTGCATTGCGCAGAGCTGCGGCGACTTCGTCCATCAGCTTTACGACATCCTCTGCCGTCATGGAAGTCTCATGGTCGCGAGCGATCATGCCGGCAGTCAGAATGGCAGCGCAACGCTGCAGTTCGGTTTCGGTCATATTTTCACCTCCTCTCTGGATGATTTTACCAGATAGGAGAGTGCATTGCAAGATGAAGCGGAAAAGGAGGTGAGAGGGATTGTACATACATGAGGCAATCAATGCCAGAACTGCCGAAAAGCCGTATATTACCAGGGTGTCCTGGCCTTCGCCCGATGGTAGATCAGAACATTCAATTAGAATCAATCCTACCAACAGCCCTGACTGCTGTGTGATACTTAGTCCAATAGGAAGAGGCCCCTGCCGTGGGTGGCAGCCCAGGGCAGAGGATCTGACAGCAGATGATTGGGAACCTGTTGCTGGTATTAGATAATACCAGGCATCCACGGCACAAGTTCCATGAGGGATTTTAAGTGGCCCAGCAGAGAGACCAGGCCATCCTTGAAGCGATTTTCCATATAGATAATTGCTTCAGGCGTTAGCTGAGCCTGGCATACAACGTCGTCGCCATAGAAGCATTCCAGCAATGCTGCATGGTCGAGCTCTCTGCAGGTATCGTCAACATCTTCAAGAGCCCACTTTGGCATAAGTTCCTCATGGATGCTCTCGGAACCAAAGAAAAACTTTGCTTCGATTTTGGAGATGCCTTTCTTTCTACGTTCTAAGTATTCCTTATACAGGACGCAAATGAGCGCATCGGCATCTTTGGTCAGTTTGATTTCACTCATGATTTCACCTCCTCTCTGGTCGATTTTACCAGATAGGGGAGTGCATTGCAAGGAGGGAGATAAGGGATGAAAACAATTGATGATATCAGAAACAGCGACAAGATGTTTCTGTCTCCCGGTGATATTTGCGGGATTCTCGGGTCCAACCCCCAGACAATTCGGGTCACTGCACGTCAGTGCCCGGATCTGATTGGGTTCCCATTTACCTTTACCGGCAACCGCATGAAGATCCCCCGCATTCCGTTTCTGCAATTCCTTGAAAGCACTGGTCTCTGACGGGAGGGATTGCATGCTGTATAGGGTTGTCACCGCAAAAATACTCAATGACGGCACGGTGCAGGAGGGAAAGCGGAAAATCTTGTATCCCTGGCCTGCGGAACTTAATGTGGGTGGGCTGTACCTGCTTGGGCATGGCCTGCCGGGCGAATTAAAGCTCTATCGTATTGTTGAGAAAGTCGGTAATTAGTCGTACATATCGGGGTCCTGGATTGCTTCTTCACCTCAGCTGGAAGTGTTGGTAATAGTGCGGCCAACATAATGCCGGTTCGATCCCGGCTGCCCCGGTAATTGAATAGCCCGGCGTCTGATCGCGGCGCCGGGCGCCAACCTCTGGGCCGTGGGTTATAGCGGCACCCCATCCCCGCCGTAGGCGTCCGAAAGGCATGAGCCCTGCGGAATGGAAACCACGTACATGGGAGCGTGTCGCCGGGTAGAATAGCCGGACGATGCGCAGCGTAATCGCAGCCACGCTGCTGGCAGCCGGGAAAGACCGGCAATCCGGGCAAGAGGTGCTTCCGGAAGCACACCCGCAAGCACGGCGGGAGGAAGCCGGTTCGAATCCGGCCTTGCCCTCCACGCCCTGTGCCATATAGGGCGTTTCTTTCCCCTCTCTTGATAAGCCGCAGCCCGTAAGAAGCGGCTCCCCTCGTGGGCCCGGTGCAATTTCGCAGGGCATTATATGGGACAAGTAGCATAAATGGTTGTGCGGATCGTGAGAGCGGTCGCGTATCGGTTCGAGTCCGGTCTGTCCCCGTAGGCTTGCTAGTGGCCGCGCAGGAGCCTAACTGCGGAACAAGACCCTGCCCGAAAGCGTGGAGCAGTGCGGCGTTGACTGATGGAACAGACATCTGCAGGTGGGCTCAATGGGGGAGACCTGTCATTGAGCGGGTGCGGGCGCAATAGCGTCTATGCAATGCCGTAGGTGGGAACGGTAATGTAAAACAGGAGGTGTTGTTTTGAGCGGTGTACTGGATAGCAAAGAGGACATGGAGGTAATTGCCATGGCAAACCACACGGCTGATTGCCGCAAAAACCCCCGAGCTGGCCCCGAGCGGATTGCTCCGGTGCCACTGGAAGATTTCGTTGAGATCCCGGAGGACGATTGCGAAAGCAGGGGAATGGATCTTGCAGCCTTTGGTTCTGTCTGCGCTCGTGGGTTTCTGGGATTGATGTTCCTGGGTGCAGTCTCAAGAGAGCTGATCAACCCGTGGTTTGGGCTTCTCCTGGCTGCGGCCTGTTTTGTTTGGGCTGTTGTCTGTTGGAGGAGCCGACAGCACCGGAGGCGGCACTGATGGATACATATTACACCACCTGCCCGGATTGCGGCGCTAGTCTGGATCCGGGAGAGATCTGTGATTGCCAGCGGGAGCCGGAGGAGGATCCAGACAAATAAAAAAGCGACGATGCCCGCCAGCATCGCCGCAAATCCCCATAGAATGGAGATAACCTATAATGAAATTATACTGTATTGTTTGCTGTTTGTCAAGAAGGGGGGTTATTTATGGATGAAAACCGCCCCTCGTATTATGCAATTATCCCAGCGGATGTACGATATGACGATCAGATCCCTCCCAATGCCAAGTTGCTGTATGGTGAGATATCCGCATTGATTAGCAAAGATGGATATTGTTTCGCTTCAAACCAATATTTTATGGATATCTACGGGTTTTCAGATCCTACAATTACACGGCTGATTACGAAGCTGGAAAATGCCGGTTATGTAAAGCGTGTACTTGAAAAGGACAAGTCCGGCCAGGTAATCAGACGGAAAATCTATCTTAGTGTGTCCGTCCCTGAGATACATCCACCTATTAATTTTGATACCACCTCCCCTCAAAATTGCGGGGAGGGTGGTATCAAAAATGATGGAGATACCAATACAAGTATTACCGATATAAAAGAAAGTAAGAAAAGAAAAACACCCAAGGAAGCACCGGAGCCCATGACGGACGAACAGCTTAGTGATTCTGTTGTTGCAGCCATTAAGCGGATTGCGGATCCTACCTGGTCGAGGGATGTTAAGAACGAACTTTTCTCTTTGGTCATGACCATGTACGATCCTGGACGGACGGTTAAAAAGGCACATCCTGTCAGATCTCAGGGCAGCGTAGATGCCATGTTCCGGAAGCTGGTCAAGTACGGCGGCACCAATCCTGATGTCATGATCTGTATGCTTTGTTCTGCCATAGAGGCGGGCTGGCAAGGGGTGCAGCCACCTAACGGAAATCAGGTAGCAGCAGCTCATCAGCAGCCAAGCTCCCAAAGGAGAGATGAAGAATGGCTTTGACAAGTGAGGACTGGCTGCAAGCGCAGTATAGTGTGATTGGTGCAGCTTTGATCGATCCTGCGGTAGTTCCAAGAGTAATTGGGGAGACTACGGCAAAAGATTTTAACGGCCCATGTCTTACCGTTTACAATGCGATACGCAAAGTATTTAACTCCGGTAAGGCGGTTGACCCTGTCTCCGTTGGTGCTGTGGTTGGCCCGGAGTACCGGGAATTTATGATCCAGGTCATGGAGATCACGCCTACCGCCGCCAACATTGGGCAATACATACAGCTCTGCAGGGAACAGGCCCGCTTCGCTATCATTCGCAATTTGGCACAGCAAATGACATCCGCTGATAGCACCGAAAAGATGCGAAAGCTTCTGGAGGAGGCAAACGGCCTGATAGTTGACCGTCCTTCCGTGAAGATATCTACCATGTCCGATTCCTTGAGATCCTTCATGGACAGGCATACCAAACAGGTGCGATACCTTACTTGGCCCATCCGGGAGCTGGACGACCGGATCTATGCCGAATTGGGAGATATGATCGTCATGGGCGGTTACCCGTCTACCGGTAAATCCGCTTTTGCGCTACAATGCGCCTGGCACTGGGCCAGGGACTACAAGGTCGGATTCTTTTCCCTGGAAACATCCTCCGAAAAACTGTTCGACCGGCAGATGGCAGCTGTTCTTCGGCTCAGCATGGACGACATCAAGCGAAATTCTATCGATCAGGCGGGATGGGATAGGGTTTGTACAATGACCACGGATATCACTACCCGAAACCTGGAACTGGTACCTGCCGCCGGTATGACTCCGGCGGACGTAAGGGCGGTAACGATGCAACGGGGATATCAGATCATCTTCGTGGATTATCTCCAGCTCTTACAGGGTCCAGGCGAGAATCGAACTTCCCAGGTTACAGCAATTTCCATAGCGCTGCATACTTTGGCCCAGTCAATGGGCGTAACAGTCGTTGCATTGTCTCAGCTTGCCCGGCAGGGCCAGCAGAATGGCAGGCCGGATATGTCAGCTCTCCGTGAGTCCGGGCAGATAGAACAGGATGCCGACGTGGTAATGATCCTGTCGCTGGAAAACAAGGATAACCGGGCCGGAAACCGTGTCCTGGATATCTCGAAGAACAAAGAGGGCACTTGCCCCAATGTCCTGCTTGCCTTTGATGGCAAGCATCAGACCTTTACCAAAGCGCAGCAGACCGGCGATACGCTTAATAAGCTGGCCGGCATGAATAGGAGAAAAATTCAACCAACCCCGGTGCTGGCAAAGGCTCCGACACCGGCATCGGAGCAAATGACAATCCTTCCGGATAGTTATCAGGTTCCATTCGAAAATTGAATAAAGGGGAAATTAAAATGTCAATACGAACTACAGCGATCCTCAACCTCAAGGGCGGAGTTGCTAAGACAACTACCGCAGTCAACATGGCGGCGATCCTCGCCAAAGACCATGGCAGCCGGGTGCTGCTGATCGATGCGGACAGCCAGTGCAACACCACGGAATTCTTCGGCGGTGATCCCACCAGCGGTAATCTTGCCGCAGTGCTGCGCAATGCGAAGCATTATGATGAGCCCGGCAATTATGCCGCAGCCTTTATCCAGAGAACCCAGTATGCCAACGTGGATATCCTTCCCGGTGATGAGACTCTGATGGACATGGATTTGAGCAAGGTAGAGCAGGGGACGGTAAACTCCAACGTACTGCGGTATCTGGTGGATGAGGTAAAGGATAGATACGATTACATCCTGATCGATTGCCCACCGGCCTTTAACGCAGCCAGCGCCGCAGCCCTGATTGCTGCCGATGATGTGATTATTCCCATCAAGCTGGACGCTTTCTCCCTTCGCGGTATGGGAAATCTGATGCGGCAGATTAAGAATATGCGTCGGATCAATCCCAGGCTGAGGCTAGCTGGATGCCTGCCAACGATGTGGTACAGTGGGGCTAAAATAACGGAAGCGGAGCAGCAGCTCCGGGAATCCGGTATTCCGGTGTTCCCTCATATCCGCCGCTCGGATAAGGTGGATGAGATGACATTCCAGCAGGATCCTCTGCTGATCAGCAGTCCCAACAGCGCTGCCGGTGTGGATTATCGGCGGTTTGTTCGGGAATATGTAGGAGGGGCAAATACATGAGTCTATATGAGCTTTATCGAAGTCGCATGACGCGGGCCGAGCAAGAGGTCGATTATATTGCATGTAGATCAGCATATTGCGATGCTATTGCTGATCACAACAAGGGCGAGGACATCTATGATGATGATCTTGATGAACTTTGCGATCTATTTGTTGATATCTGTTGCCGCATGGGCTGGCCTTATGGAGAGGAGGTTTAATAATGGCTTTTGATCTTGCATCGGTTCTGGCAGATGTGTCCAATTCGGGCACAAACCGGGAACAGATTGAGTATATCAGTCTGGATCTGATCGACGGCGACGAAAAGAATTTCTACGAGCTCAGCGAAATTGAGGGCCTTGCGAATAACATCGCAACCATCGGCCTGCAGCAGCCGTTAAGAGTTCGCCCCAACCCCGATGTGCCTGATCGGTACATGACCGTTTCCGGCCATCGCCGCCGGGCAGCATTGATGCTGCTGGCTGAGGATCAGCCGGAACAGTGGAAGGAAGTTGCCTGTATCGTTGACCGGGATTCTGTATCTCCAGCGTTGCAGCAGCTCCGGCTGATATTTGGCAATGCGAATACCCGAAAGCTATCCAGCGCCGATCAGAATGAACAGGCAGCGCAGGTGGAAAAGCTCCTGTATCAGCTCAAAGAGGAAGGCTATGAATTCCCCGGCCGGATGCGGGATCATGTGGCCCAGGTGGTGCAGATCAGTAAAACCAAGTTAGCCCGGTTGAAAATGATCCGTGAGAACCTGGCCGAATGCTGGAAGCCTGCGTATAAGCAAGATATTCTCGGTGAGTCCTCAGCCTATGAGCTGTGTCGAATGTCTACTGAAAATCAGATCCTGCTTTTCGAGGAAAAGCAGCGCACCGGTGCAAATCTCAAATACCTTTATGCGGATGATATCAAGAGCTTTGCGGAAAGCGCTGCAGCAATAGAAGCCCTTAGTTGTGAAAGAACCTGCGGTGGTTCCTGTATTAATGTGGATCGCAAACTTCGTAAGGCGGCGGTTTCTCAAAGGTGGGAAATGGATCGTTGCAATAAGTGCTGCAATGACTGTTATAATCTGACATCCTGTAAGAACGCCTGCCCCAGGCTTGCAGATAAGATCGCAAAGCTCAAGGCAGAAGCTCGGGAAGAAAAGCGTCAAGAAAAACTTGCGCAGGAGGAAAATGACAGGCCTGTTATTGAGAGATTGCAGCAGCTTTGGCTCCGCTTTGGCTATGCCAGAGAGCAGGCAGATAAAAGCGTACAGGAAGTGTATGCGGCGGCTCGCATGTTTTATGCAATAAGTGATGCAAAGAAGATGGAAGATCTTGAGAGTGGTTATGCCAAGATCAGTACAAACACGACACTGCCTTACGGTTATAGCTGCCGTCTGTCGGACGTTGAACATCTTATAGCGGTTGCCGATCTTTTTGGCTGCTCCATTGATTATCTGCTTTGCCGCACGGATATCTGGGAAATGGCACAGCCGCCGGTGGGGAATAGCGAAAATGTGTCCAATTCGGACACCGATAATGAGCGCACGGATCCTGTTGAAATTATTCCGGGTGCGTGGTATCCGGCGAGTCTGGAGCCGCCGATTGGTGCGCATTGCGTGCTTATTGATATCCACGATTTTGTGGATGATGCAGTATACGAAGGAAGCGGCTGCTTTGATTCTGTCTATATCGACGCCCTGGCGGAGGTGAAACTGTGGAGCATCTTCCCGGGAGTGGACGACAGCGAGGAGGAGTGATTATGGATTATCCGTATCAGATAAGTAATCCCTCAGGGGCAGTTGTAATGCAAGCCCCTGAGAGCTGCCGCTATTCCAAGGCGATTGAGCTGGATCTGTTGGAAGCCGGATATACCATCCGGCTCCACGGTAAGAGAATTACCAAGGGTGATATCCGAAAGGGAATTGCATGTGGCAGATAGTGAACACTTGAATATCCGTAAACGTGAGGAGAATAAAGATGCCTAAACAGAAGAAATCGAAGAAAAAGCACAAGAAGAACTCCATCATGGATCGGTCAGACATTCCCTATGCTCAGCGGATCGCCGTGCAGCAGAACAGCAGGATCGCTGCTAACCGGCATCAATCGGCGAAGGTGGCCATGTTTTGCCTCAGTGTTGCCATTCACCAGGTGAAGGGTGTAGGCTATAAGAAGCTGGTTGAATTCAGCTTGCGCTATAAAGAGGTGGAGGACGAAATCTACGAGGATCTGGAAGTTGGCATGGCCCACGCAAAACGCCGGATGGAGCAGATAGGAATGCCCATCTCCGGGGAGCTTTACTCTGTCGTAGTGCCGGGGCTGACTAAGCGGGAACAGCAGCTACATGATCATGCACTTCAGGCGGCGCAGATTTCCTTGATCAGCGGTGCGATCTCTATGAATGATGTATTCGGCTACGGGAAAGTCGTGCAGGATCGGATCTCGCAGAGATCGAAAGAACTGACCGAGCGGTACAAGAAAGAGGGCATGGGTTGGCTGCTGGAAGAGATGGAGGAAATCGGCTTCCTGGTGGTAGATGGCGAGGTTCGAGCCTTCCTGGATGACGACGGCAAGGCAATTACTCCGGCCAGAGCCAGGAAGGAGGGCATAGCCAATGGATGTTAGGGAAAAGCTGGTGGAGTTGCTGCGATATGTAGGCGACAACATTATGGATTTCAGAACGGAAAACTTTATGGAGAGCCTTGCATCTTTCCTTATCACCCACGGCGTAACGGTGCAGGAGTGGATTTCTGTCAAGGATAGGTTGCCGGAAGATATGGTCGATGTGTTGACCTGCGATGCAAAGGGAAACATCCACATTATGTGGCATCACCACGAATATCAGTATCCTTTTAACATTGGACGGAATGACATTCGATATTTCCCGGTTACACATTGGTGTTATTTGCCCCAACCGCCGAAAGGAGAATGATATGGCAAAGTGCAAATACAAAGAAAGCTGTGGATATGAGTTCTGCTTGGACGATTGTTGCCCTGAATTTGAAGCGGCAGTAGAAACCAACGCAGACCGCATCCGGGCGATGAGTGATGAGGAGCTGGCTCAAGCGATCTATGAGATGGTTCAAGGGTCAGTGGAGGGGCTACTTGAGATGTTCGACCTTCCGGCTCGAATAGATTCGGTGGTTAGAGTAGAGCCGTATAAGAAAAGACTGCTTTCATGGCTCCAGCAGCCGGCAGAGGAGGTACAGTGATGGCAAATGAACAGCGGCTGATTGACGAGTTCATGAGCGAGATTAAGAACGAATTTATCGAACTATGCTGTGGTAATGATTTCGAAGAATTAACATTGTTGGAAATCGGTGAAACAATTGACAGGATATATGAAAAATATATAGCTATCCCCACCGTGGATGCCGCACCTGTGGTGCATGGGCGGTGGTGGCACTGCGATGATGATTGTGAATTGTGGTATGAATGTTCCGTGTGTTCTGCTTCTTCACCAATTGAAGCGAACTACTGCCCCAACTGCGGGGCGAAGATGGATCTGGAGGAATGATTATGTGGTACTTTGTTTGTATCGTAATCGGCGCTTGCTTCGGCTTTGCGGTATGTGCGGTTCTTAATGCGGCAGCGGACGCAGATGCCAGGGATGCCCGACGTTGCAAGGATTGCTTGCACAGCAGGCCGCTGCCGGAGGGAGTGCCGCCTATATTCCCTGAGTTCGAGCTGAACTGCACCGCTTGCCGAGGTGAGGACTACAGTTTCCCCGGCCTGAATGTGTCAGTTGTGAAGGCAAATGCCTTCTGTGATGAATATGTTTCGGGATTCCAGAGGGCGGTGAAACCAATGGTTTATGATTTCGAGATCGCAGATAACGCTTCAGGGAAGCGGCAGACCGGCGTTTGGATTAACTGATCCATAATCTCCGTCCTTCCCGCAAGGATAGAGAGATGAAATATGCAAAACTATAAATAGCAATAGGACTAATGCCACAAGGGCTAAGGTCTCCCGACTGTAAAGGAGGTTATCTTTGTGGCAAAGTTCAAAAAAATCATAGTCGCAGGACCGTTAGTGATTGAGAGTGTGTATCCTGCCCCTAACCCTCGTGACAGCGAGGGTGTTAGGCAGGGAAAAAAAGCACTCTCTTCGCAGGCTCAGCAGCGAATGAATCTAAAATATGCATTTCAGAAACTGGAGTTGGAAATAGCTGCTAACTTTGGTGCAAAAGATTTATTTCTAACTGTAACCTATGATGATCCGCATCTTCCCAGAAGCAGAAAAGAGGCTTGTAAACAAATACAGGCGCTTTTTCGTAAACTTAGACTGGAGCGTAAAGCTAAAGGTCAGGACCTTCGTTACATTTACGTAACAGAACATAAACATGGTGATGCTCGATGGCATCATCATGTGTTGCTTAACTCCACCGGTGAGGACTACGAGTTAATCCAAAAACTATGGAAGTATGGTAATGTAAACTTTAAGCAAATAGAAATCAGTCGAGATAAGAACTATGAGACATTGGCCAAGTATCTTTGTAAAGAACAACGTGATAACATCGGAACGCGCTTGTGGTCATGCTCCCGGAATCTGCATAAGCCTGAAAAAGATTGCTTCAGGGTTCCGAATGATACACCGCTCACGCCGCCTCCGGATGTCACAGTTCTGGCTGACACAGGAGATGTTACTACTGCTTACGGCCATTATCGTTATGTAAAATATCTTGCAGCAGGATCTCTGCTGCCAAGCGCTCCGAAAGCGAAACGCCGTCGTAAACGGAACCGTTCATAGCCTTTTATATATTTTCAACCTTGAGAGAATATATTATCTTATCGTAAGGAGGTAAAAATGCATTGCAATCCAAACATGAATGTGGTAAAATGTTGATAGTGAGAGACGGCTGGCTGGAATGTCCAAAGTGCCGTATCAATCGCAGAGTGATGAAGATCAATCCTGCGACATTTGCTAGAAATGCGGTGGCATTCTGCCGAAGCTGTAAATGGGAATCTCTCGTAAATATCGAAAAGGGCCAGTGCTTTGAGAGCCGGAGCCAATGACTAACGCTAACGCGTGGTTGTTGGTTCCGGCTTTTTTATTTTTCTCCGGAGGTGATCTCGTGGCAATGAAGCCGCTCCGGCCCTGCGCTAAGCCAGGATGCCGGGAGCTAACTAGGTCAGTGTACTGCGACAAGCATCGCCCCAGGGACCGGCAGCGACGGAGTGCGGATGCCGCCCAATGGCATAGCTGGTACAGCCTGCCGATCTGGGTTGACGATCTTCGTCCGAATCAGCTGCTGCGGGAACCTTTCTGCCGGGAGTGTACAGCCCGAGCAAAGAGGGAAGGCCTGCCGCATCTGCTGAGAGTTCGGGCAACAGACGTTGACCACATCAAGGCGCACCGGGGCAACTGGAAGCTGTTCACCAATCGTAAGAATTTGCAATCCCTCTGCCATGCCTGCCACAGCCGGAAAACCATGGCAGAAATGAATGAAAACCGAACCCGGTTTTCGCTGTGAGCCTACGCCCGTGCGGGCACGTCGGCGCACGTGCGGAGGTGCCTGCGGGCGCGGGGGCTACGCCCCGGGCCTCCCCCACCCCAAAAAAGTTTTTGGGGGAAAGCTTCCCAACCGCGGCCCGCCTCGTCCGTGAGAAAAATTCCCCGATCAGAAATTCACGGCCTCTGGGT
>JBGVPJ010000072.1:0-19650 GCA_045126955.1 Faecousia sp.
GCAGCAAGCCACCGCCCTACCTGCTTTATGGAAAGCACCCCTTGGGCGGTCTTTTCTTTTTGGCCTTGCCAAAGTAAGTCCCCAAATTCGTTAAAAACAAATTTGGGGACGTTTGATGTAGAAAGCGTGTATCAGTCTTCACTGCTGTTCAGAGTGAGCAGTTCTCCCTTTACTTCCGAGGGCAGATGCCCCATTGTCTTTTTGAACACACGGGTAAAATAGGAAATGTTGGAAAAACCACATTCTGAAGCAGCGTCTGTAATGCTTGTACCCTCTGAAATAAGCACCTTGGCATGCTTGCAACGGAGGATGTTGATGTACTCAACCAGGGAAAGATGGGTCAGTTCCTTAAAGGTGTGGCTGAGATAGCTTTTGCTGAAATGCATAGCCTCGGCGATTTGCTCCACGGTCAGCCGTTCTTTGAAATGCTCCTGCAAATAGACCAGGGTGTTTCTTGCAAGAGAGAGTTTTTTCTGCTCGGAAAGCTCCTGCGGCTCCCGCGGGTAGGTGTGGTGTCGGTTGAGATAGATGAACAGCGACATCAGAACGGAGACTGCGGAAATGGTGGAATATTCATCTGCCCGGTTTGTTTCTTTTATAATTTCTTCAAACAGATGTTGCGCCTGTTCGGTGTGTATTTTTTTGGCAAAATATGTGGTATCGGCATAGAGGCTGTTTGTGCGGAAGAACTTGTCGTTAGCCACAAGGAAGTAATAATCCACTTCTTCCGTAATGGGGTAAAAGGCGTGGATCTGAGCTGAATTGACCGTCACAAGGTCACCGGCATCAGCATTGAATTTTTCACCGTTCAGATGGAACTCCAAGCTGCCGTTCAAAATATACACAAATTCTATCGCATTGTGCCAATGCAGCTTGGAGAACCGGGAAGAACGCTCTAAAAAAAATACGGCATTATTTTTGAAATAACTATTCAGAGTTTGGTAGGTTATCATAGGTTTTTCTATACCTCCGCTTTGCCGGTAGCTTCTGTGTCAAACATATCCCATAAAAGCAAAAATGTCAAGTCCGGGTAGCTCCCTCAAAGAGCTTTTTTCGCATTTTTGTAAAAAAATTGCTCGCAAAAAGCACAATTGTACTAACCGAAAGCCTTGTTGTATATTGCAAAAAGATGTTCGTTTTGATAAAATGGTATCAGTGGGAAGGTGTGCGTTCAGCACGTCAAAATTTTTGAAAATCCCGTCTTTGAACTGAAGATTATGTTTAAGGAGAACGAGTATGAAAGCGATTATAAACACAAAGCTTATTATGGAAGACGGCATCATCTGGGATGGTGCAGTTACCTTTGATAACGGAAGAATCCTTTCTGTTGGAGATCGCCGGGATGTGGATATTACCGGCGCGGAAGAAGTTTACGATGCGGGCGGTCTTTACACTGCCCCCGGTCTGGTGGATATGCATAACCACGGCTCTGAGAAACACAGCTTTGCTGACAATCCCTCTGCTGCTGCCCGTTTCTTCCTGGGCCACGGTGTGACCACAGTTCTGCCCACCTTCTACCACAACATCAGCAAAGAGGGTATGATCGAGGGCGCAAAAAAGGTCCGGGAAGCGGCAAAAACCGGCGCAGGCAAGATTATACGCGGCCTGTATATGGAAGGCCCGTTTATGAGCCTTTTCGGCAGTATGCAGAATCAGATCAAGTGGTCCGGCGACATTCAGGAAGCTGACTATGTTGACTTGATCGCCAACTTCGGTGATATGGTTTTGGTCTGGGCCATCGATCCCGATCGGAAAAATATTGAGGCCTTCATGCAGTACGCCAAGGAAAAGACGCCCCAGGCGGTATTTGCTCACGGTCATTCCACTGCCACCTTTGAGAGTGTGGACAGGCTGAAGCACTACGGCATCAAGATCCGTACCCATATTGTAAATGCCGGTCAGGCACCTTCCCGTTGCCAGGCCCGCAGCGGCGCCGGCGGTGACCAGTTCTGCTTCTATCATCCCGATATGTACGCTGAGCTGATCTGCGATGAAACAGGTATCCATGTGCCTCCCGGATATGTCAAAATGATCGTCCGTACCAAGGGCGTTGAAAAAGTGTGTCTTATCTCCGATCATACCACCGTCACCGGTACCGAGCGGTACAAGAACAACGAAGAACGGGGCGTATGGTACGGCTCCGACCTAAACTATGACGATCAGGGCCTGCTGGCCGGCAGCCTGATGACGCTGGAAAACGGCGTACGCAATATGATGACCCACACCGGCTACGGTCTGTGCCACGCTATCCGTATGGCCACTCTCAACCCCGCCGCCGCCGTTGGCATCGACAGGGAAGTGGGTAGCCTTGCTGCAGGTAAAAAGGCAAACCTTATCATTATAGATGATGCTGTAAATGTACAGAAGGTCTTTTTAGAAGGTGAGCTTGCTGTGAAAAACGGCGAAGTTTTAATTTAAGGAGGAATTGAAAATGGCATTATTTGAAGTTACCGATTACGACAAAAAAGTCTGGGAAGAAGAACTGAAGGATTTTCTGCCCCAGAAGATCATCGACATCCATACCCATGTTTACAAGAGCTCCAACTGTGATCCTGTACCTGCTAACGCCCCCCAGAGAACGGTTTCCTGGACGGCTACCGTAGCCAAGGACAACCCCATTGAGGATTTGCAGGAAACCTATCATCTGATGTTCCCCGGCAAAGATGTGAAAGCTATGATGTTCATTAGCGGCACCGGCTCCGGCATTGACAAGAACAATGTCTATCTTTCCGGAGTATCCAAGCAGATCGGCTGGCCTGCCCTTTATTACTCTTTACCTACCCAGTCTGCCGATGAACTGGAAGCCAAGATTCGCGAAGGCGGTTTCCTGGGAGTGAAGAGCTATCTGAGCCGCTCTCCAAGCTACATCCCCAGAAAAGAGATTCGCATCTTCGACTTCTTCCCCAAGCACCAGCTGGAACGCCTTAATGAAATGGGCGCTATTTGTATGTGCCACGTTCCCAGAGATGGCCGCTTGAAGGATCAGGTGAACATCCAGCAGATTCTGGAGATCAGACGGGAATTCCCCAAGCTGCGTCTCATCGTGGCGCACGTCGGCCGCGCTTACTCCGAAGAAGATGTGGCGGATGCATTCGATTACCTGACCGCCGAGCCCGAGACTATGTATGACTTCTCCGCTAACTGCTGCGACTATGCCATCGCTGAGGTCATCAAGCGCTGCGGTGTGAAGCATGTGATGTTCGGCACCGATATGCCCATCCTGCGTATGCGTACCCACAGAATCATAGAGAACGGCACCTATGTGAACCTGGTGCCTCCCGGAATGTACCACGATCCCCTTGGCGATCCCCATCTGCGTGAAGTATCCGAAGAAGAAGCCAAGACCATCACCTTCTTCGCCTATGAAGAGCTGTTGGCCTTCAAGCGGGTAGCAAAGGCTTTGGGTCTGACCAAGCAGGATGTGGAAGACATTATGTACAATAATGCCAACGATTTGATCGAAGGCGCAAGACGGGATATTTACGGCAAATAATCCCAACACAGAAGGAATGCTATGAAAACATATTTATTAGGTATTGATGTTGGCACCACCGGCACGAAAACCATTCTGTTTTCCCAAAGCGGCGAACCGCTGCGCCACGCATATCGGCCTTATCCGCTTTCTCACCCCAATATCGGTGAGTCGGAGCAGGATCCCGGTGACTGGTGGCAGGCAATTATAGACACCGTGCGGGAAGTCACCGCAGACTGCGGCAGCCAGGTGGCAGCAATCTCCCTATCTACGCAGGGTGGAACGCTGGTATGCGTGGACGCAAACGGCGAACCCGTCCGTCCTGCCATTGTATGGAATGATTACCGGTTTACTCATCAGCGGGAGCAATATCTGCAGGAGGTCGGCCCTGCCGAAACCCTGTATCAGACCTGCGGTTGGAAGCTGGGCAGAGGACTTCCTCTGCTGGCCATTCGCTATATGCGCGATCGGGAGCCGGAGCTGTTTGCAAAGTGCGATAAGTTCCTGTCCGTTCCCAGTTATATTGCTTTGAAAATGACAGGCAATGCCAAGGTGGACATTTCCAACGCCGGCATTGAGCAGCTCACCGACATCCGTGCCGTCCAATACGACAGCAAACTGCTGGCCTTTGCCGGAATCCGGGAATCCCAGCTTGCGGAGATTGTTCCCTCCGGCACTGTCGTCGGAAAGCTCACAAAGGAAGCGGCCCAAGCTATGGGTCTTAACGAGAATGCCTGCCTTGTTGCCGGTGCTCACGACCAATATGCCGTGTCCTTGGGCGCAGGCGCTGTCAGCGCCGGTGATATTCTCATCGGCTCCGGCACTTGCTGGGTGGTTACAGCCAGCGGCAGTGAGGCGGATTTTGCCTCCGGCCTTGCCCAGTCCGTTGCAGCTGTCCCCGGCCTTTGGGGAACTCTGCGGTCTCTGTCCTCCGGCGGTGTGTGTTTGGAATGGCTTCGGAATAATATCCTTGCCGGAGAAGACGGCCAGGTGCTGGATTATGGAACCATCAACACCAAGGCAGCTCAGGTTCGAGCGGCAGAGGATGGCCTTTTCTTCTATCCCTTCAAGGGCATCTACGGCGAGGAATCTTTCTCCAAGGGCGCGTTTGTAGGCATGGATCTTTCCCACACCCGTTACCACCTTGCCCGGGCAATTATGGAAGGCGTTGTATTCCAGATTCTTTGGATTATGGAATTCTTTAAGACGCAGCCCTCTTCTGAAGGATTGACCCTGGCCGGCGGCGCATCCAAGAGCGACCTGTGGCCGCAAATTCTTGCGGATGTTTCCGGACTTCCCGTTCGGATCCCCAAGGTGGCGGATCTGGCCTGCGTGGGTGCTGCGATCCTGGCCGGTGTGGGTGCCGGTCTGTATCCCTCTTGCCAAGCCGGTTACCGTCAGTTTGCCACCGGAGAGACGGTGATTCAGCCCAATGCGGAAAGGCATGCTGTTTACAAAGAGCTTTTTGAAAAATATAAAAAACAGGCGGCTGTATTAGGCCCCTCATACCAATATTAAAAGAACAGGAGAATAATATGAAACAAGTGATTCGCACCCCCTATTTTGAGATTGGCACCAAAAACTACGTTTGGGGCGACAAGCTGTTGGAGTATGCCAAGGCCGCAGATGCTGCTGCAGAAAAGTACGATATTGATGTGCTGTTTATCTGCCCTGCTCTGGAGGTCCGCCGTGTTGTCGAGAACACCAAGCACCTGAAGGTCTTCTGCACCTATATGGACACCCTCCGTCCCGGTCGTGGCTGTGCCGATATTCTGCCCGAAGGCGTCAAGGATGCCGGTGCCATCGGCGTGATGATTAACCACTGCGAAAAGCCTATGAGCCTGCCCCAGATGAAGGCTACCATTGACCGTGCCCGTGAACTGGATATGCTGGTCTTTGCCTGCGCCGACACCCTGGACGAAGCCAAGGCTATTGCCCAGCTCCACCCCGATATTATTAACCCCGAACCTTCCGAAATCATCGGCGGCGGCAAGGGTGCCAGCCCGATGGCCTATGTAAAGGACTCCATCAAAGTCATCAAGGCTATCGACCCCTCTATTATGGTGGAGCAGGCTGCCGGCATTACCAACGGCCAGCAGGTTTATGACTTCATTATGGCCGGCAGTGAAGCCGCCGGCGCTGCTTCCGGTATTATGAACGCAGAAGACCCCATCGCTATGATCGACGAGATGATTGCAGCTACCCGGCGCGCTGCCGACGATTTGAAGAAACAGGAGGGCTAAGCTATGATTTATAAAGAATCTTTCAAACTGGAATCCCGGCACAGAGCCGTCAGCTTCCACGATGTGACCGACAAGGTCAAGGAGATATTTGCCGCATCCAAGATGCGTGACGGCATTGTGGTGGTCTATTCTCACCACACCACCTGCTCCGTTATCACCCAGGAGTGTGCCTTCGATATGTCTATGACCGGCCTGGAGACCTTGCAGCAGGATCTTGTAAACGCCTTTGAAGAGTGGATGCCCACCTGCCGTTATGAGGGACAGTATCTGCATCCCGGCCCCAAGGCGCTGGTTTTTGCTGAGGAACATGGCGAGGACAACTTCGGCTGCCATAATACCGATGCCCACCTGCGTAGCTCTGTGATTGGCCGCAATGTTACCATCGTAGCCGTAGATGGCGAGATGGATCTGGGCGAATTTGGCCGTATCCACTTCATTGACTGGGACCAGACTCGCGGCAGAACCCGCACTGTCCAGGTTATGATCATCGGCGAATAATTCATCGCAACAGATACGCCTAACGCATGGAAAACCGCCTGATGCAGTCGCATCAGGCGGTTTTAGAGTGTCAATAAACCCCCAAATCGTCAAAATCCAATTTTTGATGATTTGGGGTTGTTCTTTTCTTCAGCATTTATAGCATCAAGTTTATCTTTTGCATATTTTTACCGGCTTTTCCGACTCTATACAGCTTTTCTTTTTCGCAGCTTACTTTTGGTACAGAAATATAAATTTACAGTTGCTAAAGGTTTTTGTTGATGGTATAATGATAAATGAGGTCACTATATGAAATTGGGCAACCCGGTTTATCCTACAAACCCCGAAAAAGGGTAAGAGAAGATATTCTGAGAAAGCCTAAGAAAAAATAAGATATAACGACCTTGCATCGTCCAGATTCTACGGACGGTGTGCGGTCGTTTTTCACTTCTTCTTAGTATTTCTGCTTATTTTCCCTGTAATCTTTATGTTTTCTGTTAATCTCTAATTTATCCCTTTATGAGGAAAGAGAGAAACAGATGGACATGAGAAAGAAAAAGGGACGGGCAGCGGAAAGAAAAAGATGGGAAAAAGTTTCATGAGTAATTTGTGAGGATAGAAATATGAAGCATACAAGCAATGTTTCAGAAAAACCTTTGGAAGAAAACGCGCAGGTTCGGAAAGAAGCCCGCAGCAAAAAGACAAAACGCACCGGCCTTGAGCATTGGCACGTGGTTTCCGCTTTGCTGTTTATCTATGATATTTTTGCTGTCAACGGAGCGTACTTTGTGTCGCTGTGGCTGCGGTTTGACTGTCAGTTTTCCGCGATCCCGAGAGAGTATTTGATGGCGTGGCTGAAGTTCGTTCCTATTTACACGGCGGTTTGCTTTGTCGTGTTTGTGGCAACGCATCTATATAAGAGTGTGTGGCGGTTTGCCAGCTATAACGAGCTGGTCCGGGTGGTTTTCGCTACTGCTATAACCGGTGTGATTCACGCGGTTGCCATTACGTTGATTTTTAGGCGCATGCCGATCTCCTATTACATTATCGGTGTTGCCGCGCAATTTTTGCTGGTCTTGGCGGTCCGCTTCGCTTACCGCTTTGTGCTGCTGGAGCGCAGCAAGCGGGAAAAAGCGGCGCATAAGGCAATGGCCAGCCGGGTGATGCTCATTGGCGCCGGCGCTGCCAGTCAGATGATCTTGCGGGATATCATCGTCTCCAAAGAGATCAACGAGTGGGTCTGCTGTATTATCGATGACAACAGCAACAAATGGGGTCGCTACATAGACGGCGTTCCCATTGTGGGCGGCAGAGATGATATTCTTTTCTATGCGGAACAATACAAGATCGACAAGATCTACCTGGCCATTCCCAGTGCCAGCGCAACTGAACGGCGGGACATCTTGAACATCTGCAAGGAAACGAACTGCGAGCTGAAAAACCTGCCGGGCATATATCAGTTTGTCACCGGTGCGGTTAAGGCCAGCGCCATGCAGGATGTTAAGATAGAGGACCTGTTGGGCAGAGAAACCGTCAAGGTTCGGATGGATGAAATATACGATTTCATTTCCGGCAAGGTGATCCTGGTTACCGGTGGCGGAGGCTCCATCGGCAGTGAGCTGTGCAGACAGATCGCACAGCATAACCCCAAGCTGCTGGTCATCTTCGATATTTACGAGAACAATGCCCACGCAATCCAGCTGGAATTGAAGGATAAGCACCCGGATCTGAATCTGGAGGTGCTGATCGGCTCTGTCCGCGACAGTCGGCGCATCAACCAGGTGTTTGAAAAATTCAAGCCGGAGGTCGTGTATCATGCGGCTGCCCACAAGCATGTTCCGCTGATGGAGGACAGCCCCTGTGAATCCATCAAAAATAACGCTATCGGTACCTACAAGACAGCCTATGCCGCCATGATGAATGGCTGCAAGCGGTTTGTTCTGATTTCTACGGACAAGGCGGTTAACCCCACCAACATCATGGGCGCTTCTAAGCGGCTGTGTGAAATGATCGTGCAGTCCTTTGATAAAAAGATCCGAGAAAACAGGGCGGATGAGATCGCTTCCATTCAGTTCCACTCCGGAGATGTGGACGGAGAGCTGCAGCGCATCGCCAGAGAGCAGGCAAAGCCGGTGACAGAATTCGTTGCCGTCCGGTTTGGCAATGTGTTGGGCAGCAACGGCTCGGTGATCCCCCGTTTCAAGGAGCAGATCGCCAAGGGCGGCCCGGTCACAGTGACCCACCCGGATATCATCCGGTATTTCATGACCATTCCCGAAGCGGCATCGCTGGTGCTGCAAGCGGGAACCTACGCAAACGGCGGAGAGATCTTCGTTCTGGATATGGGCTCTCCCGTGAAGATTGATACCCTTGCAAGAAACCTGATCCGACTGTCCGGACTCAAGCCGGATTTGGATATTAAGATCTCCTACACGGGCCTGCGTAAGGGAGAGAAGCTTTATGAAGAAAAGCTGATGAGCGAGGAAGGCCTGCGCACGACCCCCAATAAGCTGATCCATATTGGCTGCCCCATTCCCTTTGACGAGGACACCTTCCTGTGCCAGCTCCAGACCATGATGGATGCCGCCTACGACGGCAGAGAGGATATCATCCGCGATCTGGTTGCTCAGGCGGTCCCCACCTACCATCCCGCAGGGGAGCACGGCAGTGAGGACAAGGGCGCAGCCGAAGCGCAGATGAAGCAAATGGTAGGCGTGTGATCTCAAACATCCGGATCTGTATGACGATGCGTTGACTCCCGGAGCGTTGACCATAGTATAGTATAACTATGGTTGATATGCGTGAACTACACTCGTGCATAAAGACGAAATACATTACAATTTATAGTATATAATTAACACACTGACTTGCAGGAGAAGAGAAACAATGGATAAGAGAGTAATCAGCTTTAGCCCGCCGGATATATCTGAACTTGAAATTGCTGAAGTAGCAGAAACTCTGCGTTCAGGTTGGATCACCACCGGTCCGAGAACGAAACTGTTGGAACGCCGACTCGCAGCTTATATCGAAACAGGTAAGACTGATATTGATTGCACTACCGATGAAGCCGTTGCTAAGTATAGTAATAAAGTTGTTTGCCTTAACTCCGCAACGGCAGCCGAGGAGCTGAACCTCCGTATTTTGGGCGTTGGCCCTGGTGATGAAGTGATCGTTCCGGCTTATACATATACCGCTTCTGCATCTGCTGCTATCCACTGCGGCGCTACTGTCAAGTTCGTGGATATCCAGAAGGATGGCGATCCTGTAACGCATATGCCCGAGATGGACTATGCGAAATTGGAAGAAGCGATTACCGAGAAGACCAAGGCGATTATCGTTGTTGATCTCAGCGGTATTGTGGCTGATTATGAGAAGATTTTTGAGATCGTGGAGCGGAAGAAGAATCTTTTCACTCCCATGGTTTCTGATGGTACTCCGCTGAACGATCTGTCTGCACGTATTCAGAAGGCTATCGGTCGTGTTGCTGTTGTTGCTGACGATGCACACAGCCTTGGTGCGAGCCGTATGTATAAGGGTGAGAAGAAGCGCTGCGGTGCTATCGCTGATTTTACTTCTTTCTCTTTCCACGCTGTAAAGAACTTCACGACTGCTGAAGGCGGTGCCAGTGCATGGCTGGAAATCCCTGGTGTGGAAGATAAGGAAATCTATAAGTTCTTCCAGTTGCTCTCTCTGCATGGTCAGAACAAGGATGCTTTGGCGAAGACCAAGATCGGTGCCTGGGAATATGACATCATTGGATCCTGGTATAAGTGCAACATGACGGATATCATGGCTGCCATTGGTTTGAAGCAGCTTGATCGGTATGAGGGTATGTTGGAACGCCGGGTTGAGATGATGAAGAGGTATGATGAAACCTGTGATGCACTGGGAATCAAGCATCTCGTTCACCACACGGATTATATGGACAGTTCCAATCACCTCTACCTTATTCGCATTCCTGGAATAGACGAAGAAGGTCGCAACAAGATCATCGAAAAAATGGCAGAACGTGGCGTGGCTACGAACGTCCACTACAAGCCGCTGCCGATGATGACGGCGTATAAGGATAGTTGTGGCGGGATTGAGCGGTACGAAAATAGCTACGATTACTACAAGAACCTGATCACTCTGCCGCTGCATACGAAACTGACGGATGAAGATGTTGAGTATGTTTGCGAGATGCTGAAGGACGTTATGAACGAGGTAAGGGGATAAGATGCTGCGTAAATGGGAAGATTTGCCGGAGTTTATGAAGACCCCGGATGTACGCTCTTACTGGGAAATACTGTGGAAGAAGCGCGGGCAGCTGGTACTTAAACGTATTTTTGATCTGGTTGTCGGTATCATCTTCTTCATTGTTTTTGCACTTCCGATGGCAATCATTGCTGTGTGGATTAAGCTGGATTCCGAAGGACCGGTGTTCTACCGTCAGGAGCGTGTCACTACATACGGTAAGCATTTTAGGATACACAAGTTCCGCACAATGGTGAGCAATGCTGATAAGATCGGCACAGCTGTGACTGTAGGGAATGATAGCCGAATTACCAGAGTGGGAGCCAAATTGAGACGAGTTCGGCTTGATGAGCTGCCCCAGGTACTTGATGTGATCGCCGGTACAATGTCTTTTGTAGGCACACGTCCGGAAGCTGTCAAGTACGTTGAGAAGTATGAGGATCGCTATAATGCGACGTTGTTAATGCCGGCAGGAATTACCAGTGAAGCTAGTATCCGTTATAAAGATGAAGATAAGCTGCTGGATGCTGCGGATGACGTGGACAAGGTTTACGTTGAGCAGGTTCTGCCCGGGAAGATGAAGTGGAATCTCAGAAGCATTGAGAAATTCAACTTCTGGGGTGAGATCAAGGTTATGTTCATGACCGTGTTCGCTGTACTTGGTAAGGAGTACGGGGATGAGATTGAGAGTGATGTAAAGGTTCACGAGGATAGTGTGGTGTGACACCCATGATGTCTGCAAATGGCTGTAATAAGTTCTATGTCCAGCAGTTCAGCTTCTTGAGTAAAGATCATGCTATGTAAATACAGTTTTTGCTGTGGTAGGAAAGGAATCCGAATATAATATGGCTGTTATAAGAGAGATAGATAAAGCAACGAAAGACTATGTAAAAACAATAGCAGAGCTTCATAAAAGAGCCTTTCCGGCATTTTTTCTGACGCAGCTTGGCGTACCATTCTTGACCACGCTCTATACCGGTTATCTTGAGGATGCAGATTCTGGAATCATTGTCGCAGAAGATGGTGGAAAGCTCATCGGATTTATTGCTTACTCTAACGATTATCCGCGTTTTTATAAGGGACTTATTAAGCATCACTTGGTGAAATTTGCATTTTGCTCATTGGGAGCGGCCATCCGTCACCCATCATTTATTAAGCGGTTGCTGGGTGCGTTTAAGAAAAGTGAATCGGTCGTAAAGACTGAGAAATATGTTGAACTTGCTTCCATTTGTGTCGATCCGGCAATTGAAAGTAAGGGTGTTGGTTCAGCAATGATTGATTATTTGAAGGGTATCGTAGATTTCGATACATATGCGTACATAAATCTTGAGACGGATGCTGATGGGAACGATGGTGCAAATAGGTTTTATATTAAGAATGGCTTTGAACTGTCGAGACAGTACACCACAGCAGAAGGCAGGAAGATGAATGAATATCAGTATAAGCAAAAGGTGAGAGTATGAGAATTCTGTTTCTTGATGCTTATTTTGAACCAGAGCAAATTGCATTTACGCATCTGGAAAAGGATTTGCTGAATGGTTTAATTCAAGCTGGACATGAAGTTGAAATTATATGTCCGACTCCAACACGCGGTGTAAGTGCAGAAGTTGCAAAGGAATACAAGAAAATAAAGTCTGAAGCACTTTATGATGGTCATGTCCGTGCAACTAGGTTTTCTGCACCACAGGAAGGCAGAAATCCAATTATCAGAGCACTTCGGTATTTATGGTGTAATTTACGGACCTATCAGATAGGTAAGAAGATTACAAATATTGATGTAGTCTTTGCCAATAGTACACCGCCGACGCAGGGTATGCTTAGCGGAATGGTCGCTAAGTCACTCTCAAAGCGAAACAATAGAAAAGTTCCGTTTGTATTTAGCCTGCAAGATGTTTTTCCAGATTCCCTTGTGAATGCAAAGATGACGAAGGAAGGAAGTCTAATCTGGAAGATCGGTCGTAAGATTGAGAATTATACATATCGTAGTGCGGATAAGATCATAGTAATTTCCGATGGTTTCAAGCGGAACATCTTGGAAAAAGGTGTGCCAGAGGAGAAGATAGTTATTATACCCAACTGGGTTGATACCAGTACAGTCTATCCGGTAGACCGAGAAGACAATATTCTGTTTGAGCGATATCATTTGGATCGCAGTAAGTTCTATGTCTGTTATAGCGGCAATATTGGTCATTCTCAGAATTTGGAACTCCTGTTGGAAACAGCGAAACAGTTAGAGGATGACCTTCCGAATATCTGTTTTGTGTTAATAGGTGAAGGTGCTGCAAAGGAAGAACTGGCGAAGAAGATTGCTGATGGAAAGATTAGCAATATAATTATGCTCCCATTCCAACCGTATGAAGATATCGCACATGTATTTAGTTTTGGGGATGTGGGGTTGATTATTTCCAAACCGGGTATCGGCGGAAGTTCTGTGCCCAGCAAGACTTGGAGTATTATGGCTGCAGAAAGACCTGTACTGGCATCTTTTGACAAAGAAAGTCAATTGACGAATTTAATTGAAGATTTGCAGGCAGGGGTGACTGCTCCGGCTGGAGATTTGGAAGCACTGCTGGCTGCGATTAAAACTTTGTATCGGGATAAAGAGGCTGCCTTGAAAATGGGAAGGATAGGAAGAAACTATGTTTCTGAAACCATTGCTAGAGACAGGTGTGTGGAGCAGTATTTACAGACGATGGCAGTAGTAGCAGATATGTAATGGGAAGTAGGAACCCTATAGAATGGAGATACGGAATGAGCGAAAAAACATCTCTTTTTTTGTCCCAGTCCTATCAGGATACGTGGGATGACTTTCAGCGTTCCCTGACAAATGAAAACTTTTCCTGCTGGGACTATGTGATTTTGACGGCATCCAACGCCCATCAGGCGGCGGGTTTCCGTGCCCAGCTGGCGGAGCGGGAGGCGGCAGGCTTTCTGCCCAGCCGCACCCATTTTGCAGTGGTGCCCGATCCGGATGGGAAACGGGTAGGCTCCGGTGGTGCAACACTGGGTGTTCTGCGCTATATTGCGCAGCATTCCGGGCGGACAGACTTTGCGGGGCTTCGGGTTCTGGTGATCCACAGCGGAGGTGACTCCAAGCGGGTTCCCCAGTACTCTGCTCTGGGAAAGCTGTTTTCTCCTGTGCCCCATGAACTTCCCAATGGCAGGACATCTACACTGTTTGATGAATTTTTGATCATAATGTCCTCGGTCCCCTCCAGAGTCCGGGAGGGTATGCTCCTGTTATCCGGCGATGTGCTGTTGTTGTTTAATCCTCTGCAGATCAACTATTCCGGGGAGGGTGCTGCGGCGGTTTCCTTTAAAGAGGATGTGCAGACCGGAAAGAACCATGGCGTTTTTCTCCGGGGCGAGAGTGGAAATGTTAGTAAGTTTCTCCATAAGCAGTCTGAGGAAGCGCTGCGCCGGCAGGGCGCGGTGAATGCCAACGGCAAGGTGGATATTGATACCGGTGCGGTCATTTTCTCTGTGGAGATGATGGCGGCTTTGTATGGCTTGATTTCCGATAACGGCATTTGTTCTGAGCAGAAATTCAGTGAATATGTAAACGAGACGGTGCGGCTGTCCCTGTATGGGGATTTTTTGTATCCGCTGGCAGAAGCGTCTACATTGGAGGCGTTTCAAAAGGAAAAGCCGGAGGGCAGCTTCTGCCCGGAGCTGACCAAGGCCAGGACCGATGTTTGGAATGTGCTGCGTCCGTACCGAATGAAGCTGCTGCGGTTGGCACCGGCAAAATTCATCCACTTTGGCACAACCCGGGAGATCCTGCAGCTGATGTGCAATGGAATCAAGGACTATCAGGTGCTGGGCTGGAATGCCCAGGTGGGCAGCAGTGTCCAAAATACGACGGCGGCCTACTGCAGTGCCCTTTCCCACAGGGCTGCTATCGGTAAGGACTGCTATCTGGAAGTAAGTTATGTTCACAGCAAGGCTGTTGTGGGAGACAGAGTCCTTTTGTCCTATGTGGATATTCACGATGAGTGCATCCCTTCTGATACGGTGATGCATGGTCTAAAGCAGAGGGACGGTAAGTTTGTGGTGAGGATATATGCCCCTGGGGATGATCCCAAGGGCAAGCTGGAAAGCTGCAGCTTCCTTGGTTCGACTCTGCGGGACTTCCTGACCCGCAACAATATTGATGAGACGGAGCTTTGGGATGGTGAGGACCGTACTTTGTGGACTGCACGGCTGTATCCTGCTTGTGACAGTATTCGGGAGGCTGTGGCAGCGGCGCTGAATGTTTATGCTATGAGCCATGGACAAGGCAATGTGGAGGTCTGGCGGCAAGCAGTCAGAAAGTCCCTGTGCTCCGGCTTTAACAATGCGGATCCCCATGCTCTGATAGCCTGGGACAAGCGGATGCGGGAACTTGTGCGAATGGATAAGCTGGCGAAGCTGATCCAGGCAAAAGTACCTGCCAGAGAGGGAGAAAAAGTACTCAATGCCTCCGTACTAACTAAGATCCAGCAGGAGTGGCTGCAAAGACGCTTGCAGCAGGCAGATTTCTCGGAGGCAATGCGTCTGCAGTATTATATCGGTGCCGCTTTGGGCGGCTCGGAAGGCGCAAAGCATACCGGCGAGTTTTTTAAGGTGATCCAAAGGGCCATCACGGAAAACACGCTGGGCAATGTAAAATATAATGATACCTGCACGATTGTAAAGGACAAGCACGTGGTCAAGCTGCCCCTTCGGGTGAACTGGGGTGGCGGTTGGAGCGATACGCCGCCGTATTGCATTGAAAACGGCGGAACGGTGCTGAATGCCGCAATTCTTCTGGATGGGCAAATGCCTGTGGAAGTGACGTTGGAGAAGCTCCATGAGAGAAAAATTGTCTTTGACAGCCGGGATATGGATGTCCACGGAGAGTTCGACACCATCGAGCCACTGCAAAAGACCGGCGACCCTTATGATCCGTTTGCGCTGCAAAAGGCTGCGCTGATCGCCTGCGGAATTATTCCCAAGCAAGGCGGAAATCTGGCACAGATCCTGGATCGCCTGGGCGGTGGTTTCTGCATGAATTCAGAGGTGACCAATGTTCCCAAGGGAAGTGGCCTTGGCACCAGCAGCATTCTCTCCGGTGCCTGCGTAAAAGCAGTGTTCGAGTTTATGGGCATTGAGCATACGGAGGAATCGCTGTACGGTCATGTGCTGTGCATGGAGCAGATTATGGCTACCGGTGGCGGCTGGCAGGATCAGGTGGGCGGCCTGAGCAATGGGATCAAATATATTACCACAGCGCCCGGAATTGACCAGCAGATTAAGGTGCAGCACGTTCAAATATCCCAGCAGACATGGCAGGAACTGCAGAACCGGTTTGCTCTGATCTATACCGGTCAGCGCCGCTTGGCCAGAAATCTTCTGCGGGATGTGATCGGCAGATATGTGGGCAATGAGCCGGATTCGGTGTACGCCATCAATGAGATCCAGCGCCTTGCCGCGCTGATGCGGTTTGAGCTGGAGCGGGGACATATCGACGATTTTGCCAAGCTGCTGAACCAGCATTGGCAGCTGTCGCAGAAGATAGATGCAGGCAGCACCAACACGCTGATCGACCAGATTTTTGACAGCATTGATGATCTGATCGACGGCAGGATGATCTGCGGCGCCGGCGGCGGCGGATTTTTACAGGTGATTCTGAAAAAGGGCGTTTCCAAAGAAACGGTCCACAAGCGCCTGAAGGAAGTTTTTCAGGACAACGAAGTGGATGTTTGGAATTGCACATTGGTGTAATATATCACATTTCTAAAAGAAAGATTAGTTTGTTAGGAGAATACAATGTTGTTTCTAAAGAAGAGCAGCCTTAAGGATAAAGAAATTGTTGTTTCCGTAATTAACTATGGAAACGAGCAAGAGGTAATTGACTTTGCGGAGCATCTGTCCAAGCAGACGGTGGCAGAGCGAATTCTGTTGTCCATAACGGCAAATAAGTGGTCTCCAAACGGCAGAGAGTTCTTGGTTCAAGGTTTGCAATTAATAGACATAGACACTTTGTTGTTGGATGAAAATAACAATTTGGGGTACTTGAACGGTACAATCCTTGGCTATAAAAAGTTAAGGGGAAGGTTTGACTTTTCTCCAAGATGGATAGCGGTCAGCAATACGGATATCCAATTTGCGGATGACCGCTTTATGGAAACACTCCTAACGAATCAGTATGCAGAGGATGTTGGATGTATTGCGCCTTCTGTATATGTGCCTTCAACGGGAATTTTTGAAAATCCACGTTATAAAATACGTCTTAAAAGAAGTGAAATACAAAAGATCATCAAACGGTTCTCTTCTCCTGTATTCATGCGTTTTCTGCAAAGAGTCAGTGCGATCAAAGGAAAACTGTTGCGAGGAAAGGAGGAGCCATCTCAATATGTCTATCTTGCTCATGGATGTTTTTTCTTTGTTTCACCGAAAGTAGCAGATACCCTTTGTGATAGACCGTACAGCGCGTTGTTGTATACAGAAGAGTCATTTGTGGCGGAAACAGCAATTACTCTTGGAAAAAGGGTGTTTTATGATAGCTCCCTGAAGTTGTTTCACAACGAGAATGCGGTAACAGGAAGATTAAATCCAAAAAAACGGGCACAGATGTCTATCGACTCGCTGAATATGCTTCTTCGCCGTTTTTATTGTTCTGAGCCTTGCGAGCGGCAGTTTGTAAAAGATGATGTTTGCGCTGTGATTGTTTCATTTAACGATCCTACGAAAATATGCGGGAATGTTGCAATGCTAAAGGAAAACGGTGTGCTGACGGCGATCGTGGATAATGGTTCATCGGATGATACAGTCGCCGTTTTGAAGGATATAGCATGCCAATATGGCTGCGAGTTGATTCTTAATGGAGAGAATTATGGAATTGCGACGGCTTTACAGCAGGGGTTGATCTATGCGCATAATCATGGTTTCAAGCTGATGTTGACATTGGATCAGGATAGCGTTCTCTGCGATGGCGCTTTAGCAGAAATGATACGGGTGATGAATTCGGATTGTTCGATCGCATCTGTTGGTCCAAGCTATTCGGAGCAGGATATTTCTGCTTCCGAGATGGATCCTGTTGATGTGGATTACCTTATTACATCGGGAAATCTGGTAAATATAAACCGGACAATATGCTGTGGCGGGTACGACGAGACATTTTTTATTGATAGCGTTGACTTTGAAATCTCCCTCAGACTTAAAAACAACGGATACCGGATTGTAAAAGCCCCGGGAGCGCATTTAAAGCACAGCATTGGTGAGAAATTCTCACCGCAAGGCTTTTTTTCATTTCTTAAATTGGAAAGGCATTCTCCACTGCGATTCTACTATATGGTACGCAACCATTTTGTTTTATGTAAGCGGTATAATAAGACCTTTACATTATTTTGTTTAAAAAAGAAACTTTCCATGCTGTATGAAATAGGACAGGCAATTCTGTTTTTCCCGGACAAGAAAGAATATTACAAAGCGATTATGCAAGGAAAGGCTGATGCAAAAGCAGGAATAATGGGGAAGAGAAAGGGTGGTTTCTTGTGAAGCAGAGAAGAATTACAATTATGGAGTTGTCGAAAAAATATGATTCGGTGATTCAAATGGCTGGAACAGTAGCAATAGCCGTATTAATCTTTTTATGTTTCAGCTTTGCAGGACAACTCCAGCTGGTAAAGAACCCATTTTTGGGGGTAGTTTGCTTATGCGGTGCGTTGGCATTGGCTCGCTCTCATGGTCAGGCAATTAGCAGAAATATATGGTGCTGGCTGGTAGCCTATCTGCTGTATAACCTTGTTTGGTCAATTATGGGGTTTGCAAATGAGAATCCAGGAGCATCTAATTATTTTCGATTAGGCATTATTTGGACGATTATTTTCATCTTTATTATAGCGGCGTGCAATAAGATGAGGACGCGTGTTATATCGTATGTTATATTTGGGGTTGCTGCGTTCCAAATACTTGTGGTTATTCTTTGTGTTGGCCATATTTTTCAGCTTTGGCCAAACCTTATTGAATGGATATATCCGGATATTAGGCTTGGTATTCATGTTGGATATCTGCATATTGTAAGCCATCATCTCGGATCACTGGCCTTTTGTGCCCCCTTTGTATACTGTTACATGATTCTTGATACAAGAAAGGGCGTGTTACGTAAATCGGCATATGGTGTTTTTTGGCTGCTTGCTATCTTTGCGATAACGGCAACATCCAGAAGAATACTACTTGTGATTTTACTTGTTTGCGCTGCTGCAACGATTGTTGCTGTGCTGCTACATAAAAAAGACAGAAAGCAGCTTTTGATGCAAAGCGTAGTGGGACTGGTTCTCACATGTTTGTTTCTTGGAGGAAGCATGGTATTTATTACCAATGTGACGACTTCTTTTTTAAATAAGAATTTCTCTGACATTGTTTTGGTTATTCAAAACGGGTATACAGGAAACGGGAGTATAAAATACACAGACAATATCACGTTTGATCCTTTTCCAGCGGGTTACTTTGACGATGTAACGGAACCGACAACGGAACCGACAACGGAACCGACAACAGAACCGACAACGGAACCGACAACAGAACCGACAACAGAACCGCTGATTAACAATGGTCTGCAAGGTTTTGGCGACCGCTTAGCTGGCATGGTTGCAGAGATGCAGGGAGATAATGTACGAGGAAAGATTCTTTCTTCTGCGCTGAGCAACTGGTATAAGAACCCCCTGTTTGGTGTTGGCTTTGGAGCAGAGCTACCTGGTTATGAAACCAATTTGGACGGAACATATGAAATGGAGTATGTAGTTAGACTGTATACAACTGGCTTGATGGGAATTGCCTGTTTGTTTGCACTCATGCTTTATGTTGGAATTGCCCCGTTGAATCGGATTCGCAAAGGGATCAGCGGTGAGTATCAGCTTGCGCCAATTACGGTGGCATATTTGGGTGCCGTGATAGCGACACTGAGTAATCCGTATATTTTCTCTGGATTTGATTATTTACTGATGCTTTTCCTGCCGTTGGCATTTCTAAACAGTAGCACTTTAGAACAGCAAAACAAATTATGGCAGCTAAAACAAGATTAAAATCAAGCAAAATTACTGTAAAGCAGGAGGTTTTTGATATGAAAGGCATCATCTTAGCCGGAGGTTCCGGCACACGGCTGTACCCACTGACTCTGGTCACCTCCAAGCAATTGCTCCCTGTATACGACAAGCCTATGATTTACTACCCCATGTCCACACTGATGCTGGCCGGTATTCG
>JBGVPJ010000073.1:0-2176 GCA_045126955.1 Faecousia sp.
ATAACCCGGAGTTTGGTGCCCGGCCCCTGCGCCGGTATGTGCAGCATACCGTGGAAACGATGCTCAGCCGTAAACTGCTGCAAGGAGGTCTGCTCCCTGGCAGTACGGTTACCGTGGATGTAGAGCAGGGCAAGCTGATCCTGCGAATCTAATTTCGTAAAATTACTTCATATCGTGTCTAAGCAAAGGGCCTCTGCGTTTTTCGTTGGATTTCGGAAGATGCTGAGGTCTTTTTGCGTCCTCCCAAAAAAGGGCTATACAATTTATATACTGTGCGGGAAAAACTGCACAATATCCGGAATGAAAAACCATAACAAAATAAAATCGATTTTCTGGAAAACAATTAGGCAATATGAAACTTGCAAATTTTAGTACAGAGGAGTATGATTTGGACGGTCGGAGACAATCGTATGAAAGGCCATCTTGGCAAGACATGAGATGAGAGGGGATAACAATGAATCAAGACCTGACAGTCGGGAAACCAGGTGCGGTTCTGCGGCGGTTTTGCTTGCCGCTTTTTGCCAGCGTTATTTTTCAACAGCTATACAACATTGCGGATAGTTGGGTGGCAGGCAGATTTATAGGGCAGAATGCGCTGGCGGCGGTGGGTAACAGCTATGAGATTACATTGATCTTCATTGCCTTTGCCTTCGGCTGTAATATGGGCTGCTCTGTTACCGTTTCCGGATTTTTCGGTGCAAAGGATTACAACCGCATGAAGTCCGCAGTATATACGGCGATGCTTGCCACAGGAATTGTCTGTGCATGTATGATGGTTTCGGGACTTGTGTTCAGCGATTCTCTGCTTCAATGGATCAAAACACCTGAAGAAGTTCTTGCCGGTTCCACACAATACCTGGATATCTACCTTTGGGGTTTGCCGTTCTTGTTCTTTTACAATCTTTCTACGGGCATTTTTTCCGCATTGGGAGACAGCAGAACGCCCTTTGTGTTTTTGGTGATCTCCTCACTGTCTAACATTGTTCTGGATGTTTTGTTTGTGACAGCTTTTCAGATGGGCGTTTCCGGTGTGGCCTGGGCTACATTCCTGTGCCAGGGAGTCAGCTGCGTGCTGGCAGTGATTACGGTTCTGAAAAGATTACGGAAATTTAAGAGCGCGGGCAGTACAAAATGGTTTGACTGGATGATCCTGAAGAAATTTATATCAATTGCCATTCCCAGTACTCTGCAGCAGAGCTTTATCTCGGTGGGCAATATCATCATCCAGAGCATTATCAATGGCTTTGGTACGGAGGTTATGGCAGGTTATTCCGGTGCCATCAAACTGAACAATCTGGTAATCACTTCTTTTACGACCCTTGGAAACGGCATGTCCAATTATACTGCGCAAAATCTGGGTGCCGGAAAGCTTGATCGAATTGAGGACGGCTTCAAGGCGGGTTTGCGCCTGGTTTGGATACTGTGCCTGCCGTTTGCCTTTGCTTATTTCTTCTTTGGCAGGAATCTCATGGAATTCTTCTTAAAGGAGCCTACGCAGGCAGCGCTTTCCAGTGGATTCGCATTCCTTCGAATCGTCTCGCCATTCTATTTCGTGGTTGCTGCGAAGCTGGTGACAGACGGAATCCTCCGTGGTAGTGGAAGAATGGGACAGTTCATGACAGCAACCTTTACAGACCTGATTCTACGTGTTATTCTGGCTTTTGCCTTCTCTGGGACAGCGCTGAAATCGATTGGCATTTGGTGTGCTTGGCCCGTCGGCTGGACAGTTGCCACGGTAATGTCCTTGTGTTACTACAGAAAAAACCCGCATCTGATGCACATATAAAACGGTACCGCCGCCCATCTGGGCGGCGGTGCTTATTTGCGGCAAATGCTTTTTTGCGTGGCGATTGTCGAGAGCATATCACCTAATTGTGTTAGAGATAGTCTCGAGAATATACCCGGAAGTTTCTGCCACATGCATCACATGGGCAAAGCTGTGCTTCGTAAATCCC
The DNA here is from genome assembly GCA_045126955.1 of Faecousia sp. Taxonomy (GTDB): domain Bacteria; phylum Bacillota; class Clostridia; order Oscillospirales; family Oscillospiraceae; genus Faecousia. The sequence goes on from JBGVPJ010000073.1 coordinate 1,956, forward strand.
CGCGCTCCCAGAGATTCGTCAGCGCGGATAATATATGTTTTGATTGCTTCACTTTTCGTGATTTCTTCATAGGTCAATATATTGATACCTGCTTTTTGGATAATATATCACGGGAAAGTGAAAGGAAAAGTGGATTTACTAAACTTTTACGGTTTTTTACATTGAATATAGATAGAAAATCCCCGGTTTTCGAACCGGGGATTTACGCTTCTGCGTGTGGT
>JBGVPJ010000074.1:0-22434 GCA_045126955.1 Faecousia sp.
CGAATACCGGCCAGCATCAGTGTGGACATGGGGTAGTAAATCATAGGCTTGTCGTATACAGGGAGCAATTGCTTGGAGGTGACCAGAGTCAGTGGGTACAGCCGTGTGCCGGAACCTCCGGCTAAGATGATGCCTTTCATAATTTGCCTTCTTTCTTTATAATCCGTTGGATGGCTTCCAAATACCCGTAGCCATGGTCTGTGTCCGGCTCCAAATAGGTGCCTTCTGCCCATTCGTTCCAGGCGTTGATAAAGACAAATTGCTTATTTTCCGGTTGCTTGGAAGCTTTTTCATAGATTTTACGGAAATTGCTTTCAAAAACATCGGGTGTACACCCGTCGTAGACGGTAGCTTTGTTGCGGTAGCGGGCAGTATTGTCCCACCCTAAAAAACCCATTTGGAACACATCTTTATCCTTATATCGGAAAGTGTCCCTGTGGATGATGTCCCAGATTTTTTGATACTGATAAATCTTGCAGCCGGTGCGGTTGCGGGTGCGTAGTGTGCGCAGCCGTTCCAGCCATGTTTCCGGCAGATGGCGCAGGAGGTTTTCCGCATGTACCACAAAGCCCTTCCCCTTTGGAGAGTTGGTAGCGGCATGGGGTTGGAACAGGAGCACGCCGTCAAATCCATCCAAAACCCTGTTGTCGGGAAAGTCAAAGGACTTTATAGCCATAAAATACAGCTCCCCGATGCCTGCCTCCCGGGCAAGCTCCCGCCAGTAGGCCAGCATTTGCGATGCCTTGTCAATCAGGTGCGGACGGTAAATCTGGAAGAGGATTTTGCCGTCAATCCGGATGGCTCTGCTGTCCTGAAAATAGGGCAGCAGGTATTCAAAATGGGTTTTCCATTTCTCTTTGCTGGGGGTATGGGTTTGCTGCAGGAGAACTTCTCTGTCTTTGCCCTCCCAACGGCGAGACCAGGTTTCGTTGGCCCAGGTCAGGCAGAAGGGAATGTCAATCTCCTTGTGCTCCAGTATCAATTCCTTGGGAGTTTCCAAAATTTGCACATGGTCATCAAACCAATAGTGATAGATGGCAAAGCCATGAATGCCATACCGCTTGGCAAGCTCTGCCTGCCGGCGAATCACATTCACATCAGACAGGTCATAATAATCACCGTCCAGAGGCACTCTCGGCTGTCGGTGCCCCTGAAAAAGAGGCTGAGCCTGTTTCACATTGGTCCAATCGGTGAATCCCTCTCCCCACCAAAGGTCGTTTTCTTTGGTTCGGTGGAACTGGGGGAAATACAAGGCAATTACTTTTGTATCCAAGCAGTACTTCTCCTTGATTCTTATAACTGATTTGTGAATTTTTCAATAAAGGTCTGCTCCGTGAATAACTCCCGGAAACAGGAAAGGGTGTTGTTGCGCATTTCCAGCTGGGACTGGGGGGTGACGGCGGCGATTTCCCCGGCCGTCTGTGCCGGGTTTTCGCGATTGAGGTTAATGCCTATTTGGCGGCGTTCTACCAAATCCCAGGTGTCCGCACCGATGGAGTTGACAATGGGCAGAGCGCCGGCAAAATAATCCAAGGATTTCATGGTCATGCCGATGCACACGGAATCCTTCATGATATTCAGACCAAAGCTGCAGACATCCAAAATGGCCTGCCGCTGAGCGGGGTCATAGATTTTGCCGTAGTATTCTGTTTTTGCACCGGTGGCACGGACAGCGGTGAGAAAATCCTCTCTGGATTCCCCGTCGCCGATGATATGCAGTACCACAGGCCGCAGCAATTGCACCTGTTTGATAAGACCTGCTATGGTGGGAATGTCAATCAGATTATTGATAGAGCCAAGGTAGCACAGGTGGATGGCCTCCTGCGCAGGCAGGCTGGCGGGCAGCTCCACGACCGCCTTCGGGCGGCACAGGTGCAGGGTGTGTACATTGGCATTTTTTAAAGGTTTTTCCAGGACTTGCCTGTACAAATTACACTCGGTAAATACCACATCCGCTTTGGAAAAGCCGCAGTTTCGCAGCCATGCCCATATCCGGAAGGGTAGCTTTAACAGCTGCTTGGCGCGTTTGCTTGGAAAGCTCTCCGGCCACACATCAAAGATATCCACCACCAGCTTTACCTGTGGATTGGCCTTTTTATATAGGGCGGCGGCCCGGCAAAGGCTGTTGGGAGGCACCTCCACATAGAGCAAATCCGGCTGAAGCCGCTGCACCTCTGCCATGGCGGCTTTGGCAAAACGGTAATGGGAGTAAAGCCGCCGGAAGGAGATGTTTTTGGCATAGGGGATCACATGCAGTTGCAGACAGTTGGGTAAATCCAACCGATACTGTTCCTTTGTATTGTGAATAAAGTCCGAAGTAATATAGGTGCAGTCGTATCCGGCTGCCTGCAATGCCTTCTCTACAGGGACGATGCGTTCCGAATAGTGATGGGTACAGCTGATACAAACGGCTTTTTTCATACAAAATCCTCTATTTTCCGGCACCGGGCAGGGATTCTTCCTGTTCATGATGCATCTGTCGGAGAGCCTCTTCCTTCATGCGGTTGGCTTCCTCCACTTTGTCAAAGCCCTCTGTGCTCTCTTTGCGGAACATGATGCGAATTGTCATCAAAATCAGCTTTAAATCCAACACGGGCGAGTAATTTTCAATATATATCAAATCCAACCGCAGCTTGTCATAGGGGGAGGTATTGTACTTGCCGTAAATTTGAGCATAGCCTGTAAGACCGCCCTTGACCTTGGTACGGAAATTAAATTCGGGCACCGCTTTGCGATAGGCTTCCATGTGCTCTACCCGCTCGGGACGGGGACCGACAATGCTCATATCGCCCTTGATGATATTTAGGATTTGGGGAAGCTCGTCAATTCGGGAGGCGCGTGTGAAACGGCCCACCTTGGTAATTCTGGGGTCATGGTCTGTGGCGGGCACGGAGCAACCGTCCTTTTCCGCATCCACAACCATACTACGGAACTTGAGAATTTCAAATTCCTTTCCATCCAAAGAAGCGCGGGTCTGCTTGTAAAATACGGGACCGCCGTCCTCCAGTTTGATGGCAATGGCCACCACCAGCATAATGGGGGCAGCAATCACCATGGCCGGCAGGCACAGAAGTAAATCCATTGCCCGCTTAGTAAGACGCTGCAAAGGTGTTAAGCCGTTTCCCTTGACCAACAGCAGCGGCGTGTCAAACAGATTGATGTTGGTAGAACCTCGAACGATAATATCTGTGAGCTTGGGTGTTACATAGGTGCGGATACTGTGCTGATAACAGAATTTCAAAATATCGTTTCGAATTTCTGCCGGCACATCGTTAATAATCACCGCGTCGTAGTTGACAATCTGCCGGCAGATATGGTCAAAACCACCCTCCACGGGAATGAGCTTTTCAATGCGGTATTTATCCGGACGGGTTTCCATTTTGAATTTCAAGGTGATGGCATCGTCCCGACCGAAAATCATAGCCATCCTCTTGGGAACATAGACTTTATGGTATAGCTCGGTATAAAAAACCACACACACCAAAGCAACTATAGCGCCGATAACCGTCAGCTCCAGCATGGGCACCGGAGAAATTATCACATTGGCAATCAGGCACAACTGCCAATAGGTGATGAAATTAGCCATAAACAGAGATATCCATTGGGACAGCAGAGCGTCCGTGACGCGCAGATAACCGAATTTAAAGCCGTCAAAGGCAAAAAACAGCACTAATATAAGTAACGCATATACACCGGCCAGCACATATTTGCCGTAGCCAAAATAGGTAGGGAAAAGGGCCGCATCATAACTGCGACGCCACATAGCGTAATAAATCAGTGCCAAAACGATAACCTCCAGCAAGCCTTCCAAGCTCCGCAGGAGGCTTTTAATGCCGGATATTTGTTTCTTTTTGTTGTTCATAGCAATATTCTCGCTCTCAAATCATAATGGCAAGAGCCTAAAGGCTCGCCGGTGGCATAGCCTAACCAAATTACAATCCGCACACATTATAGCATATCTTCTGCATTTGTGCAATCCTTTGGGGGAAAATGGCGAAATTTGAGGGTTTTTCACAAATCAATGCCGCACATTCCACCTGTTACGGCGAGAATGTGCGGCAATGTTATGGGTGTTTACGATTTTTGAGCGGATTCCATTGTCTTCCCCAGGGAGCAATAAAACACATTCTCCCGGGCAGGCGTCAATTCGGATGCCACGCCCCGGCGGGCATAGATGGCGTAGCTACGGAACAGCACAGGGCACAGAAGTCCCTTGTCCATCACCAGCTTATGCAGGGAAAAGTAGTTACCGTGATTTTCCAGTGCTTGCAGGCTCAAGGAATAGGCGGCCACATCGTCCATACCGCCCCAGCTCAGGTTTCCGTAGGCAGAGAAGAAGGCGGACAGGTTCATAGTGGGAGAAAGTCGGGTCTGACCCAGGTAGATGTCATATTCCCAGTTCTTCAGTGCATTCAGATAGGCGTTTCCACCCAGCTCCTTCATTTGCACTTTTAAGCCGCCGGCTTCCAGCATTGCAGCGATGCTCCGGGCAACGCGCAGTCGCAGACTGTCGTCCCGATTTGCCAGAAATACCACGGTTTGACCTACCATGTTGGCATTCTGCACCGCCTCGGCAAACTTTGTACTGTCATACTCGTACCGCTCGGCCAAATTTTGATTGTAATAGGGAAAGAGGGGTGAGGCCGGCAGTGTAGCGCTACGGGCAAAGCCCCGGTAGAATTCTTTCACCAATGCCTCCCGATTAACGGCGTGGGTGAGTGCAATACGCACAGCATCATTGGAGAAAACCTTGCTGTTTTCTGCGGTGCCCAAATAGAGGAAAATGCCGTTTTCACAATCCCACAGCTCATAATCGCAGCGGTAGTCGGCATATCTGTCGGAGCCGGGGTCGGCGCAGGCAACACTTAAATCGGAGAATTCAAATTGGTCACGGATGTGGGTGGCAGACTCTGCCGGTAACAGGGTAATGGTATCAGCGGTGACGGCCATTTCTGCATTGCACCACCAGTCGGTTCGCCTGCGCAGGCTCTCACCGCCGATGGCGGTGTACAAAACATAAGGGCCGGTGCCGGTGGGACGGTCCAATGCCACCTGCGCAGCCTGTACAATGGGCACATCCAACAGAAGGGGCAGGTTCTCATAAGGGGTGTCCAAAGTGATAGTCACGCCGCCGTCGCCAGAGAGCATAACTTTCTTGACATGGAGAAACCGACCTGTATAAAACTGGCTCTGTCGGGCGGCGTTAAGGCTTGCCACCACATCCTCCGGGGTGAGCACGGTACCGTCGGAAAAGGTGGCCTGCTCCAAGTAAAACGTATAGGTTTTCATGTCCTTGGACACAGTGAAGCTTTTGCAAAGCTGAGGCTCCACCACATAATCACGGTTTGTGGTAAACAGGCTTTGATACAACAGGGGCAGCAGCGCCCGGTTGGTAAAATCTGTGCTTAAATAGGGATTTAGCGGCAGGTCTTTATAATAGGCAAGGGAGAAATGTTGGGGCTTTTCCTGGGTATCCGGCTTGTTTTGAGGGCCGGTATAGTCATCGCCATAGCTTAAGCCGTCACCGGTGGGCGTATACTCTCCCACGTTGGCGGTACAGCCGCTGAGCAACAGGCACAGGCACAGCAAAATACACAGCTTTTTCATTTTCTCCCCTCCTTACATACAATGATTCCCCCTTGAGACCCCCGCCGGCCACCGGTGATTCGGTGAGACCAAAAGCGGTTGGGTGCACAGGCGGTGCAATCTGTGGAAATTTCTATATTGGCAATACCGCTACGGCCAAGCCACAGGGCATTGATTCCCTTCAAATCCACATGGAATTTCTCTCCGCGGTGTTCAATAAAGGGTTTTGCATCTGCGCCCAATGCATTCGCCATAGCCTCCGGCACATCGCTGTCCGTTTCAAAGCAGCATGCGCCGATATTGGGGCCGATGGCTGCCCGAATGTCCTCCGGGCGGCTGCCGAAAGCGACGGTCATGGTCTGTACCGCCTTGGCAGCGATGCCTGCTGCGGTACCCCGCCAGCCGGCATGGATGGCACCTACGGCACCGGTGACCGGGTCATGGAGTAAAATGGGGGTGCAGTCGGCGGTGAAAACCACCAGCGCAACACCGGCGGTATTGGTCACCAAAGCGTCACATTCCGGATAATCCCGGTGAGAAACACTGCCAAGGCAGTCGGCTTCCGTGACCACCCGGACGGTATCTCCATGGACTTGGTGGGCAAGCACCATTTTGTTAACGGAAAAGCCCAGCTCTGCGGATAGAATCCGGTAGTTTTTCGCCACATTTTCCGGGTCATCACCCCGCTGGGCGCCCAAATTCAAGCTCTCTAAGTGGCCCTTGCTCACACCGCCCAGCCTTGTGGTAAAGCTGTGAGATGCGGATATATTGGGAGCAGTCAGGAATTCCAGCGCCCCGATTCTGACTGTGTTCAATGCCATGGGGCACCCTCCTTGCTATGTGCAGTGTCAATACTTTGCTTTTTGTGCGGGCGGATAACATCCGCCCGTTCTGATTTTATCTTCTCAAGACTCCATGCCGGAGGCCTTATCCTTTTGCATACAGCATTTTTTGTACTTCTTGCCGCTGCCGCAGGGACAAGGATCGTTGGGGCCAACCTTGTTGTTGGCACGGACAGGCTGTTTCTTCACCACAGACTCCGCTGTACCCACAGCACCGGTCTCCTTGGCAACCTTCTCCCGTTTGACCTCCTGGGTGGGTCGCAGCTGAATGAGGAAAGCCCGACGGACAGTCTCCTCCCGGATGGCGGTAACCATAGCCTGGAACATCTGATAGCCTTCTTCTTTGTAGGCAATGACCGGGTCATGCTGGGCATAGGCACGCAGACCGATGCCCTGCTTCAAATCATCCATGGCATCGATATTATCCATCCAGTACTCGTCCACCACGCGAAGCATAACCACCCGTTCCAGCTCCCGCATAATGCTCTCGCCGTACTGGGTTTCCTTCTGCTCATAGGTTTTCAGGGCAAGTGCATAAATCTCTTCAATCAACTCCTGCACATCGGTGCCCTGCAAACGGTAGCCCAAGGGAATGTAAATACCGCCAAAGGCTTTTTCTAAGGAAACCAGCGCAGGAGCATCCAATTTGCCACCGTTTTCGCTGGTGATATCCGCCACAGTGCTCTGCACAATGTCCCGCAGCATGGACAGAATGTTCTCCCGCAGGTCCTCACCGTCCAGCACCTTCTGCCGCTGGGCATAGATGACCTCGCGCTGAGTATTCATCACATTATCGTACTCCAGCACATTCTTTCTGGCACGGAAGTTCCGGCTTTCCACGGTACGCTGGGCATTTTCTACGGCACCGGAGAGAATTTTGGCATCGATGGGGGTATCCTCATCCAGTCCCAAGCTCTCCATGATACCCAAAACCCGGTCAGAAGTGAATAACCGCATCAAATCGTCCTGCATGCTCAAATAGAACTTACTCTCACCCGGGTCACCCTGACGGCCGGAACGGCCACGGAGCTGGTTATCAATCCGGCGGGATTCGTGGCGCTCGGTGCCGATGATGAACAGACCGCCGGCATCCTTAACCTGCTGGGCCTCCTGTGCCATCTCGGCCTTGTACTGGGCCAAAAGGGTCTTATACTGCTCCCGGACGGACAAAATCTCCGGATCATTGGTTTCCGAATAGGCATTGGCTTGCTGGAGCAGCTCCTCTGGCGTGTCGGCCTTCCGCAATGCATCCATAGCCATAAATTCCGGATTGCCGCCCAGCATAATATCCGTACCGCGGCCTGCCATGTTGGTGGCAATGGTGACAGCGCCGAATTTACCGGCCTGTGCCACAATCTGCGCCTCCTGTTCGTGGAACTTGGCGTTCAACACGTTGTGGGGGATACCTGTGCGCTTTAACAGCTTGCTTAGAATCTCGCTTTTTTCAATGGAAACCGTACCCACCAGCACCGGCTGACCCTTTTCGTGGCAGGCGGCAACCTGCTTGATGATGGCGCGGAACTTACCGGCCTCGGTTTTGTACACCGCATCCGGCCGGTCTATACGGGCAACGGGTCGGTTGGTGGGAATCTCCACCACATCCAGTCGGTAGATGGCGGCAAATTCCTCCTCTTCCGTGAGGGCTGTGCCGGTCATACCGGAGAGCTTATCGTACAGTCTAAAGAAATTTTGGAAGGTGATGGTCGCCAGTGTCCGACTCTCCTCGGCAACCTTGACCTTTTCCTTGGCCTCGATGGCCTGATGCAAACCTTCGTTGTACCGCCGGCCATACATCAGCCGTCCGGTGAACTCGTCTACAATGATAATCTGGCCGTCTTTAATGACATAGTCAATGTCCCGCTTCATAATACCCCGAGCCTTCATAGCCTGGTTGATATGGTGGGAGATGGTGGCATTTTCCGGGTCGGCCAAATTCTCAATTCCAAAGTACTTCTCCGCCTTGGCAATACCGGCGGCAGTGAGGGATACGGTGCGGGACTTCTCGTCCACAATGTAGTCGCAGTCGTAGTTATCCTGGTCCTCTTTCTCGTCGGTCTTGGCAAAGACCTGCTTGCGCATGGAGGCTACCAAAAAATCCGCCATTTCATAGAGCTTGGAGGAGCTTTCCCCCTTGCCGGAGATAATCAGCGGTGTTCGGGCTTCGTCAATGAGAATGGAGTCCACCTCATCCACGATGGCAAAGGCGTGTCCCCGCTGGACAAGCTCTGTCTTATAAATAGCCATGTTGTCCCGCAGATAGTCAAAGCCCAGCTCGTTATTGGTGCAATAGGTAATGTCGGCGGCGTAGGCCTTCCTGCGCTCTTCGGGAGCCATTCCCGGCACCACCAAGCCTACGGTAAGACCCATGAACCGATGTACCTTGCCCATCCATTGGGAGTCACGGGTGGCAAGGTAGTCGTTGACGGTGACCACATGGACACCCCGGCCGGTGAGAGCATTCAAATAGCAGGGCAAAATGGCAACCAAAGTCTTACCCTCACCGGTCTTCATTTCGGCGATGCGTCCCTGATGGAGCACGATACCGCCAATCAGCTGTACAGGATAAGGGCGCATACCCAGCACCCGCCACGCAGCCTCCCGAATGGCGGCGAAGGCCTCGGGGAGCAAATCGTCCAGCGTCTCACCGCTTGCAAGCCTTTCCTTAAAAAGGGCGGTCTTTCCCTGTAATTCCTCTTGAGAGAGAGCCTTATACTCCTCCTCCAGTGCCAAGATGCTGTCCACGATGGGTTGAATTTTTTTAATCTCCCGTTCGGAACGGGTGCCAAATAATTTAGAAATAAGTCCCATGCTGTACTCCTTAGGGCATAATTTTATTCATTATAACACACCTTTACAGAAAATAATAGACATTTTTGTGAATAAACAAATGAAAAACCCGTGAGCTTTTGCTCACGGGTTCCAGACTGTCAAAAAAGTATTTTTTGACAGTCTGACAGAGGTCAAGAAAGCCCCAAAGACAAGCAAACGGGCGGCGTCGGCGTACATAGGTACGGTAGTCCGCCCGTTTGCGCAGTAAGTCAAAATCCCTTGCGTAGCAAGCGTTTTCACACCTTCATGTCGCTTATATGTCCAATGGTCCATAAATCTGAAGAAAAGAACCACCCCAAATCATCAAAAATTGGATTTTGACGATTTGGGGGTTTATTGACACTCTGAAACCCGTGAGCTTTTGCTCACGGGTTGGTCTTGGCAAGTCGGCGTTCTTCTTTTGTTTTACAGAACTTTTCCAAAATGGGTACCAGCAGGATGCACACGAATACAGCGGTAAAGCCGCCGTTATACAGACAGAAGCCGCCGTGGATGCTGGGAACCAAAGTGACGATGCAGTAATGCATCATGGCGGCAACAAAGCCGTACTGCCAGCCGTACTTGTCACTGATGGGGCTCAAGCCGTTGGCAAAGCACAGACCCACCACAATGGCTTGGGCATTGATGGCCAAAGTAAAGTTTCCGCCCAGTGCGGCAGAGGTGTATTTGGCGGCAAAGGAGGCCACCACATAACCCAACATGATGGGCCACACATTGGTGGGTCGAGAACCGGAGTTACAGCAGCAGAGCATGCAGAAAATAACACCCAATGTCACGGCGTTGAAGGGTGCGCCGATGATGTTGTAGTAAGCCATAATAAACAGTCCGTATACACCCATATTCATCAGGAAGGTGGCATTGCCGTAGGTAGCGGAGAAATCGGTCACCTGGTTGGGATTCTTTAGCAGCTTCCAGTAGTCCTTGGGGGTGCAGCCAAGCAGAAGTGCCAGCACGACGCACAGGCCGAACAGTGCGCAGCAGAAGATGTTCACAATCGTACCATTCGCAACCGCCAAATTGCCGATAGCGCTGGGGATCTTGATGCCCATTACCTGATACAGCAGGCCGCTGAGGAAGAAGGTGGTCATGCCCACCGGAAGTGCAGCGGAGTACAAATCCATGCCCTTGTGTACCTTGGGAGAGTGGGGAAGACCTGCAGGAATGAAGAAACCTGCAACAATACCCACTACCGCACCCAGCGCGATGCCCAGTCCGTTAAAGCCAATTACCTCCACGCTGGGGTAGCGCACAAACAGCTCGGAAATCAAGGGGGCGATGCCGGTGGAGAAGAGCATGGCATTGGTATTGGCGCCCAGCTTTTCTTTTTTTACCAGAGCATATACTGCAACACCCAGCATGGTAGGCCACATGTTCAGCACATTGATGCCCCAAGAGCCAAAGCCTAGGGTCAGCAGAAATGCCAAAGTGGACACGCTGTTGGCGGTGGCGCCGGTCACATAGTACAGCAGCGTACAGCATGCAGCGACCAAACCCATATTTAGAAAGGTGCCGGCATAACCGCCCACACTGAAGAAGTTGCAGGTGAGCTTGGTGGGGTTTTTCAGAATGTTCCATAAGCCGGTGAACATCTCGTTTCTGTCGGGCATACACACGGCTGCCACTAGGAAAAACAGGCTTACAAAGGCAAAGAACAGCTTTAAAAAGCTGCTTTGGGGCAGGTTTTTGAGTCTCTTCATTTTATTCCCTCTTTTCAAAAATGCACGTACGGGCGTTCCGTCCATGCTTTTTAAGATTTGATTACAGCTTTTCAGCAGCTTCCGCAATGTGCTTCATCAGCACGCCGGCAACGGACACGATAATGTCGGCGTCCTTACCCAACAGCAGCTTTGCTATAACAAAAATCTCCTTAGTATGTAGAATAATCTCTGTGCCCTATTATTGCAAAAAGGGCGACGTAAATCAATATGGTAACAAAGTGTAATTGATAGTTTTAAACTATAAATTACTGAATGAAGCCTGCCTCTTTACTTCATCCACCGTGCAAAGCTTCTCGCGGAAGAAGCCTAAATTGATACAAATAGTCCGGTCTTTTAACCATCGGACTATTTACTTTTTTGACAAAATGTGGGATAATATATGCCATCAAGTAAAAATAGGAGGTTCAGACATGCGTTATTTAAAACAGCTGTCAGAACGTTCATTCTTAAGACTTTTCTTTTTTGTATTTAGCGGCGCTTTTTTAGTTGCGGCATTTTTTATGCCTGACCGGGCAGATATGCTCCCCGGTTTTTTGCGTATCCTTCGTAACCCTACACTGGGTTCTACCAATGCTTTTTCCATCGGTGGATATGCTGCAACTTTTTTGAATATGGGTCTATTAGGAGTTATTTGTGCTGTACTCTATAGCATTCCCGGTAAGAAGCCAAATCATGAAGCAGTGTTGGTTACAATTCTGACAATCGGCTTTGGCGCGTGGGGTATCCATATTTTGAATATTTGGCCTACCATGCTGGGCGTAGTCTTGTACTGCCTGCTAAAAAAAGAACCGCTTGGCAACTACACAAACTTGATGCTTCTGACCACCGGTCTGGCACCCTTTATCTCTGAAATTTTGGTGCGGTATCCCTACGACCATGTGGTAAGCATGACGCTTCCTCGTATTTTGTTGGCTTTTGCGGTGGGAATCCCTGCCGGATTCACCATTCCTGCAGGTTTAAACAATGCACCGAACGTACATAAGGGGCTTACCATCTATTCTGCGGCACTGCCTGTGGGTATGGCTGCTTTTCTATTGCAAAGTGTCTTGTACCGTGTCATGGGTGTGGAGATTCCCACCGCGGTTTCTACACTGGCTGTTGCTTCCCCTGTGATCGTGAACACTTTTTGCTGCATCCTCTTTGGATTTCTTGTGGTTTCCGCGTTTTTATTGGGTTGCCGGCCTAAGGATTACTGGAAATTGGTGATCGATCCGGCCACGGTTACCAATTTTTCTGCTACTTATGGAAACGCCGTTATGCTGATGAACACTGGCATTTTTGGATTTTTCATCTTGGGATATTATAACCTTATTGGCGCACAGTTTAATGGTGTAACCTTTGGCGTTATTTTTTGTATGCTCTGTACCTGTAATGCCGGATCTCATCCCGGTAACGTTTGGCCCATTATGTTAGGATATGCCCTGATTTCTTGGCTGTTCCAACTTGTCGCACCCTTTGTCGGTGGAAATTTTGAGCAACAACTGAATGCGCAGGCAATTGTGGTTGGCTTGTGTTATGCCAACGGACTAAGCCTTATTACCGATAAATATGGCTGGTTCTGGGGTATGGTCGCCGCCACATTCCACTACTGTATGGTAACGACCACGCCGCTGCTGCACGGCAGTATGTGCCTGTACAACGGTGGCTTTACCACCGGTTTGGTTTGCCTGTTGATGCTTCCGACCATCGAAAAGTTTATTACACCTAAACTGGAGCGCCGATCCTTACGGAAACAGAAAAAAAGTGCTGACTTGTGATAAAGTCAGCACTTTTCTTTTATTTTAGAGCAGTAACCAGCAAGAAGATCAATGTAGCGCATAGGCCGATACTGAACAGTACCAAGCCAAAAGATAAGCTGCGACCGATCAGAGTAGAATTCTCTTTAAATGCCACAGACTTTAGAACAAACCAGTGTTCCAGATCCTTTCGGTGTTCATGATTTTTCCAGATGGTCTTATTGAGCAGCGTCTCCAATCGGTTCAGTGCAACGCCAATCACGTGGGTGAAGGCGTTGCCTTCTTCCAATTCGCCTTGGTCTCGGCTGTCTCGGTAAACAGTTTTCCGAAGGAAAACAACAATACCGTCGGTGAGAATGTTCAAAATGCCGGCAGCAAGTCCGCCAAGCCCTACCGCGATCTTTTGGAGAACATCGAACAGGTTATCCAGAATCTTGCACACAAACCCAATGATAGCGGGCAGAGCCTTCATCAGTAAGGGCCGGTACAGATACTCTTCCAGGTCAATCCACGCAGGCCAGCGGTTTACATAACTCTTTTGGCAGTTTTCCTGCTTTTTCATCATCCAGCCCCGCACCACCAGCAAATATATCACGGCGCCGATGGCAATGGAGATGACGCTGCCTTTTAAGTTGGTCCAAGTGAAATAGTGGACAGCGTGGCCGGCGTGATGAACGCCTAAGAATTCTTGCGCCATGTCTGCCATGCGATCCATGGTTAGTCCGGGCAGCAGACCCATCACCGGGATCAGCACCGCCGTGGCGGTTAAAGCCACAGCGCTCACAGGTTTCCAGTAGGTTGTTTTGGCATCGAAGGCCGCCTGCACTTGGGCATCCTGGTTTTCTTCTAAGAACACCGCCACAAACAGCTTGCACATATAGGCAATGGTCAAGCCGCCGCTAAGCAGGAAGATCCATTCGATGGCTTTCATGCTGCCTGCCGAGAAGAGTGCATCGTGAAGATGACCGCCTTCTATGGCATGAATGTATTCCACAATGCCTTCGTGGAGCAAGGTTTTGCTGATGTAGCCACTCCAGCCGGGAATACCGCCGATGCCCAGCGCGCCCAAAAGGTAGCAAGCCATCAGAAGTTTCTTTTTCCGGCCAAAGCCGCGAATTTCGTTCAGATCCAGCTTGTGGGTGTTCATGAAGATCACTGCAGCCACCAAAAACAGCACCAGCTTGAATATGGAGTGATTGACCATATGCAGGAACGTACCCCGGACGGCCAGTGTGTTTTCTTCTCCAAGCAGCACCAGCATACCAACGCCCACCAGAATAAAGCCGATCTGGGAAACGGAGGAGCAGGCCAACGTGCGCTTGAAGTTGACGGAGAACAGGGCCAGCAGTGCGCCTAAGAACATGGTGATTACACCAATAAGCAGCACGAACGCGCCCCAGTAGGTATCAAAGATCAGCATCTTGCAGCTGATTACCAAAATGCCGAAAATACCGGTTTTGGTCAAGATTCCGGAAAGCAAGGAGCTTGCCGGTGCCGGGGCAACCGGGTGCGCCTTGGGAAGCCAGATGTGAATGGGGAACGCGCCGGCTTTCGCCCCGAAGCCCACAAACATACACAGCGCGGCCGCCCAAAGATTCTTGCCTTGGCAAGCGGCGGGCAATTCCGCAATCATCAGGGTTCCGGTTTGGTGATACAGCAGGAAAATACCCATCAGCAGCACCATGCCGCCCAGCACCGCTACGGTCAGATAGGTGCCGCCGGCTCGGAGAGAGCCTTCTTTTTCATCCTGCGCCACCCACACATAGGAGCACAGGGACATGATCTCAAAGAACACAAATGTTGTGTACAGATCTGCGGACAGGAAGATCGCCTCAGTTGCGCCTAAAGTAATCAGCTGGAACAGGTAATACCGGTTCCGGTTGCGGTAGTGGGCAAAATACTCCGGGGAGAGCAGACCGGTAATCATCCACATAAAAGCCGTGATGGCGGCATAAATGCACCGAAAGCCGCCGGCGGTGAAGTTGAAACCAAAGCCGCAGATGCCGGGGATGTGCAGCAGTTTTTCAGAATCTCCAAAACCAATCAGCAGACAAAGGCTCAAGATAAATTCCACGATAACCGCCCCGCAGACAAAGCCATCCCGTCCACACTTGCTTTTTCTGCCAATCAAATAGGAAAGAACCGCTGCGGCCATGGGGCCAAATACCATCAGATAAATGAAAATATCCATTTTACAGCTCCTTCCTTAAAAAATGCCTTGGGCGATGGCCCGAAGGAATTCAATCAAGGGCGCGGAGAAAATGCCCAATAGGATGGTCGCCGCCGCGCATAAAAGCAGCGGCAGGCACATCTGCCAGCTGGGATCCTTCACCGGCTCTGCCAGGGTTTCCTCCGTTGCGGGAAGATAGGCCCGGCGTACCACGCTGAGCATATAGATTGCGGTCAGCAGCGCCGATACCAGCAAACAGGCAATGCCGATATAGCTCACCAAATTGCCGCCGTACACCGCCGCCTCCACAAGATTCCACTTGCTGATGAATCCCGCAAGGCCGGGAACACCCATTAGTCCCAAAGCAGATACGGTAAAGGTGCCGAAAACGATCTTCATGCTTCTGCCCAGACCATCCATTTCGTAGACATACTTCTTTCCTGTTTGGTGCATAAAGGCACCGGCGCACAGGAAGGAGGTGATTTTGATAAAACCGTGGAAGACAAAGTGTGCCAGTGCGCCTACCAGTCCTTGGGGGGTCATAATCATGGCGCCGAACACGATGTAGCTAAGGTTACTCACCGTAGACCAAGCCAACCGGCGTTTGATGTGGGATTCCTTCACCGCACGGCTGCAGCCGTAGACGATGGTAAACATGGTCACGAGCAAGCATACGGTCTGCACCCAGCTGCCTCGCAAAAAGTCCGCGCCGAAGCTATAGTAGGTCAAGCGGATGATGGCAAAGGCGCCGGCATTGACCACTGCTACAGCGTGCAGTAACGCCGTTACGGGTGTGGGAGCCACACCGGCTTGGGGCAGCCACCCGGAGGTGGGGAATATCGCCGCTTTCACACCAAAACCCATAAAGGAGAACAGGTAGATCCACAGCAGCAGCTGTCCGTGTTGGGCCAGTGCTTCCGCTGAGAATACACCACCTAAGGTAAATTCGCAGGTTTCGCCATAAACCATCAGGAAAATCATACCCATCAGAGCAAAGGCAGCGCCACCGAGGGAGAAATACAGATATTTGCGAACTGCCAGAATGGCTTCCCGCTTCAGCGTGTGCATTACAAGTGGAACGGTGACCAATGTGAGCAATTCATAGAAGAAGTACATCGACAGCATATCCGACGCGAAGGCCACGCCCAATGTTACACCATAGGTCATGATGTAAAATAGGAAAAAGCTCTTTTCGTGGCCCTCGTGGGTCATATACTCGAAGGCATACAAGGTTGCCAGCGGCCACAAAATGGCCACCAAGCCGGCAAACACCATAGTCATGCCGTCGATCTTAAAGGAAATGGAAAGATCGTTTACAAAGCGAATCACATGAAATGCTTCCGTTTTTCCACCCAGCAGCAGCGCACCCACTAAGGCGGAGGTTAGAAGTACAACCGCTTCGATATAAATCAGCATCCATTTCCGCTTTCGAAAGGGCAGCAGCGGGATTCCGATACTACCCAAAATCGGCAGCGCAATGGCCGCTAAGATCCAATATTGACTCATGGCTACCACTCCTTACAGAACTGCGTTGACCATGGTAGCAATATACTCTGCCAAGGGATTGGGGAAAACACCCAGCGCAACCGCCAGCACTGCCAGAATCAGCAAGGGGATCAGCATAGTCAGATTCGGTTCTTTCTTCTGAAGTTCCCGGTAGTTAAAGTCTGCTCCGGGCAGGAAACCCTTTATGGTAATGGGCAGCAGATATCCGGCGGTGAGCAGCGCACTGGTCAGCAGCACCACAGGCCCCAGCCAGGAGAAAATCTCGATGCCGGAGCTTAGCGCGCCGGTTGCCAGATACCATTTGCTGATAAATCCGCTGGCGGGGGGAATTCCAATCAGCGCCGCGGCGGCGAAGGTGTAGCACCAAATGGCGACAGGCATTTCCTTGCCGATGCCCCGCAGGTCATCCACATTGGTCTTGTGGGTCTTATAGATAATAGCGCCGGCGCTGAGGAACAGGCAGGACTTGATAATAGCGTGGAACACCACATGCAGCAGTGCACCGGACATTGCTGCAGGCTGCAGCAAAGACAGGCCGAAGAGAATGTAGGATGCCTGACTGACGGTGGAGTATGCCAACCGCTTTTTCATCACCTTTTCCCGGTAGGCCAGCATAGAACCCATAAACACCGTCACCAGTGCCAGACTCATCCAAACGGTCTGCACCCAAGTGCCCCGGAGAAAGTCCGCGCCGATCAAGTAATAGACCACACGGATCATACCCAAAACGCCCATCTTCACGATGATACCGGACATTACCGCGCTGGCGGGAGCCGGTGCCACCGGGTGAGCCGTGGGCAGCCATGCGTGGAGGGGGAACATGCCGGCTTTCACGCTAAAACCGATAATCATGGAAAGGGAAACCACCAGCATGAGTGTTTCGTTTCCGGCAACGGCACTCAGATTCAGCGTGCCGCCGGGGAGGAATGCCAAGCTGTCAGCAAACCGGTTCAAGAAAAACAGGCCAAACAGCACCATATACGCGCCAAACAGGGAGTAGAACAGATATTTCAGGCCACCCTTAATGGCATCTTTGGAGCGGTTGTGCAGGATCAGCGGCACAGACAGCAGGGTCATCAGCTCATAGAACAGATAGAAGGTAACCATTCCGCCGGCAAAAACCAGACCATGCAGAATGCCGTGTACCATCACGTAGAAGCCGAAAAACCGGGTTTCCTCCTGCTCATGCTTCATGTACTCAAAGGCATAGAAGCCAGCCAGAACCCAAACCGCATTGACCACCACCGCAAAGAGCTTGCTCATGGTGTCCACATGGAAGTAAAGATCCAGATTCTTACCGAAGGAAAACAGCATCAGTTCTGTTTCGCCTCCAAATACAACCCCCATACCCAGCGCGGCAGTCACCGCAAGACCCACACCCGTGAGGGTCAGCAGAACCGTTCTGCGCTTAAATTCCCGTTTGAGCAAGATAACAAGACCCAACAAAACGGGGAAAAGAATCGATAAAATCAACATATTACTTACCTCTCTACGCAAAGTGGTGCAGACCTTCTGCAATCAGTGCGATGATTGGCTGGGAGGCCATACCTAAAACAAGATTGACAAGGATAAACAGGACGATGGTTCCGCAGTATACCTTCTGCTCCGGGAACTTTAGGCAGAAGTAACCCTTTTCCTTCACTTCATCCTTGTTCGCAGGGGTATAAATACGGACAACAGTTTTTAAGAAATAGATCGCATTCAGCACAGTACTGACAGCCAGAACAATAAGGGTGGGCAGCAGCTTCCAATCCGGAACCAGCACTGCCGCTTCCGCAAATAGCAGCTTGCTGACAAAGCCGGAGAAAATAGGGATACCGACCATAGAGAGTGATGCCACCAGGAATCCGACACCGGCTGCTTTGTTCCGGTATCCGGAACCGGTCAGTTCGAAGAAACTGCGGCTGCCGCCGGAAACATCGGTCAAGCCAATGGCAGAAATAAATAGCAGGGACTTTGTCGCACTGTGGGCCAGCACATGGAAGATGGCAGCCACCACACCGGCCTCCGTACCTAATCCCAGGCCCATATAGATGTAGCCGATTTGCGCAACGGAAGAAAACGCGATCATCCGGCGGATATCCTTTTCCCAAATAGCGCTGATAGAGCCAAAGACCATACCACATAAGCCAAATAGGAACAATAAGGTTAAAATCTGGCTGTTTGCAATATGCTCAAAACCGATAACCCGATAGAAAAGCTTGAACAGCAGGAAAATGTAGCCCTTTGATACCAGACTGGACAAAATCGCGCCGGAGGATACCGTAGAATATCCGTAGGCATCCGGCACCCAGGAATGGAAAGGAAACAATGCGCTCTTAATGGCAAGACCAACTGTGATCACACCGATGGTGATCAGCATTGGAACCCGATAAGTTCCTGATTCCATAATGACATCTACCTGTTCCTTGATGTTTTCCATCAGCAGGTGTCCGGTCAGATCATAGAGCATACAGATACCCAGCAAAAGCAAACCGGATCCCAGCAGGCTCATGATCATATACCGCACAGCCGCTTCAATGCAGCGGCCGTTCTGCCGGATCATAATCAAGCCGCACGCGGCGATGGTGTTAATCTCCACGAAAACATAGGCGGTAAATAAGTCATTGGTGTACACCAGCGCCAGCAGAGAGCTGAGCAGCAGATTGCACAGGATGTAGTAGATATTGTGCTTGGTGGATTCCACCTCACCATCCAGTTTTTTACGGCCGCCCAAAACCGACAGCAGCATAATCACGCTGAAAAACACTGCCATACCGGCTTCTAAAATACCCACCCGAAGTTCGTTGCCCCACGGTGCCGGGAAATGACCCATCATGTAAGTGAAGCTGCCAATTCCGGACTGAACCAAATACAGCAAAAGCCATGCAGACATCGCAATCACCATACTCAGCATAGCTATATTCAATCTGCGTGCCCATTTTTTCGGCAGCACGGAGGAAACTGTTCCGGAGAACATAGACAGCATGATACAGAAAAAAGGAACATTCTGCACGAATTCCATCACAGTCCCTCCTTCCGCAGCTTGACGGAGATCTCATCCAGATCCAGGGTGTGATACCGCTTGTAAAGACGGATGGTCAAAGAGAGCATCAGCGCACTAACAGAAACCGATACCACGATGCCTGTCAGAACCAGACCGCTGGGAATGGGGTTGATGTAGGTTTCCACATCCTGAATCCCATCCACAACGATAGGCGGTAGCCGCCCGGCAATATAGCCTTTGTCTGCCAAAAACAGATAAATCGCCGTATCCATGATATTAAAGCCGATGATCTTTTTGATCAGATTCTTCTGAAACAGCAAGTTGGCGAAGCCAATGCAGAACAGGAGCATTGCCACCACTTCTGTCATGTTGGTTAATAAGTTTCCGCCCATTTCAGAAGCCCTCCTTGCGGAACAAAGTATAGAAGGCGTACATGGTGCAGGCAACCACCATACCCACGCAGATATTCAGCGGCAGGATCAAACCGGA
This sequence comes from Faecousia sp., assembly GCA_045126955.1. Lineage (GTDB taxonomy): Bacteria > Bacillota > Clostridia > Oscillospirales > Oscillospiraceae > Faecousia. The sequence continues at coordinate 19,863 of JBGVPJ010000074.1, forward strand.
GCTTAAAATCGCGCCCGGCTGGCCCAGGGGGATGCCGCTTTCCAAATGGTTGGCGCCGGTGAAGAAGGAGTAGCTTTTGGCCAGACAGTAAAACGACAGCGCTACAAAGCTGATCCACTTATAGGTCTTTTCTGTAAAGAAGCGATTGAGCTTTGCAAAGCCAAAAGCATTGGCGTACAAAATCAGACCCGCGCCGATGATCGCACCGCCAGAGAAACCGCCACCGGGTGAGAGATGACCGTTGAGGATCACATAAATACCATAGATTACAATAATCGGGAACAGATAGAAGGTCACCTTCTGTAAAATGCAGTCATCCTTGGGCTCGTAATGTTGTTCCCGCTGTTGCTCCATTTCTGCCTGTTGTTTATTCTTCTTCTCATCGCTGCGTAACAAAATTAGCACAGTACAGGTAGCGATAAACAAAACATTGGACTCGCCAAAAGTGTCGAAGGCGCGGTAGTCCAGAATCATACCGGTAACGATGTTGACCGCACCGGTATCCTGCAAGCCGTCTTCAATGTACTTGGATGCCACCTCGTTACTGGAGGGATTATCGGCTGCGCCCACGGGGGGCAGATAGGAAACTGCCGTCAGCAGCATAAGCAGTAGCGCCAGACAACAAAGCACAGAGGCGATTTTGTAGAATCGACGGAAGCCTTTGTAAACTATGTTATGTTTCTGATCGTGTACAAGCATAATCACTGCGTCCCGATCCCTGCGATGCTTGTAAATTAGTCGTTCGTTGGGCTGATAGTCCGGAAGCTTTTGGGTTTCCATATTATCCCGATATGGATCCGCTTCGCCCTTTACCCACTGGAACAGCCGGGTCAGCAGTTTTTTGTTGTATTCTTCCTCAGGAATCGGTTTACTCATCGTTGCCACCTTCTTCCTTCATTGCATGGATCTTTTTCAGCGTTACAAAGAACAAAAGACTTGTAACACCCGCGCCAACAGCCGCCTCTGTAATGGCTAGATCCGGGGATTCCAAAAGGATCCAAATGATTGCCATGATCAGGCTGTAGGACATAAAGATCAAAATTGAACTCAGCAAGTTTTTAGAAAAACTTACGGAAATTGCGCAAACTACCAAAAGCGCCAAAAGCAGGTATTCGAAAGTTAGCATAGTTCATCCTCCCACTCGTCTTTTGGCAATTCGCAGTTCTCTTCCAAATGTTCGTTGGTTATCACTTCCAGCCGGGCAATCAAATGCGATGATACCGGTGAAGCCATCCACAAGAACACAATAATCAAGGCCATTTTTAAAGATGTGATATTCCAGCCGGAGAGCAGAATCAGACCCACCAAAGACACGCCGATGCCCAAGGTGTCGCCCATGGCCGCCGTGTGCATTCGGTTCAGCACATACTTGAACTTGAAAACACCAAACAGCTGCAACACAAAAATAACCAGACCGGTAAGCAGTAACGCAATGCCTGCCACAAAACGGATCCACTCAAGAATCTGCATTTTTGGTTTCTCCTTTCGCTTTTTCCCGCTCCTTGGCCTCCCGATAAACGCCGGTATAGATCCGGGTCAAGACAACCACAGCCAAGAAACTGATCATGGCATAAATCAAACAAATATCCACCAGATATCCTTGATTTTTGATCACCGCCAAAAGAGCAATGCTGACGATGACCATCGTACCCATCATATTAAGCGCAACCAAACGGTCGGCAATTTTAGGACCAATTACCGCACGCACCAAGCACAGTACCAGCATCACAGCCAATACGGACAGGATCCCATAAAACAAAGCACTATATTGTTGTACCAGCTCCATGCTTAGACCTCCTCCAATTTTTGCAGCAGACGAACAAAAGCAGAATCCTCCATGCCCTCAGACAATGACTTGTCCAGACAATGTACCAACAGATCTGTATCTGTCATGGATACTGTTATCGTGCCCGGTGTCAATGTAATCGAGTTGGCAAGGAGCATTCTGCCTGTTTCGGTTTTCAAATTTGTGTGAACATGAACGAGCACAGGCTCAATCTGTTCCTTCCTCGTTAAGATCATGCGGCATACCGCAAGATTTGCTGAGATGATTTCTTTCAATAAAAAATATATGTATTGCAAAAAAATAGGTATCTTCTTATAAAAGCGTCGTTCCTTCTGTAGACTGTAGTCCATGAATTTACAAACGAAGGCAAATACCGCACCGGCCACGACAATGCCGAACAGTGCGATTTCCAGAGTCAATCTACCGTTAAAAACAACCCAAGCTAAGAAAAAAAGCAACAGCATTTTTATCCCCCTAACCAAAGGCAATATTTATAAAGTCACGGCTATCATTTTAGCACTTTAATCCAAAAATTCAAGTATGTTTTGGTTAAGAAATACTAAAAGGTGCTGATTTAGTAAAAATCGGCACCTCATCTTTTCCGTATCAGCCAACCCTGTCAAAATCCTTCCGTACGAAAAGCTGCTTTGGGCGACACTCCATAGGGCAACATTGCCTGTAAAGGTGTTGATTTGCGCCAATCTGCGTCAAAAATGCTCGCAATCCACAAAGGATTCCTGCGCTTTTTTCCTTGGTTGGCACAAAACACCATGCTTTACAGGTGCA
>JBGVPJ010000075.1:0-13151 GCA_045126955.1 Faecousia sp.
TTCCAGAGCACGGCAGAAGGCCGCATCCTGTGCAGAATTGCGTTTGGCAGGTCCTTTGGTGCGGCCACCGGCTGCGCGGAGTTTGCGGGCGGCATGACGTTGCTCCAAAAGGCCGGAAATGTTGTATTCGGTATATTCCCAGCCGTCTTGATGCAGAACATGGACCTTGCGGGCAAGACACATGGAAGCCAAGCCATAGTCCTGGGTGATGACGATGTCTCCGGGGCGGACACGATTGATAAGGGCAAAGTCCACGCTGTCGGCACCTTTGTCAAATACCAAGGTGGTGGCACCCTCTTTAGAAAGCTGATGGGCGGTGTCGCAGAATAAAAAACAGGGAATCCTGTATTGCCGGCATAAAGCCACTGCAAGATTTACTACAGGACAGGCATCAGCATCGATGAGTACATTCATGTCATCACCTCCGAAAATATTATAACAACAAAACAACAAAATTGCAATGATAGACACAGTGAAAGCCGTGCTACTACAGTGCTTCCATAGAATGACAGAGGTCAAGAAAACCCCAAATCGTCAAAATCTAATTTTTGATGATTTGGGGTTTTCTTGACACTATGACAACAGGCAACCGCTAAGCGGTTGCCTGTTGAACGCTAGATATTCACAGCCAACATCAAAATCCGAAAATTCTCAAGAGACAGGTACGGGGTCGCCGGTAGTGATTTCCATCTTCGATCCAAGAAGAGTGTTGCCATGGACATCCTCAAGCTGTATGCTATATGTAGTAGCGGGGATTATGGGAGAGATATCTACGGCGTTTTGATTTAGGGGGATTGTGAAGTCATAATCAATTCCGTCGACATTATATCGCAACAACCAACCCTCAGCTGGGATGCTCTTACTGGTTTCCCATGTAAGTGAAAGCGTTGTGGGATCGGATGTGTCGATCTTAATATTTGTTGCTGTCACGGAGTTGGCATGTATCGTTACCATTTGGCTTACACTCATGCCGATGGCTTTCACTTCCACACTGTAGGCCGCGTTGTGGTCCAGGCCTTGGAAAGTTACTGAGGTGTCTTTAGTCGTGATTGTTTGGTTATAGGTGCTGCCAACACAGTGTACAGACCAACCTAAAACAGCTTCGCCCTCTGGAGCTGCCCATTCTACTGTCAAAGCATTGTCCATGCAGCTGACAATCTCCAAATTTTGGGCGCGGATTAGTTTGCTTGCGGTAAAAACAAGGGTATCCTGTCCGGTTATATAGAGCTCCTTACCGGGTATTAGTCGGAAGGTATATTCTTTTCCAATGGACAAATCCGTTAGCATAACCGTGTGGGAGGAAAAGGTTGCAGACCGCTCCGCCTCACCTTCAGCAGTATAGAGTACGGTCCATTCTTTGCTGTCCGGACCATCGACAGTAAAGCTGAGAATCACACTGCCATCGGTTAATCCGGTAACGGCATCAAACTGCACGATATTAGATTGAATAGAGGTTGAGAAAGCGGCGGTAGTATTGCCTGTGAGAAGATGGAAACCGCTTGCTACAAGCTTGATATTATAGGTTGTATTGGGCACTAGTCCTGAAAATTCCGCTTTTCCGTTCACAACTGAGGCTTGCATCTGATTGCCGTAGGTGTCAGCACAAAAAACACGCAACAGAGATTCATCCGCATTGGTGCTAATGAATACAGTCAAGGAGTCATCTTGACCTTCTACTGTGATGGATTCGATGGGTAACAGATAATAATTTTTGTAGCCATAATAGCCACCCGCCAACACGGCCAAAAGAATGATAAGAAGAATGGTATTGCGTAGCCAATGCTTTTCCTTTTTCACAGGTTTGGGAAGATAAGATTCGGTGGGTTCTACATCGGTTACAGTTTCGGGGTCAGCGGCATTTACTTCGGTTGTCTGTTCAGTCTCTGCCGGTTCGTCAACCTTGTCAGTTTCTTCACCGACGGCTGTTTCATCTAACACGTCCGGATTTTGTTCCTCTATTTTCTCGGGTTCCGGAGGCTTCGGCAGTTCCGGCATGGAGACCTCCACATGCTCGGGAACAATAACCGGCTGTGGTACGGTCAAGGAAGCGAGTTCGTCCACTTGGCTTAGAATTCCGTTTACATCATCGGAGGCCGCATCATAGTCCGGATCTTCATCCAAAACAGATGCTTCATCCAATACGTCAGCAAGGAAGGATAAGTTGCCAAATTCGTCTTCAGAGAATTCTACACCATCAACAACCGCATTTTCTTCTGAGGGCACATCAGCTGCCTTCAAATCCTTAGAATCTGCAATACCTACGGTATTTTCGTCCGTGGGATTCGGCTCCGGCTGGGGTATAGGTACAATTGGAGTATCATTGGCACCGTTGCGCTGCATATAGCTTATGATTGCTTGTCCCATTTGCATGGGATCCTGCCAGCGCTCATCAGGATTAGGCGAACAGGCCTTGAGGATGATTTCACTCATCTCACGATCTGCGTATGCCGGTGCAGGAAATCTGCCGTCGGAGGACTTGCTTTCCTCAATGGGCAAAACACCATTGTTGTAAGTTTGGTATAGTATAAGTCCTGTAGCATATGTATCCATTGTGGAATTCAGTGCGGAGAATGCGTCGTTGATTTCCGGAGGAGTATATGCGCTTTGATACTTTTCGGGAAGAGAAGCATATTTTAGAGAATCTAGACTGAGAAAGCCCAAGTCTCCAATACAGTATTGCTGTTGATCGGAGACAAACACATTGCTTGGCTTTAAATCTACATATAAATATCCGCTTTTTCTACAAGCTGACAGCGCGGCACACAGATCAAGACCCAAATTTAATGCATCCAAATGCGTAAAAGCATGCCGCTTAAAATGTTTTTCAAGAGAACATTTATATTCACTCAGAAGATATACTTCATATCCTTTTCCGGATTCCATTGGCACAACCTGATAGCTGTTATATGGAAGAAAACCTTCTAACTCAGCAAGCCTGTTTTGGGTGTTGACCTCCAGAATAACGCCGTCTGTAAGATCTTTAAAATATGCCAGTGCAGAGGCTTCGTCAGGAAAGGCACCGGAAAGCAAAAGTGCATCCATTTGCGAGGGCGTTGCCGGGACAGAGATGACTTTTACTATAAATTTACCATCTGTTTCATTTTCCATAGCGGGGCAACAGCATACACCGTGATGGTCGCTGATTGGACTACCCATGATAAAATTATCAAGCATTGGCGAAATCAGTTTGGGTTCTGACATGCTTATCGCCTCCTTTTTCTTACAGTGTATATCATAAAATAAATTTCTCAAAAAAGCAACATGTTTGTAGTTGTTTTATTCTGCAAGAAATGATATAATTAGCGTGAATCTATTTCGCAGGGGATCCTGCTGACTAGGAGGTAACAATAATGAGTAAGATTATTTGTGATATTTGCGGAACAACTTACCCGGAAAACGCAAATCGATGCCCTATTTGTGGCTGCGTGCGTCCCGGTGATGCTCGACGTGTGACCAATGAAGTAAAAACAGATGGCAATGTTGTTACCGGCTATACATATGTAAAAGGCGGACGTTTTTCAAAATCCAATGTAAAAAAACGCAACAAGGAGCGGGCAGCCGGTGCTGCTGCTACCAATAAACCTGATCAGCAGGGCCAAGGTAACGATGGGAATGAATCAAACCGTGGCCTCGTGATTATTGCGCTTTTGCTGTTGCTTGCTATTATTTGTGTTGTTATTTTTATTGCAGTTCGGATGTTCTTTAAGCCAATTTCCAATCCCGGAACCACTACGGAAGGCACACATGAAAGTAGTACCAGTGATTCTCAACCGTTGAATCTGCCGTGCGAGAGCATTGAACTGGATGTTGAAACAGTAGTTTTTGAGAATGAAGGCGATGGACGACTTCTGAGTGTAACAGTTCATCCGCTGGATACGCAAGATAAGGTAACTTTCCGTTCCGAGAACGATGCGGTGGCTACCGTGAGCGATGCCGGTAAAATTACTGCCGTTGGCAAGGGAACCACAAAGATTATCATTACCTGCGGTGATATTACCAAGGAATGTAAGGTTATCTGCCAGTTTGGGGAAGATACCACTACCGAACCCACCGTAACGCAACCTACAGGACCTGTGGAGACCATCCATCTTAACCGTAGTGATATTACATTTAAGTACAAGGGCGATAGCTGGGTGCTGTACGACGGCTCCGTTGCAAAGAACCTCATTACCTGGTCCAGTGATAATGAATCAATTGTCACGTTCGTTGATGGAAAGGCAGTGGCAATTGGCCCAGGTACAACCACGATACACGCCGAATATGAGGGGCAGAAGGTAAGCTGTATCATTCGCTGCAAATTTAAAGATGAGCCCATAGGTGGAAACGGCGGCGTCGGTGAAGATGGCGGGGACAACGGTGGAAGCAATCCTGCTACGACCTATGCAATCTACACCGAATACGGTCTTGCTCCGTATGATGCCTTTAAGGATAGGTATGATGTTACAATTAGCAAAGGTGCTGCTATTCGTTTTGCACTTAGAGACAGCGCAGGCAATGCAATGAATGTTACATGGACTTCTAAGGGCAGCTGTTGTACACTGTCCGGCAATAAGGTAACGGGCGTTACTCCCGGTACCTATGAAGTTTCTACAACTTATGAGGGAAAAACCTACACATGTATCGTTCGTGTGTCTTAACTAAACAATGTAACGCGGCAGCATCTTATCGGTGCTGCCGCGTTTTTTCATTAATCAGCGTTAATGCTGTCACGGTTTCTGCGAAACAGCAGAGTAATGCACCACAGGCCGGCAAGGCCAACGACCGTATAAATGATACGGCTGATAACGGAAGCCTGACCGCCGAAAATCCAGGCTACCAAATCAAATTTGAAAATACCCACAAGGCCCCAGTTCAGCGAGCCAATAATGGAAAGAATCAATGCCAGTGTATCCATGTGTTTACCTCCGTTCATGTTGTTGGATAGTGCTATCTTGTCCCGATGAAAATAAATTATGCAGACCGTTGCAAATAATTTGCATTTTCGTTATAATTATAACAATGAATTTTGAAAGGAACAAAAAAATGACAACGTTATATGAAGGCGCATTTGCAAAAATTAACTTGACACTGGATGTTCTTGGGAAGCGACCCGACGGCTATCATGACTTAAAGAGTGTGATGCAGACCATTTCCATCCGAGATGATGTGGAAATTGATGTGGACACGGGAAAGCCTTGGGCGCTGTACTGCGATAAAGAGGGTGTACCCACAGATGAACGAAACTTGGCTTGGAAGGCCGCAAAGGTTTTCTTTGAACAGACAAAGCTGCAGACAACGGGTATTGAAATCCGGATTACCAAGCGAATCCCCATGGAGGCCGGCTTGGGTGGCGGTAGCGCCGATGCCGGTGCTGTACTGCGTGCGCTGAATGAACACTATGGGAATCCCTTGTCTATTTTAGCTCTGGCAGAGCTGGGTAGCATGGTTGGCAGTGATGTGCCTTTCTGTACACTTTGCGGTACCGCTATGGTAGAAGGCAGGGGAGAAAAGCTTCGCAAGCTGCCGGATATGCCCGACTGTTGTTTTGTGGTTTGTAAGCCTGATTTCTCGTCGTCCACTCCGGAGCTTTACAGAAAAATTGATGAGGTCGCCATCGCCAAACGCCCGAACCATCAAGCTATGGAAAGTGCGCTTCTTGCCGGTGATTTGGGAAAGGTTGCGGAGAATATCTACAATGTCTTCGATCCTGTTGTCACCAAGGATCACTTGGAATTGAATTATATCAAGTCCATTTTCAACAGCTACGGCTCTGTTGCCCAACAAATGACCGGCTCCGGTTCGGCTGTGTTTGCTGTTGTGCCGGAATTCGAATTTGCCGCTGTTATTTGTAACATGCTGAAAGAAAACTATCCGCAGGTGTATATTGCAAAACCTGTATAATTTTTCCTAAAGCCGTCCATACTGGAAGTAATTCAGTATGGACGGTGTTTTTATGAAGAAAATTATCAAAATTATGGTTTGCATCCTGCTCATTATTGCGGTGGTTGGTATTTTGGATGTTTGGCATGACCACAGATCGGTACAAAAGAATGTTATTCGGTTGCATGTGGTTGCCAATTCTGATGAGAGTGAGGACCAACAAATCAAGCTGCAGGTAAAAGATGCAATTGTGGAGCATTTGCAGAAGCTTGTTCCCCAATTTCCCGATAAGGATTATGCGATGCTGTACATTCAAGAAAATCTTGCAGACATAGAGCATCTGGCAAACAATGTTTTGGACAGCTTGGGTGAGAAGGACAGAGCAGTTGCAACCTTATGTCAAGAGGAATTTGATATGCGTGTATACGACACATTTTCTCTTCCATCCGGTGTATATGATGCACTGCGTATTGAAATCGGCGAGGGAAAAGGAAAGAATTGGTGGTGCGTTGTATTTCCGTCCCTGTGTTTGCCTGCAACGACTGCTGATTTTCAGGATACTGCTGTATCTGCCGGTTTTTCCAAGGACCTTGCTGGAACACTTAGCGGTGAAAGAAAATATGAATTTCGGTTTTTCTTTCTAGACTGTATCGGTAAATTGGAAAATTTATTTCATTAATATCTATCTGCCCCTGTTTTTTGGACCAAATGTGTGGTATTATGGTACAAACGAGAGGAGGGATGGGTATGCTTACCTTGTTGCTGGGCACAGACTGGACTGCAAATCGGGGTAAGATTCTGGAAATGATCGCCAGAGATGTTGCCGGAGAAAAACCGGGTAGGATTCTTATGGTTCCCGAACTTATCAGTCACGATACAGAAAGAAGCCTGTGTGCGGTTGCAGGTGATGCTGCCAGCCGCTTTGCTGAGGTGCTTACCTTTACAAGACTTGCCAAAAGAGTTTCCGATGCGGCGGGCTTCGGTGCACCGGAGTGCCTGGACAACGGTGGCCGACTGGTGGCAATGGCATCGGCTACACGGCAGCTTCACAGCAAACTGAAAGCATATGCCGCCGTTGAGACACGCCCGGAGTTTTTGACAGGACTGCTGGATGCTGTGGATGAGTTTAAGCGCTGCTGTATCAGTCCTGCTGATTTATATGAAGCCTCTCGCAAATCACAGGGTAGCTTTGCCCAAAAGCTGGAAGAGCTTTCGCTGATACTGGAGGCTTACGACAGCCTTTGCGTGCGGGGGAAGCGCGATCCAAGGGATCAGATGACTTGGCTTTTGGAACAGTTGGAAGATAGCAATTTTGCCCAAGAGCATGTTTTTTACATAGACGGTTTTCCGGATTTTACTCGGCAGCACACTGCCATTTTAAACCACTTGATTCTCCATTCCGGTCATGTGGTTGTGAGCCTAAACTGTGACAATATTGATACCGACGAACCTGCCTTTGAAAAAGCAGGCCAAACAGCAGGTGAGCTTCTGCGCCTTGCAAAGGCAGCAGGTGTTAAAACGGAAATCCTGCGTATTGATAATAGTGACAGTCCTGTCAAGCAGATACTTCCATATCTATTCCGGGGTAAAATTGATAAGAATGTCCAACCCGGAAAGGCTTTGCAGCTTTGTCGTACGGAATCGGTTTATCAGGAATCTCATTTGGCCGCAGAGCGGATAACGGAACTGGTCCAAGCCGGCTGTCGCTACCGGGATATCAGCATCGTTTGCACGGATATGGCTGCATACAGCAATACCCTCAGCATGGTGCTTTCCAGATATCATATTCCCGTGTATCAGTCCGGAACTGAGGATATTTTGGATAAGACGGTTATCACAACGGTGCTTTCCGCTGTGGATGCGGTTGTGGGCGGATTTGAGCAGGCGGATGTGCTGCGTTACTTGAAATCCACCCTCTCACCGCTGAGCATTGCAGAGTGTGACAGGCTGGAAAATTATGTGATTCTTTGGAATATCACCGGTAGCCGTTGGTTTGCTGATTGGGAAAATCATCCCGGTGGATTGGGTCTGGATTTCACGGATACGGTCAGGGCACAGCTGGATGAATTGAATCTGGCGCGAGCAAAGGCACTTACGCCGCTGTTTCGATTGGGCAAGACAATGAAAGATGCATCCTCCATCGGTCAACTGGTTGAGGCGTTGTACACATTTTTGGAGGATGTCAAGCTGGATAAACATCTAAGCTTTATGGCGGCCCAGTTGGGAGAGTCCGGTGATTTACGGGGCGCACAGATTTTGGGTCAGCTTTGGGAAATCCTCCTGTCTGCATTGGAACAGTTGTCCGATATGCTGGGTGATACCCACTGGGATATGCAGACCTTTACAAAGCTTTTAAAGCTTCTGCTCAGCCAGTACGATGTTGGTACCATCCCTGCGGTGTTGGATGCTGTGACGGTGGGACCGGTCAGTGCCATGCGCTGTCAGCAACCACGGCATTTGCTGGTTTTAGGTGCGATTGAAGGTAGCTTTCCTGCTTACAGCGGCTCTACAGGCATTCTTTCCGACACGGAACGCACTGCCTTGCGCCAGCTTGGTGTACCGCTGACCGGCGGTGCTATGGAGGGCCTGCAAGCGGAATTTGCAGAAATTTACGGTGTCTTTTGTGGCGCAAAGGAAACCATTCATGTTTCCTGCCCGGGAGGGCAGCCATCATTCCTATACAGGCGTCTTTGTGACATGGCAGGCGGTGAAACCGGTGCTGCGCCCATGGGGATAGCATTTGTTGATGCCATGGAAGCTGGCGCATATTTGACCCGTAACTGCAATCAACAGGAAGCCGCCATACTTGGGCTTGACAATGAATATCAGAAATTACTGAAATGTAAGAACCATAGCCTTGGGCAGATTAACTCCCATACCGTTCAACAGCTATACGGCACCAAGCTGAATCTCTCCGCCTCACAGGTGGACAAGCTTGCGGATTGCAGACTGGCATATTTCTTAAAATATGGCCTCAAGCTGAAAGAACGAAAGCCGGCAATGGTAGACCCGGCGGAATTCGGAACGTATGTCCATGCTGTTTTGGAAGATACCGGCAGAAAAATTATGGAGCTGGGTGGTTTCCACCGAGTTTCTTTAGAGGAAACACTGAATATTGCCAACGGGTATTCCAAGGCATATATTACTGACCATTTCAGTCAAATTGATTCTCAACGAATCAGCTACCTGTTCCAAAGAAATGCACGGGAACTGGAAATGGTGGTAACGGAACTTTGGGAGGAACTGCGGGAGTCCGCCTTCGAACCGATTGACTTTGAACTTGCATTCGGCATTGATGGTGGTATGGAGGCTATTAGCTTTCAAGGACACATCATGTCTGCCCAGCTTCGTGGTTTTGTGGACAGAGTAGACGCGTGGAATCGAAACGGTCAAATTTACTACCGAGTTGTGGACTATAAGACCGGTAAAAAGGATTTTGATTACTGCGATGTGTATAACGGTTTGGGCTTGCAGATGCTTTTGTACCTTTTTGCTTTGGAGGAAAACGGAAGTAGACTCTTGGGTGAGCACCCGGTAGCTGCCGGTGTGCAGTATTTTCCTGCCCGTGCTCCTGTTGTGCCTGTGGATGGCAGACCGGATGACGAAGAAGCAGCTCAGGCAAGAGAAAAACTTTGGAAGCGCAAAGGACTCTTGCTGGCTGATGAGGAGGTACTGGGCGCCATGGAGCCGCCCGAGAAGGCAAAACGGTTGTCATACTCCAAGAAGAAGGACGGCAGTATTTCGGGAGATTTGGCAGACAGAAAACAGTTACGGTTACTAAAGGGATATGTTTTTGCACTGCTTGGTAAAATGGTAGATGATATATCGTCCGGCTGTGTGGAACCCAACCCCTACACAAGAGGCGGACGGCACAATGCCTGTGCTTTCTGTCCTTACGGTATGGTTTGCCATAAAGCAACTGTGCCAGGCAGACGGGATTACGCCGCCATGAGCGCACAACGATTTTGGGAAGAGATAGAAAAGGAGATGAGCAGCCATGGCTGAAACGTTAACCTACGAACAGCAACAGGCGGTTGAAAACCGCGGTGGCAAGCTGCTTGTTTCAGCTGCTGCCGGCTCAGGTAAAACAAAGGTACTGGTTGATCGGTTGATGAGCTACATTCTTGATCCTGCCGATCCGGCCAATATCGATGATTTTCTCATAATTACCTATACCAAGGCGGCAGCAGCTGAGTTGCGAGGCAAAATTGCATCCAAACTCTCTGAGATGATTGCCCAAAATTCTCTTAATAAGCATTTGCAACAACAGATGCAGCGGTTGTATCTTGCAAAAATCTCCACGGTCCACGGATTTTGTGCCGATGTGCTCCGGCAATATGCCTACCGATTGGATGTGAGTGCGGATTTCCGTGTTGCAGATGAGGGAGAGTGTTTAGAATTACAGCTGAAAGCATTGGAGCAGGTGCTTGACAGTGCTTACGAAACTGCTGCGGATAATTGTGATTTCCGTGCCTTTGTGGATTCACAGGGATTGGGCCGTGACGACCGACAGATTCCGGAAATAATTTTAAAGGTTTATAACAGTGCAAGATGCCATTTGAATCCGGACAGTTGGCTTGACTGGTGTGTTTCCAATGGGGCAGATGACTTGACTGATGCCGGACAGACTCCATGGGGTCTGTACTTAATGGAAGATTTAAGGAAATTTCTTGCGTTGCATATAGATGCCATGAAGCGTTGTATGGATGCAGCAGGAGGGGCTGACGGTATGGAAAAGCCTGTTGCGCTGTTTGCGGCCACCATCGCGCAACTGCAGGTGCTCCATGACTGTAAAACCTGGGATGAGGTTGTCAATAACAAAGAAATTGATTTTGGTAGACTGTCATTTTCAAAAAAACGCAGTGATTTACTGCTTGCTGAGCAGATGAAGGCTGTCCGCAATGCCTGTAAGGAGGGTCTTGCCAAGCGACTGCGCAGCTTCACGGATGAGAGTGTTCAGATATTTGAGGATATCCACCGGTCCTCGTCTGCGGCAAGAGGCCTTGTAAGTCTTGTGCAATCCTTTACAAAAAGCTATGACAAGCTGAAAAAGAATCGTGGCATTTTGGATTTTGGCGACTTAGAGCATAAGACTTTGGATTTGCTCCTTGGAAAGCGGCGTAGCGGTGCAACAAGTATTGCAGCGGAAGTCGGTGAGCGTTTTCGCGAGATTATGGTGGACGAATATCAGGACTCCAACGGGATTCAAGACGCCATTTTCAGCGCGCTGACACAGAATCGGCAAAATTGTTTTATGGTGGGCGATGTAAAGCAGTCCATCTATCAGTTCCGATTGGCTGACCCCGGTATTTTCATTGAGAAATATAACGCCTATGTTCCTGCGGCTGCCGCCTGTGCAGGTGAGGGGAGAAAAGTACTCCTCAGCCACAATTTTCGCTCATCCGGTGGCGTTATCAGTGCGGTTAATGATGTGTTTTCCCAGTGCATGTCTCCTGCTGTGGGCGGACTGATTTATGGGCAGGATGAAATGCTCCGTGAGGGTATTCCTCATATACCCCTCGATGAACCGGAAATTGCTCTCTACGGAATCGATGTGGAGCAGGACACCTATGCTGAGGAGTCTGCTTTTGTAGCTGACCAAATTTGTACATTACTGGACGGCAACCACATGGTTAGAGCCGGAGAGACGCTGCGGCCAATTCTGCCGGAGGATATTGTGATATTGCTTCGCAGTCCCGGTTCAGTGGGTAGCCAGTTCCGGTATGCACTTCAAACCAGAGGCATTCGCTGTGTCACCGGTGACCCCACGGACCTGCTGCAAACAGAGGAAATCGCCACTGTTCGGGCAATTTTACAGATTATCAACAATCCCTTGCAGGACATTCCCCTTGTTGCAGCACTGACAAGCCCTGTCTTTGGCTATACTGCAGAGGATTTGGCACTTCTTCGGAGTGACAACCGGCATGCAAATGTGTATACGCTTTTAGTTGAGTCGAGCGATGCCAAAAGCCGTGCATTTGTGGGTACCCTAAATAAGCTGCGGCAGTCATCACGCCTTTCTACAGTTACACAGCTTCTTTCGTTGGTATATGTGGATACTGATTTGCTGAGCATCTATTCTGCAATGGAGGATGGCGCTTCCCGTCTCGACAATCTACAGGCGTTTTTCCAAATCGTTTCCGATTATGAGGCAACAGGCCCCAAGGCATTGGGAAGATTGTTGGAATATTTGGATGCTGCCGAGGAGAGGGGTCTTGGAAATCCCGGTGTACAGCAGGATTGTGGCGCTGTCACCATTATGAGTATCCATAAGTCAAAGGGTTTGGAATTTCCTGTTGTGTTCCTGTGCGGTTTGTCAAGAGGTTTTAACCAAGAAAGTGCCCGTGGTCAGGTGCTCTGCGATAAGGATTTAGGACTTGGATTGTGTTGCGTGGATGCTAAGCACAGGGTTCACTACCCAACCATTGCAAAGCGAGCCATCAGCAAGAAAATGATGCAGGAGAGCCTTTCTGAGGAACTGCGTGTACTCTATGTGGCTATGACCCGGGCACGGGACAGACTGATTATGACCTATGCCGCTAAAAATTTGGCTGGATGCCTGCAGGACATTGCCCTGCGGCTGGATACGACCGGTTCAGAGCTGCTGGCGTCGGACGTTGACTGCCCGGGAGCATGGGTGCTGCAGGCGGCGCTTACAAGGACGGAAGCAGGAGCGTTTTTTGCATTGGGCGGACATCCCAATTGTGCCTGTTTGAGGGATACGCAATGGCAGATTGCTGTTGTTAAATCTGCAGCGAGGCATGAAGAATCCGTCTCTGCAGAGATCGCCGATACACAAATATCGAAGAATGTTTTAGAAAAACTGTCATCCGGCCTTCGGTTTTCCTATGCCCATAGGGGCGCTACACAAATGCCATCCAAACTCACCGCAACTCAATTAAAGGGCAGGGATTTGGACACGGAAATTGCGGAAGGTGCCTTTGATGTCCGACAGGTGGCCTTTAGAAAACCCGGTAAGACCGCAAGCGCCACCGGAACCGCATACGGCAATGCTGTTCACACCGTGCTGCAGCATATACGATTTTCTGCGTGCAGTGATGTGGAGAGTATTTATGAGGATGTACAGCGGATGGTTCACGAGAAGCTGATTGCTCCGGAACAGGCGGAAATGGTTGATTGTAAAAAGCTGGCAACCTTTTTTGCTACACCGTTGGGCATGAAGCTGCAAAAAAGTGTGCATGTGCTTCGTGAGTTTAAGTTCTCTCTTTTGGAGAATGGGGAAAAATTTTATTCAGATGCTCAGGGAGAACAAGTTCTTTTACAGGGTGTAG
>JBGVPJ010000076.1:0-5257 GCA_045126955.1 Faecousia sp.
CTTTGCTTGAGGCAGACGGTATCACGGTGCTGGACTTCAAAACAGACCGCGTTACCGAGAAAACACTGCCTGCTGTAGCAGAAAGATATCGTCCACAGGTGATCACTTATGCGGACGCATTGGAGCGAATTTACCAAATGCCTGTAAAAGCGGTAAAGCTCTACTTCTTTGACATTGAGCGCTTTTGGGACATTATTTAACAATAACCGCCGAAGGGGTTTCCCTTCGGCGGTTTGTTTTTAGCGGCAGTTCTTGTTTTGGTTGTTGTTCTGGTTCTGGTTGTTGTTCTGGTTGTTGTTCTGATTCTGATTGTTATTGTTTTGATTCTGGTTGTTGTTCTGATTCTTGTTCTGGTTATTCATATTCTTTTCCTCCGTGTAATGTCTTTTGGGTTACCCCAGGGTAGTATACCCGTTCTTTTAAGATTTATCCTTTGGACGGAAAATGATGCTTGCCAATAATCCTGCGGTGACAGCTGCGGCAATACCGCCGGCTGTTGATTTTAAACCGCCAATGAAAATTCCGATAAATCCGTCCTGTGCTACAGCTTCCTTTACACCCTTTGCCAGATTATATCCAAAACCGGTCAGAGGAACGGTTGCTCCCGCGCCTGCGTAATCAACCAGCGGTTCGTATAGACCGACAGCACCCAATAGTACACCTGCTACTACATAACTGACCAAAATGCGTGCAGGGGTCAGTTTGGTTTTATCAATGAGAATTTGGCCAATAACACATAAGATACCGCCAACAACAAATGCTTTTAAATAATCCATATTAACCTCCGGTAATCGATACTGCGTGGCATACACCGGGAATCGGCAGACCCTGCTGTGTGGAAACAGGGGAGAGGAGTGCACCTGTACCGCAGAACAGGATTTTATTTAATTTTCCGCAATTCAGCTTGTCCAACAGATAACCGCATAGAGTGATGGCACTGCATCCACAGCCGGAACCGCCTGCGTGAACATCTTGTCTTATCAAATCAAAGACCAGTGTACCACAGTCTGTAAGCTTTCCGCCCAGTCCTAAATTCTCCCGTTGCGCCATGGTCAGTAATGCATCCTTGCCGAGCTGTCCCAGGTCACCGGTGACAATCAGGTCAAAATCATCGGCGCTGACATTTAAGTCTTCGAAATGGGCGCGAATAGTTGCCAATGCTGCCGGTGCCATAGCAGGACCCATATTGTTTGCATCCTTGATACCCAAATCTGTAACGGTGCCAATGGTACATGCTTCAATTTTCGGACCTTTACCGGTGCTGCAAACCAGCGCTGCTCCTGCGCCGGTAACGGTCCATTGGGCTGTGGGTGTACGTTGTCCGCCATAGCCTAGAGGGAAGCGATACTGTCGCTCAGAACTGGCAAAATGCGATGAGGTCATAGCAACAACTCTGTCTGAGAAACCGCCTCCTACGGTCATGGATGCCAGCAGAAGACTTTCTGCCATAGTAGAGCAGGCTCCATACAAGCCGATGTGAGGAATTCCTGTATTGCGCAGTGTAAAGGAAGAACCGATACACTGATTGAGCAAATCACCGGAAAACACCAGACCGAAGTCTGTTGTCTTCATGTTGGCCTTTTGACTGAGTTTCTGCAGGGCAATTTGCTGCATTCTTTTTTCTGCCTGTTCCCATGTTTTTTGACCAAAAAAGGAATCGGTCTGTGTAATATCATAGGTTTTTGCCAAAGGCCCTTCCGATTCTTTTTTTCCGGCCACACTTGCCCATGCTGTAATTACCGGTGGGTTCTCCAATTTGAAACTTTGCTTTCCGCATTTTTGTTTTGCCATAGTGACACCGTCCTTTTTGACTAGTATGCTGCAAAAAATGCAGAATATAACAAAAAAACTACCGACACAAATTTGTGTCGGTAGTGCACTGCTACATTTATTTTCCGGCCAAAGCTCTTTCCAGCCACACACAACCCACATCCAGAGCGGTGTAGAAGCCGGGTTTCTCACTTTTCTTAACAATACGGTCCCGGCTCTTTGCGGCAGGGTCGGTCAGCTGAAGCTGCACAGAAACACGGGTGGCAATGTCCACATCATTTACCTTTTTGGTTTCCAAGACTTGGAGCATTACGATATGGCTGTCAGCCATAGAACCGTAATAAATTAAATTGTCCTTGCGCATCAGCGGATGGCCTTTATAAGTCAAAACCTCGGACATAGTGACCTCCTTAAAATGGAATCGGGAGGCTTTTGCGACGGCAAAGGCCTCCCGTCAAGATTAATTGTTCTCAAACAGATAGCAGCGTACCAGCTCTCTCATCAATTCATCACGGTCAATCTTACAGATTTTGCTGCGAGCATTGTTGTAATTGGTGATGTAGGTGGGATCCTCTGTCAGCAGGTAGCCAACGATCTGGTTGATAGGGTTATAACCTTTTTCGTTCAGAGCATCAAAGACGCCACGGAGTATTGTGTGCATATTTTCCTTTTCGTCGCCGGGAACAGTAAATTTTATGGTGCATCTGGTATGATCCATTACGTCAAGACCTCCTTCCGAATATTAATGTTATTATAGCCTATTTTTTCTTCTGTGTAAAGTCCTAACAGAAAATTTAACTAAATTTTACCGCAATGTTACACCGAGAGTATCCTTTAGTGCGTTCAAAACCTTAGTAATCACTTGTTCAGAGTCAGTGTCTGTCAGTGTGCGGTCGTCAGCGCGCAGTTCAAGGGAGAAGGCCATGCTCTTTTTGCCCTCGGGAACGCCGATACCGCGATAGATATCAAACAGGCGAATGTTGCGCAGTAGCTTGCCGGCGGCAGCTTCAATGACATCCTCAACCTGTGCAACAGTAATTTCCTCATCACAGACTACAGACAGGTCGCGGGAAACGGTGGGATACTTGGGAAGCGGTGTGTAGGTGGGTTCAGGCTTTTGCAGGGTCATGAGGTCAGTGAAGTTAATTTCTGCGCAGTAAATTTCGCTGTCCATACCATAGTTTTGGGCGACCAGCGGATGAATCTGTCCGATATAACCCACATCCAAATCCTGCACCGTGACCTTGGCACAGCGGCCGGGATGATAAGAAGGATTGTTCTTATCTGCCACATACCTTGCCTTAGGCATGCGAAGACCGGCAAAGATAGCTTCCAATTCACCCTTTAAGGTAAAGAAAGTCTCACCGGCACCGTAGGTGCCGAGAACCAAAATCTTCGGCTCCTTAGGCAGGACCTCGCCATCAACAGGCAGATAAATCTTTGCCAGCTCGTAGAGCTTAGCAGCCTTGTTGTGATATGCGCTGTTCCGCGCTAAAATGTCAAGCATGGAGGGTAGGGCAGTGGTACGCATAATAGAGGTGTCCTCGCCCAAAGGATTCTGAATCCGCAGGGCATTTCGGCGTGCACTGTCCTTAGGTAAACGAATCTGATCAAAGATGGTGGGAGATACAAAGGAATAGGTGATAATCTCACTGTATCCAAGAGAGCGGCACAGACGGCCTGCAGCGGTCTCTAACAGCATGGTCTTGGTATAACCACCCTGTGTTGAATTTTTAAAATCAGTTGTAGGAATCTCGTTATAACCGAAGGAGCGGCCCACTTCCTCTGCAATATCTGCCATCAGGTTTAGGTCCGGACGCCAAGAGGGGATAAGAATATTGTCGCCCTCCACTTCGATTTCCAGCCGATTCAGATACATCACCATATCCTCGCGGGAAATTTTGGTACCTAGCAGATTGTTAATTTTTTCAACTTCCAGAGGAACGGTTTTGGATGCGGGTACATAATTGATAATATCGATAATGCCGTCCATTACATCGCCGCACTGCAACAGCTCTACCAGCTCACAGGCTCTCTGTACGGCAGGAACTGTCATCATGGGGTCAAGATTCTTTTCGAATTTTCCGGAAGACTCGGTACGCATGCCGAGAGCCAAGGCGGTTTGACGGATGGAGGTGCCGTTAAAGTTGGCAGATTCAAAGACGACAGTCGTGGTGTCGTCAAGGATTTCGGAATTTTCGCCGCCCATGATACCGGCAAGACCGATGGGTTTATTCTCGTCTGCAATGACCAGCATGCCCGGCTTCAAATTCCGCACATTGCCGTCCAAGGTAGTAAGGGTTTCGCCGGCCTCAGCCTCCCGGACAACAATCTTGCCGGAGCCAACATACCGGTAGTCAAAGGCGTGCATGGGCTGACCGTACTCCAGCATCACATAATTAGTGATATCAACGATGTTGTTGATGGGACGCACCCCGTTGGCACGCAGACGCTGCCGCAGCCACTTGGGGGAGGGGCCAATCTTAACATTGGCAACCATACGTGAGGTGTAACGGTTGCAAAGCTCCGTTGCAGGCACATCCACATCCAGCATCTCATACATGGAACCGGCATCACTGCCCTTCACAACCGGTTCGTGGTGCTTCATAGGCAGTCCAAATGCAGCAGCAGCTTCCCGAGCAAGTCCGATGATGGAATAGCAATCCGGGCGGTTGTTTGTGATTTCAAAGTCAACGATGGTATCATCGTTGCCGATGTCCTTGTTGATATCTTCACCGGGCTTGCAGTCCTCGTCGTTCAGAATCCAAATGCCGTCCTTATAGGCACCGGGCAAATCGTTCTGCGTCAAACCCAGCTCCAAATAGGAGCAGAGCATACCGCAGGACAGCACACCGCGGAGCTTGCCTTTGGTGATGTGAACACCGCCGGGGAGCCAGGAATTATGCAACGCGGCAGGTACCAAATCGCCCTCACGGACATTTTGTGCACCGGTGACAATCTGTACAGGCTCGCTTTCACCAACATCAACCATGCAGACCCACATGTGATCAGAGTTTTCATGCCGGACGATGGAAAGCACCTTGCCTACAACAACATTTTTAATTTCGGCATCCATACGCTCATAGGTTTCAACCTTTTGTCCGAAGACAGTCAGCTTCTCAACAAATTCCTTGTCGGAAACGGAGCACAAATCCACAAATTCCTCATGTAGCCATTTTCTGTTCAGTTTCATTGTCCGTACCTCCTTAGAACTGGTTCAGGAATCTGACATCGTTATCGAAAATTAGACGCAAATCGGTAATCCGCAGACGGCCCATAGCCATACGCTCCAGACCCATACCGAAAGCAAAGCCGGAATACTTCTCCGGGTCAATGCCACAGTTGCGAAGTACGTCGGGGTGCACCATACCGGCGCCCAGCAGCTCAATCCAACCCTCGCCGTGGCAGGTGGAGCAGACCTGACCGTCAACCTCGCCGGTTCCGTGACATTTATGGCACTGCATATCCATTTCACAACTGGGTTCGG
>JBGVPJ010000077.1:0-6400 GCA_045126955.1 Faecousia sp.
AGGAGGAGGAACCAGGATGCCCTGCTCATTGCGGGTGCACTGCTCGGGCTTAAACTTGTAAGCGCCGTGGCTGGTACCGATGGCGATGGCCAGGGAGTCACAACCGGTCTTGGCAACGAACTCCTCAACTTCCTCGGGACGGGTGTAGGAAGCGGCTTCGGAAGCGACATTTACATCGTCCTCGATGCCGGCCAAAGAGCCCAGCTCAGCCTCAACCACAACACCGTGGTCGTGTGCATATTCAACCACCTTCTTGGTGATCTCGATGTTTTCGGCAAAGGAGTGGGAGGAAGCGTCGATCATAACGGAGGTGAAGCCGCCGTCGATGCAGGACTTGCAGGTCTCGAAGCTGTCGCCATGGTCCAGGTGCAGAGCGATGGGAATGTTGGGGCACTCGATAACAGCGGCCTCAACCAGCTTTACAAGGTAAGTGGGGTTGGCATACTGACGTGCACCCTTGGATACCTGAAGAATAACGGGAGCGTTTTCCTCACGGCAAGCCTCGGTAATGCCCTGAACAATTTCCATGTTGTTCACATTGAAAGCACCGACTGCGTAACCGCCGTCATAAGCCTTCTTAAACATCTCGGTAGTAGTAACAAGAGCCATTTGGATTCAATCCTTTCTTATTTCACGGGAAAACCCGCATTTTTACGAGTCCCATTATAACACAATTTTTTCTGTTTTCAACACAAATATTTGCAACAAAAAATTTATATCGGAAATAAACAGTTTTACGCCTTTTCTTCCGGGAACTTTTGGAGAAAAATATTGGAAAATACTATTTACCTTTGTTTAAAAATGGAGTATAATGCATGTGAATTTAACGCAATGAATTGCAAGGAGTGTTTAAAATATGAAAATATCCCCCCTTCAGCTGGCAAGATACCAGTATCAGCCTAAATTGCCCGGCATGCTCAGAAACGGCATTTCTGCGATTTGTGTCAAAAACGGCAACCCCACCGAGAGTGTGGCGGACCAAGAGAAAATCAAGGCTCTGTTCCCCAACACCTACGGCAAAAACGAGATTACCTTCCAAAAGGGTCAAAACACCTCCGAGGCTAAGAAGCAGGTTGTAGGCGTTATCCTCTCCGGCGGTCAGGCTCCCGGCGGCCACAATGTTATCTGCGGTCTGTACGACGCACTGAAAGCTACCGATAAGGACAATGTGCTGTACGGCTTTAAGGGCGGTCCCAGCGGTCTGCTGGAGGACAGCTATGTGATTTTTGATGACGCGTATATCAATGCATACCGCAATACAGGCGGCTTTGATATCATCGGCTCCGGCCGTACCAAGCTGGAAACAGAGGAGCAGTTTGCTGTTGTGGCAGAGGTCTGCAAGAAGCACGGCATCACGGCTATCGTGATTATCGGCGGTGACGATTCCAACACCAATGCCGCTGTTCTGGCTGAGTACTTTGCTGCACACAAAACCGGCGTGCAGGTTATCGGCTGTCCCAAGACCATCGACGGCGACTTAAAGAACGAGGATATTGAGTGCTCCTTCGGCTTTGACACTGCCACCAAGACCTACGGCGAAATCGTGGGCAACATCCAGCGGGATGCCAACTCCGCCAAGAAGTACTGGCATTTTGTGAAGGTGATGGGCCGCAGTGCCTCCCATGTGGCACTGGAAACCGCACTGCAAACCCAGCCGAACATCTGCCTGATTGGTGAAGAAGTGGCCGCCAAAAAGATGTCCCTGGCGCAGATTTCCGATTACATTGCCGATTCCGTGGCTGCCCGTGCCGCCAAGGGTTGGAATTTCGGTGTTGCCATCATCCCCGAGGGCATTGTGGAGTTCGTTCCCGAGTTCTCCGTGCTGATTGCCGAAATCAACGAGCTGCTGGCAGGCAGCAAGGCCGACGCGTTTAATGCACTGCCCACCTGGCAGGAAAAATATGCCTTCATCGAGGCCGGTCTGACCAAGGAATCCATGGCTGTTTTTGCTCTGCTGCCCCAGTCCATCCAGCAGCAGCTGTTTTTGGAGCGCGACCCCCACGGCAATGTGCAGGTATCTCTCATCGAGTCTGAGAAGCTGTTTTCCGCACTGGTTAAGGAAAATCTTGCAAAGCGCAAGGCAGCCGGCACCTATAAGGGTAAGTTCTCTCCGCTGCATCACTTCCTTGGCTACGAAGGCCGTTGTGCCTTCCCCTCCAACTTCGATGCCGACTACTGCTACAGCCTGGGCTACAATGCCTTTATGCTGATTCAGTACGGCTTCAACGGCTACCTTTCCAAGGTTTCCAACCTGTCCAAGCCTGCCGAGGAGTGGATTGCCGGCGGTATGCCCATCACCAAGATGATGAACATAGAGAGAAGACACGGCCACGACAAGCCCGTTATCCGCAAGGCTCTGGTGGAGCTGGACGGCAAGCCCTTCAAGTTCTTTGAGGCTAACCGTGAGAAGTGGGCCGTGGAGTCCTGCTACGTCTACCCCGGTGCCATCCAGTACTTCGGACCTGCTGAGGTCTGCGACCTGACCACCAGAACACTGGCACTGGAAAAGGAATAATTACTTCATAAAACAACTCCCTGCATACCGATGGTATGCAGGGAGTTTTCATTGTATAAAGAAAACCACCGGCAGTACCGTTGGTTCCAAAAAGCTTTCGCTATACCCAATCCCGCCGCAGCGGCAAGCCTCCCCTGTGTAAGGGGAGGTGGGCAAAATCTTTGATTTTGCTCGGAGGGGTTGTTCTCATAGTGACAATCCCTCAGTCAGCCTTCGGCTGACAGCTCCCTTTGCACAAGGGAGCCTTCGGTGCGTAAATAACCGCATCTGCGGTAGTAGGGCAGAATATGCAAGCGAAAGATAATTCCATGAGCCTATAGGCTCGGCAGGTTGTAGGCCCTAAAGGGGCCTGCGCGTACCACCGGCACGGCCGGTGGTTATGATTTTGCTTGACAGATTATTCCTCTATGCCCTGTAATTCAATCTGCTCCAGTACCTGCTGACCCCGCTGGGTCAGTCCCATGCTGCCATGGACAGGATAACCGGCATAGGCGGCCATATCGGCCCCCGGCAGGGGCGAATAATCCAAATAAATCAATTGCTTTTTCTCCAAAATTTGGATAATAAGGCTGTATTCCTCCTGGGAATAGGCATTGTCCTCCCGATATATGGGGGTCATGTCATCCGCCTTTCTGGCCACCGGCAGAAAGGAATACTGTCCCAGTGCCCGGAGCAAATCCACCTCGCCTGGGTTTAGCACCAATTCTTTGGCACAGCCGCCGCAGTCACCGCAGCATCCGCCGGCACAGGCTTTGCAATCACCCATTTGTTACACTCCAATCAGCTCATATTCTCGAGAACCAATGCCCAGCTTTTCAGCAGTTTCCAAAGTGTGGATGGCATGACGGCTTTCCATCCGCTCAATCAAAGCGGCCTTGCCGGGGTCATCGGAGGCATATACCAAATCCACACAGGCTTGGTCAATAGCTACCGGGTCAAGACTTGCCAAAATACCCACATCGCCCATGCAGGGGAGCTTGGCTTCTTTGCCCACGCAGTCGCAGTCCACACTCAGGTTCTTCATTACGTTGATATAGACCGCATTGCCGCCAAAGTACTTGACGATGGAGGATGCCGCATCGGCCATGGCCTCCAGGAACATATCCTGCTCCCGATCCCAAAATTTCTCCGGGTCACCCACACCGTGGATATAGGCCTTGCCGTAGGAGGAGGCAAAGCCGATGGACAGCTGTTTGATGGCGCCGCCGAAACCGCCCATGGGATGCCCCTTAAAATGGGACAGAATCAGTGCGCCGTCGTAATGTTCCAAATCCTTGCCTACAAAATTCTGCCGAATAACCGTGCCGTTGGGAATTTCCAACACCATATCCGGACCCTGTGCATCCAACAGGTCCACCGGATACATATCGCTCCAGCCGTGCTTTTTAAACAGCTGTATATGGCGCTCGGTGGTGTTTCTGGCGCCCTCATAGGCGGTGTTGCACTCCACAATGGTGCCACCCACATGGTCCACCACCGGCTTCCAAAAGGCCGGCTTCAGAAAGTTGGGATTCCCCTCCTCGCCGGAGTGTACCTTGATAGCCACACGACCGGTCAATTCCTTGCCCAGCAGCCGATACATATTCAGCACTGCCTCGGGACGTAAATCCTTGCAAAAGTACACCTTCGATTTCATCGTCATTAACTCCTGTGGTTTTTCTTTTATTGTACCCTATCTTTTTTCTGTTGACAACAGTAAATTCGATGGAGAATCCCATTGATTTTTGTGTACAGTAGGCTTCAGGAGGGATTACCATGAACAACAATTTGAAAAAGCGTCTGATTTGCTGGGCAATACCCCTTGCTGTGGGGGGACTTGCCACACTGCTATCCGGGGGGATGGGGAATTATGGGATTATAAACCAGCCGCCCCTGTCGCCGCCGGGGTGGGTGTTTCCCATTGTGTGGACGATTTTGTACATTTTAATGGGGGAAGCCTCCTATCGTGTGCTTGTTTCCGGAAAGGACAAGGCGCAAATCAACCGAGCGCTGAAAGCCTATGGGGCACAGCTGTTCTTGAATTTTTTGTGGCCGTTGGTATTTTTCGGAGGACAACTGTACTTAGCCGCCTTTTTTGTGCTGATTGCCCTGTGGGTGGGAATTTTCATTACCATGCGGCTGTTCTCAAAGTTGGATGAAACCGCCGGAGATTTGCTGATACCTTACTTATTATGGGTCACCTTTGCGGGATATTTGAATTTGGGTGTGTTTTTGCTCAATTAAATTGCAGATACCCCTTGTAAAATCTTCCTTTTTGACGTATACTCTTTATATTATAGCTTTTTATAAAGAGGTAATGATTATGGAACTGATTTCTGTTCGCGAGCTGTTCAAAAACACGGCAGAGTATGCCGACCGGACGATCACCATCGGCGGCTGGGTGCGCAATCGCCGTCCGTCCAAGCAGTTTGGCTTTATTATGCTCAATGACGGCACTTATTTTACCCCCATTCAGGTGGTTTATAACGATTCTATTTCCAATTTCCAAGAGATTTCCAAAATTAACATCGGCGCGGCGCTGATTATTAAGGGTACCGTGGTGCTGACTCCCGACAGCAAGCAGCCCTTTGAAATCCAGGCAGAGGAAGTGACTGTGGAGGGTGCCTCCACCGGCGACTACCCCCTGCAGCCCAAGCGCCACTCCATGGAGTTCCTGCGGACCATCACCCATCTGCGGCCCCGGACCAACACCTTCCAGGCAGTGTTCCGTGTCCGTTCCCTGGCGGCCATGGCTATCCATCAGTTCTTCCAGGATCGGGACTTCGTTTATGTGCATACCCCCCTTATCACAGGCTCCGACTGTGAGGGCGCAGGCGAGATGTTCCAGGTTTCCACACTGGATTTGAACAATCTGCCTCTGACCGAGGACGGCAAAGTGGATTTCTCTCAGGATTTCTTCGGCAAGCCCACCAACCTGACCGTGTCTGGTCAGCTCAACGGCGAAACCTTTGCCATGGCCTTTAAGAACATCTACACCTTTGGACCCACCTTCCGTGCGGAAAACTCCAACACCACCCGCCATGCCGCCGAGTTCTGGATGATTGAGCCGGAAATTGCCTTTGCAGACCTGTCCGACGATATGCGTCTTGCAGAAGATATGATTAAGTATATCATCGCCTATGTGCTGGAGCGCGCACCCGAGGAGATGGAATTCTTCAACCAGTTTGTGGACAAGGGTCTTATCGAGCGGCTGAACCATGTAATGAATTCCGACTTCGGTCATGTGACCTACACCGAGGCCATTGAGATTTTGGAGAAGTGCAACGACAAGTTTGCCTATCCTGTCTACTGGGGCTGCGATTTGCAGACCGAGCATGAGCGCTACCTCACTGAGGAGGTCTTTAAGAAGCCCGTCTTCGTCACCGACTATCCCAAGGAGATTAAGGCCTTCTATATGAAGCTGAATCCCGACGGCAAGACCGTGGCGGCTATGGACTGCCTGGTGCCCGGCATCGGCGAGATTATCGGCGGCAGCCAGCGTGAGGACAATTACGAGATTCTCAAGAACCGCATTGAGGAGTTGGGTATGAACCCTGCTGACTACGACTTCTACATGGATTTGCGGAAGTACGGCTCTGCCCGCCATGCAGGCTTCGGCCTTGGCTTTGAGCGGTGCGTCATGTACCTGACCGGCATGGCTAACATCCGGGACGTACTACCCTTCCCCAGAACCGTAGGCACCTGCGAGCTTTGATACCAAAGCGTGGACATTTTATGATAAAAATACTATTCGTCTGCCACGGGAAGATTTGACCCAGGCGCGGCATACCAAGCTATACAATGCTATACCACCCTTTGCAACGGGTTTGCCCCTTTTGTCCTACTCGCATACTACTTTTCAAAATAACCACATTTTGCCCCAACATGACGAAAATAACAGCCGCC
>JBGVPJ010000078.1:0-4365 GCA_045126955.1 Faecousia sp.
TGCAGGTTTCCCTGTTATTCAGGCAAGTGCCATTACCGGTGAGGGCGTAGAGGATTTGCGGAAGCTGATCGCAGGCAAACTTACCGCCTTTACGGGAAACACCGGCGTGGGAAAGAGCAGTATGCTCAACGCTCTGTGCCCCGGACTGGATTTGGCTACCGGTGAGGTTTCGGAAAAACTGGGACGAGGTCGCCATACGACACGTCATGTGGAGCTGTTTCAACTTGATGAGAACACCTATGTGGCAGACACGCCGGGATTTTCCTCCTTTGACACGGACCAGATGGATGTGATGCTGAAGGAAAATCTGCAGTATGCTTTTTCGGATTTTGCTCCTTACTTGGGGAAATGCCAGTTCCATGACTGTTCCCACCGGGCAGAACCGGAATGTGCCGTGCGCCGCGGGGTAGAAAACGGGGAATTGGAACAGACGCGGTATGACAGTTATCTGCGGCTTTATGAGAAATCCAGCCAAATTAAGATTTGGAATCTAAAATAATAAAGAGGTCTGTTGCAAATAGCAGCAGACCTCTTTTGCTGTGAGGATCAGTCTTTCGACAGCGTATAACCCCAAGATGTAATGTAGGCAACTTCTTCTTCGGTAAATTCCGCAGAACCATTGTCGGTTTGCGTAATAACGTCGGCAGCGATACGGTAATTTCCTGAAACGATGGGGTACTGGTAATAGATTTTAATGGCACTGCCATTTGACAAGTCTGTCAGATCCGAAGTGGCAAAAACCAAGGTGAAAAGCCGAAAATCTCCTGTACCCTTGTCGGTTGTAAGAATGAATGTGGTGTTATGCTCTTGTATACGTACTAACTTGCCGTTCATGGAGTAACCGTCGTGTGCGGCAAATCTTTTAATATCTGTTTCACTGTTTCGAGTGGTACTCAGGCGGATAAAGTTGCCGACGCTGAGTGTGGTAATTTCACCATTGAACGTCTGTTTTGTGTTCCGTTTGACTGTAAATTCCTTTGCGCCGTCACCGGAAATTACGGTGATGATTGTGTCAGAGCCTGCTTTCCGCATGTTTGTTATGTAGCCTTGATAGGCGTAGTCATCGCTTTTGGGCGGTGTATGCAGTGCCCATGCTAACAATAGGAGCACGCACAGGGCGACGATGCCCAACACAACTTTTTTATTTTTCATTAATTTACCCATCTTTATCATTTCCTCCTGTTATATTGGCTTGGTAGAATATCCGGCGATTTTGCTCGCTATGGGGTGAATTGACACAGTCTGTTGCGAATAGACTGTATAGTCCTCCTGCCCGGTACTCCAACTCTTGATATGGATGATTGACTGACTCCCCTGTATTGGGGAACAGTCCTGTTTTTCGTGCGGTTTTTAAAATCTCACGACCTCTGTCGTTGAAAGCCAGCACTCTGCAATAGGGGGCAGGGGAAGCAAGGTTAGCCTGGGTCAATCCCAAAAAGGCGCACATTACCATTCGGTCCAACCGGGTGCGGGTATAGCGCTTGGATTTGGTGGCGGTGAGAATTTCTTCCAAGGTGGAGAGGGATCTTGCATTGTGCATCAGCTTTCGCCATAGCCCCTCGCTGCCGTAGGGCAGTGTCTCGTATTCTCCATCTGTCATGGTGCGCAGTCGGTAGAGAATGGCTTGCTCGCCTGCAGACAGGGTGTGAAGCGAAGCACCCCGAAACGTATTCTGCGCCGCTTCCGGTACATAATCCAGCCACACCTTACCGTGGAGCATGAGATTCCGAACGGCGGTGGCGGAGGGGTTTTCCTCTTCTGCGGTTATATCATGGTAACGTCCTCCGCGGGGAATGGGCATGGGCTCCATGGAAAGGCCCAGCTGCAAAATGGCTTTGCAGTATTCTGTGGCCAAAATGTCATTGGGATGGGTCAGGGTGTCCTCCTGCAATCCCATACTTTGCAGGGCGGCCTGCCGTGCGGCAGGGAAGGATAGCCCTTTGTCCAACTCTCGGCGCAACGCCTCGGGAAAATCCGAACAGAGCAGCGCCTGTGCGGTATCCGTCAAAGCTTTCTTATCTGCGCTCTCAGCACCAAAGCACAGGCGGTCACAAAAGCCGCCCAGTATCCGTACCCCTTCCCGCGCAAAGCCTTCGGCAGAAGAGAGTGAGGCAGTCAGAGGCAATTCCAGCACCAAATCTGCCCCGCAGAGAATAGCAGCTTTTGCCCGGAGGGTTTTGTCTATAATGGCCGGCGAGCCCCGTTGTACATAATTTCCACTCATCAAACACACAATACCGCTGTCCGGATGGATGGCTTTGACGGTGTCAATCTGCTTTTTGTGACCCAAATGTAGAGGATTGTACTCGCAAATAATGCCGGTGGTGTCCAAAATATCCCTCCTTTTGCAAAAAATGTTATCTTAGTACTTGAGAAATCTGTAAAAGTATTATAGAATAACAGTTGCTATGGTTATATTACCACAAAATGCGAAAAAAGAAAATCATTATTTATTTTAGGAGGCAATTTCCAATGAATGTTTTGATTATCAACGCCGGCAGCTCTTCTTTGAAGTATCAGCTGATGAACCCTGAGACCGGCGAAGTTTCCGCTAAGGGTCTGTGCGAGCGTATCGGTATTGATGGCCGCCTGAACCACAAGGTTGGCGAGAATAAGGTTGTTAAGGACATTCCTATGCCCACCCACTCCGAGGCAATTGCAGCCACTTTGGAGATCTTGCAGGATGCTGAGCATGGCGTGATTAAGAGCGTTGAGGAGATCGATGCTGTGGGTCACCGTGTTCTGCATGGCGGTATGGAATTCTTCGATTCCTGCATCATCAATGATGAGGTCATCAAGGCTATCGAAAAGTGTATCCCCCTGGGCCCTCTGCATAACCCCGCTAACCTGATGGGCATCCGTGCCTGCCAGGCTGTTATGCCCAAGACTCCTCAGGTCGCTGTTTTCGACACCGCTTTCCACATGACTATGCCCCCCAAGGCTTACCGTTACGCCATTCCCACTGAGTATTACGAGAATGACTCCATCCGTCGCTACGGTTTCCACGGCACTTCTCATAAGTATGTTGCCAAGCGTACCGCTGAGCTGGTTGGCAAGAAGGAATTCAAGATGGTTAACTGCCACTTGGGTAACGGCTCCTCCATGTCCGCTGTGAAGGACGGCAAGTGCCAGGATACCACCATGGGTCTGACTCCTTTGGCAGGTGTTCCCATGGGCACCCGCTCCGGTGATATTGATGCCGCTGTTGTGCAGTTTTTGTGCAATAAGTACGGCTACAGTGTTGACGAGTGCCTGAACATTCTGAACAAGAAGTCTGGTATGCTGGCTATTTCCGGCGTTTCTTCTGACTTCCGTGATCTGGAGGACGGCGCAAAGAATGGCAACGAGAACTGCGCTCTGGCTCGCGACAAGTTCTGCTACGAGGTTGCTAAGTATGTTGGCGCCTATGCTGCTGCACTGAACGGCATTGATGTTCTGACCTTCACTGCCGGTGTCGGTGAGAATGACTGCGCTGTCCGTGCCAAGGTCTGTGAGTACCTCGGCTTTATGGGCGTAGAGATCGATCCCGAGCTGAACAGCAAGCGTGGCAAGGAGATGGTTATCTCTACCCCTAATTCCAAGGTGCAGGTTTGGGTTGTTCCTACCAACGAAGAGCTGATGATCGCGCAGGATACCGCAGAGCTGGTCAACGCTGCCAAGTAAGTTTAAGAGCAAAAGAGGCGGAGCATTTCCGCCTCTTTTCGTTTGGAGGAGATTATGATATCTGTTTCTGAGCGCTTTTTGCGCTATGTAAGCTACCATACCACCCCTGATGAATTCTCTGAGACCTGTCCTTCCACGGACAGGCAAAAGCTGTTGGGTGCGGCATTGGTGGAGGAGATGCTGGCAATGGGCATTGCAGATGCCCGCATGGATGCGTACGGCTATGTGTACGGCACCGTTCCCGGTGATCCAAGACTGCCCACGATTGGCCTCATTGCCCATATGGATACCGCACCGGACGCCTGCGGCGAGAACATTCACCCGAAGGTGGTGGAATATCTCGGCGGCGATATTCTTCTAAACCCGGAGCAGGGGATTTATCTCCGGGAAGCGGATTATGAGAGTTTGAAAAACCACTATGGTAAGCATTTGATTGTCACCGACGGGACAACCCTTTTGGGAGCGGATGACAAAGCCGGCATTGCTGAAATTATGACTGCTGCGGAATTTTTGCTGAAGACCCGGCGCATCCATGCCACCTTAAAAATTGCCTTTACACCCGACGAAGAGATCGGCCGTGGTGCTGATAAATTCAACGTGAAAGATTTCGGCGCGGAGTATGCTTATACAGTGGACGGCGGCGCAATCGGTGAGATAGAGTACGAGAATTTTAATGCGGCCGGGGCCAAGGCGGTCTTCCGC
>JBGVPJ010000079.1:0-9793 GCA_045126955.1 Faecousia sp.
CTACCTGAAAAAGGGACAGACCGATGTGGAGTTCTGCGAGGAGATGGCAAGAAAGGTAGGCGTTGGCGTTGTACCCGGCACCTCCTTCTTCAATGAAAAGGGCGTCAACAACATTGTGCGTATGCACTTTGCCAAGCTGGACACCACCCTTAATGAGGCACTGGACCGCCTGTCCCATATTCGTGAGAGAATGGGCTAAACAATAAGCACAGATTTATCTTAATAACAAAAAATACTGCCGCTAAAAAATGATATGCACCCCAAAAGTTAGACACTTTTGGGGTGCATATTTTACCTTTTATTCACCGCGCATAAGCTTGACCAAAATTTCTGTACAAGTCTCAATACCTAAAACACTACTGTCAAGGCAGATATCGTAATTCTGCGCTTGCCCCCAGGTTCTCCCTGTGTAGTGCTGATAATTGACTCTCCTGCGTTTATCCTTTTCGTTCAAACGGGTTTGCGGGCTCTTTTCCGATTCGCCGTAAAGGCGGACGATGCGTTCTGCTCTGGCATCCATGTTGGCATGGATGAAGGCGTGCAGGCAATCGGGGCGGTCTTTAAGGATATAATCCGCATTTCTACCCACAATCACGCAAGGACCTTTTTCTGCCAGTTGCAGGATGACGTTGCACTGAATGTTCCACAGAAAATCTGCGGTAGACAGGCCGTTCATCACACCCGGAACCCCTTGAGGCGCAAAAGCATAAGAGAAAATACTGCTACCGGGGGAGTGCTCGCCGTGCTCTTCTACAAATTTTGGAGCAAAGCCGGATTCCAGCGCAACCTGTTCCACAAGCTCCTTGTCATAAAAAGGAATGCCAAGTGCTTCGGCTACCTGATGTCCGATGGTACGGCCGCCGCTACCAAATTCACGGCTGATGGTAATGATTTTCTTTTCCATGGTTCGCCCTCCTTTTAAATTGCTATTTTATTTTATTATAGTGGAAGATTGGGTGCGTGTCAACTATTCCCGATTGTAGAAAATGGGTGTGCAAGCACACCCATTTTTGTTATTTGATTTTGATTCCGTGTACCAGTCCGCCTCGTGTACCGACTACAATGGTATTTTTAAATACGGCAGGGGAGGCCTCTACATTGGAGCCTAGATTTACAGTGGACAGAACGTTTCCGGCGCTGTCCAGCATAGTCATATTACCGGCAGAATCACAGAAAATAACATAGGCCTTGCCATCTTCATCATAGACTGCCACCGGAGAACTCCAGGTGTAGTTATTCATGCTCTTTTCCCAAACAATTTTTCCGGTTTGGGTATCCAGCGCTACGAGC
The DNA here is from genome assembly GCA_045126955.1 of Faecousia sp. GTDB lineage: Bacteria > Bacillota > Clostridia > Oscillospirales > Oscillospiraceae > Faecousia. The sequence continues at coordinate 1,291 of JBGVPJ010000079.1, forward strand.
TTGCCGTTGTTTCTATCGGGGGTACGGGCGATGGTGTAGAGAATCAGACCTTCCAGCTGTGTGCCGGGTTTGCCCAGCAGGGGAGAGGACTGTACGCCGCCGGAAAGATCGGTAACTGTTTTACAATCAAATCGCTGTTCCCATACAATCTCACCGGTTTTGGCATCCAGTTTATAAATACAGATGTAACCGGCGCTGTTTTTGCTGGTCCAGTGGAGGGATGGCGCTGTGTAAATGTAGCCGCCATCCAAGCCGTTCCACTCGAACACAGGAGTTGAGTTGGAGTCATCTCTGGTATCCTGTGCCCATACAAGCTCCATAGTATTCAAATCGATACAGAAGAACATACCGCCGTTTTCGGAGATATACAGGTATCTGTCCACGATGACTGCACTGGGCTCATAGCCAAGCCAATATTTACCACTCATGGTGTGGTCGGAACGCTCGGTAGTATACCGGGTTTTGACAATCTCTTCCGGTGCGACCTTCAATGTGCCGGCCTGTTTATCGTACTCTGTGTTCAGCTTAATGGTATAGAGGATGCCGCTTTCTCCGGGCCAAATCAAGGTGTCGGTTTCTGCGTCAATCAAAGGAGAGGAGTCGAATGCCACCCAGTCTCGCAGGTTGAAAGCATCTTTGCCGCTTCGTTCATGGAGAATTTTGCCGTCAATTAAACTGATGACATACATTCTGGGCGCTTTGTTACCGATTGAAACACCGGAACCAACGTACATAATGGGGTAGCCCCTCGGGTCCAAAGAGCCGGCACCCTTGAAATTCATACCTATATTGATAGAATTTCGAGTGTAGGAGCCGTCATCCAAATCATAGAAATAAATGTGTCCGTCCAGTGTGGCATAGATAACCTCAACAAGGTTTTCCTTTGCCTTCTTTTCGGGGAACATATTCATAATCGCCTTGGTTTCTGCATCCCATTGTACTATGAGAGGCTGACCGGTCCAGCCGCTGCCGGACCAACCGTTCAGTGAACTGATTTTGCGATTCCATCCCTTGTTTAGGGTTTTATCTACGACTGTTGCAGTGCCGTAAGTAGCGCTGTTGCGGAAATTGTTTCCCCGGAAGGTGGCGATGCCGGGTAGAGCGAAGTAATCCTCCGGTGCGCCAAAGGAAATGGATTCCGGGAGCGTATAGTTGTCGACGATTGCACCGTGGCTGATAATTTCCCAATCAATTCCCCAGTTTTCCGGGTTGCTGGAGGTATTATAGGAGGGTGTGTAGGTTGGCTCCGGGTCAGGTGGAGGATTTGTGTTGTCGGAGCCCGGTGTGGCTGTGATATCCGACGTGGTATTGTTACCGGTTGTGTTTGTGTTGCCGGTTGTGTCAACGAAAGCATTGTTTGTAGAATTGGAGGTGCTGTTGTGTATTCCTCCATCCATCAGTGCATTGCTGACATTTCGATATCGGATAAAGCACACACAGGTGCATATAAGTACCAGCACAGTAGTGATATACATTAAACACAGAACAGTTTTTTGTGTTTTCTTAATTCTTTGACTGCTCTTAACTTGTGCGGCAATCAGTGTAAAAGCAACACAGCTGATCAAAAGCACTGCTAAAATGACTGCCAACAGAATCAGTGCAGGCTTCATTCTCAGATAGGCTTCCGATAAGCTTGCTGTAAGGACGGGCAGATGCATGGATTATTCCTCCAATTTCGGTTTAACTCAGTATAGTATACCACTATATCCGCGATGGTGCAAGTGAAAACCGCAGAATTTAAAGCATTTTTGACTTTATATGGAGACAGAGGCGGGAGGGATTGAAAAAGGAGTGGGCCTGTGCTATAATTTACCCATCTTTTAACAGGAGTGCACTATGGAAACACTGATTGAAACTCTGGCGCTTGAGCTGGGACAGAAAACCGAGTACGTACAAAATGTGGTGACTTTGCTGGATGAAGGCAATACCATTCCTTTTATTGCCCGCTACCGTAAGGAGCTTCACGGCAGTATGGACGATACCACACTGCGAAATTTAGAGACACGCCTTGCCTACCTGCGGAATCTGCAGGAGCGTAAGGCAGAGGTGATAAAAGCCATTGAAACCCAGGGCAAACTGACAGAGGAGTTGTCAAAAGCAATCGAAGCTGCCAAGACCTTGGCAGAGGTGGAGGACCTGTACCGGCCTTACAAGCAGAAACGCCGTACCCGTGCAACGGTTGCCAAGGAGAAGGGATTGGAACCGCTGGCATTGGCAATTTTTGAGCAGACGGGAGAGGACCCTGCCAAGCTGGCAGAAGACTACATTGACCCGGAAAAGGGCGTGGAAACCTTAGACGATGCCCTTACCGGTGCTTCCGACATTATTGCAGAGATGATTTCCGATGATCCGGATATCCGCAAGGCTCTTCGGGAAAAGATGGAGAAACGGGCAATTCTGACGGTACAGGCGGTGGATCCGGAAAAAGAGAGTGTCTATAGTCTGTATTACAATTTCAGCGCACCGGTTACCAGATTGCAGAATCATCAAATTCTGGCTATTAACCGTGGAGAGCGGGAGGAATTTTTGAAAGTCTCCGGGGCGCTTCCCGGATTAGAAGGACAGGCACTGGTTTGTCGAATGGCATTAAAGCCTACGATGTGGGTGTCCGCTTTTGTAAAGGCGGCAGCGGAAGACGCCTTTGACCGATTGATAGCACCCAGTGTGGAACGGGAGCTGCGGAATACCCTTACGGACCGTGCTGCAGAGTCTGCAATTGCCAATTTTGCGCTGAACCTGAAGCCGCTTTTGATGCAGAGACCTGTAAAGGGGTTTGTTACCATGGGGTTGGACCCCGGCTACCGGAATGGCTGTAAAGTGGCGGTTGTGGACAGTACCGGACGCGTATTGGATACTGCTGTGGTGTATCCTACCTTCTCCCAGCGAAAAAAAGAGGAGGCAATTGATCACCTGTCCCAAATGATCCGCAAGCACGGTGTTAAGCATATCGCCATCGGAAACGGCACAGCCTCTCGTGAAACGGAGGCAATGACCGTGGAAATGTTAAAAAATCTTCCCGGTGTGAGCTATATGATTGTTAATGAGGCCGGTGCCTCGGTCTATTCTGCCTCCAAGCTTGCGGCGGAGGAGTTCCCGGATTATGATGTGAATCTCCGTTCTGCCGTGTCCATTGCAAGGCGTTTGCAAGACCCGCTTGCAGAATTGGTGAAAATCGACCCCAAGGCAATTGGTGTTGGACAGTACCAACATGATTGTCCTCAAAAGCAACTAGATGAGGCACTGGGCGGTGTTGTGGAGGACTGTGTAAATGCGGTTGGCGTTGATGTGAATACCGCTTCCGTAAGCCTGCTGCAGAAGGTATCCGGCTTAAACAGCACCACTGCCAAAAATGTGGTGGCCTATCGGGAGGAAAACGGTGCGTTTACCTCCAGAGGTCAGCTGAAAAAGGTCCCTAAGCTGGGACCGAAGGCCTATCAGCAGTGTGCAGGCTTCCTGCGTGTACCGGAGAGCAAGGAAATATTGGACAATACAGGTGTCCATCCGGAAGCGTATAGCGCAGCAGAAACATTGCTGACGCTCTGCGGCTATACAAAAACCGATGTGACAAAGGGTAATCTGTCGGAATTGCAGTCCCGTTTGGACACTATCGGTGTTTCGGAAGCGGCAGAGCGCTGCGGTGTTGGTGTGCCCACGCTGGTGGATGTTGTTAAGGAACTGGGAAAACCCGGCCGTGACCCCCGTGATGATCTGCCTGCACCCATTCTCCGCACAGATGTGTTGGAAATGAAGGATTTGAAACCCGGCATGGTGCTATCGGGAACTGTTCGAAATGTGATTGACTTCGGCGTGTTTGTGGATATCGGTGTCCATCAGGACGGACTTGTGCATATCTCTCAAGTCTGCAATAAGAAAATACGCCACCCCTCTGAGATTGTTCAGGTTGGTGATGTGGTGAAGGTCTGCGTGTTGGAAGTTGACGAAAAGCGTAAGCGCATCGGCCTTACTATGAAAAATATCCCAAAGGAAGTATAAAAGAAAGGTCTGTTGCCCTGTGAAAAGCTAAATTTTCACAGGGCAAGCTTTTTGTATACCTATTGACAAATCGATAATATGGTGTATACTAATAGCAGAATGGAATATACCGGTGAAACCTTCGGATAGGGGAATTCTGAACCGAAGGCGGAGGACTCTCTGGAGAACACATTCAGTTGTGTGCCGAAGGTGCAAGGCGAAAGCCGAATCTCTCAGGCAAACGGACGGAGATACTGTAAGTTTTACTAGAATTTATGGTATATGTGTGTGCAGACTGTCCGCTCGGGCTGTCTGTTTTTTACTTTGTAAATATGTAGAAAGAAGGATATACATTATGCTCTCAAAAGCCTTGGACTCTATTGGATTTGTTTCCCAGTTTGATGAAGAAGTTGCCGCTATGATGGGACGGGAATTGACCCGTCAGCAGGATGGCCTGGAGCTGATTGCTTCGGAAAACTTTGCATCTCCCGCTGTTATTGCGGCGATGGGTTCGGTCCTGACAAATAAATATGCCGAAGGACTGCCCGGAAAGCGCTATTATGGCGGTTGCCAGCATGTGGATGAACTGGAGAGCTTGTGTATCCAAAGAGCGAAGGATTTGTTCGGCGCGGAATTTGCCAATGTGCAGCCTCACTCCGGCGCTCAGGCAAATATGGCTGTGGAGCTGGCGTTTTTAAATCCCGGCGATACCATGATGGGTATGAGCTTGGCCAATGGTGGACATCTAACCCACGGCAGTCCTGCCAATATTTCCGGCAAATACTATAACGTGGTTTCCTACGATGTAAACCACGAAACCGGTCTTATTGATTATGACCAGATTCGTGATATGGCCAAGGCCTGCCAGCCTAAGCTGATTATTGCCGGCGCTTCCGCATATCCCCGTGCTATTGATTTCAAGACTTTTGCCGATATTGCCCACGAAGTAGGGGCTGTGCTGATGGTGGATATGGCCCACATTGCAGGCCTTGTTGCCGGTGGTGCTCACCAGAGTCCCGTGCCTTATGCGGATATTGTTACTACTACCACTCATAAGACCCTTCGTGGACCCCGTGGCGGCTTGATTCTTGCCAAGGAGGAATATGCCAAGAAGCTCAATTCGGCCGTATTTCCCGGCACCCAGGGCGGCCCGCTGGAGCATGTGATTGCAGCGAAAGCTATTTGCTTTAAGGAGGCTATGGCACCGGAATTTAAGACTTACGCCGCAAACGTCGTCAACAATGCCAAGGCGCTTGCATCTGCACTCCTCAAGGAGGGCTTTGATTTGGTTACCGGCGGTACCGATAATCACCTGATGCTTGCGGATCTTCGTCCTATGCATATCACCGGCAAGGAGTTGCAGAACCGTTGCGATGCCAATCATATCACCCTCAATAAGAACGCCATCCCTGGCGATCCGGAAAAGCCTGCTGTTACCAGCGGTGTGCGCATCGGTACTGCAGCGGTTACCACCCGTGGTTTGAGAGTGAAGGAGATGGAGAAGATTGCCCATTGCGTGGCACTGACTGCCCGTGATTTTGAGGGCACAGCCAATGAGGTTCGTGAGACTGTCTCAGCCATTTGCGAGAAGTTCCCTTTGTATCGATAAAAATTCATTGCCGGTATTGCCGGTAATAGTTTATTTCTATGTGTGTAATTTCGTTTCGATATGACAATACCCCCTGTGTAGTTGTTATCCTACACAGGGGGTACTTTTGTCTATTGTTCGTATCTTTTGTTTAAACTTGAGTGGGTTTTGCGTGCATTTTGTTGCTGATCAGACGGATCACAAGCAGTGTGCCGATCATCAAAACAATGCCGATGGGCAGAACAATCAGCCAGTTCCGTACAAAGCCTGCAAGTACGTAGCATACAAAGGAAATGGCTGCGGCAGTTGCAGCATAGGGCAACTGAGTGGATACATGACTAATATGCTCACATTCAGCACCGGCAGAAGCCATGATGGTTGTGTCCGAAATGGGGGAGCAGTGGTCACCGACGACAGCGCCTGCCATGCAAGCGGAGATGGAGATGATCATCAGTTCACTACCCAGATTAGCATCAAATACATCTACAACAATGGGAATCAGAATACCAAAGGTGCCCCAAGAGGTGCCGGTAGCAAAAGCAAGGCCGCAGGCTACCAGGAAGATGACAGCGGGCAGGAAGTTCATGAAGGAGCCGGCAGAGTTCTCTACCAGTCCGGCCACAAATTCAGCAGCGCCCAGAGAATCGGTCATTGCCTTCAGTGTCCATGCGAAGGTCAAAATCAGAATGGCGGGAACCATGCTCTTAAAGCCTTCGGGGATGGCGTTCATGCACTCACGGAAGCTGAGAACACGGGTAGCGAGATAGAAAATAATGGTAATGATCATGGCAAGTACAGAGCCATATACCAAACCAACAGAAGCATCGGATTTGGAGAAAGCGGTCACGAAGTCGACGCCGTCAAAGAAACCGCCAGTGTAGATCATGCCGATAACACAGCTGACAATCAGAACAACAATGGGCAGGACAAGATGGATGACCTTGCCCTTGCTGCTAATGGGAGGATTGGGCTGGTCTTCAGCACCGGTGATGCTGGCGTTGGCGGCAGACTGATTGAGGTAATTGCTCATTTCCTGCATGCGCATGGGACCGTAATCGAACTTACCCAAGGACATAGTGACCAACATAACGAAGGTGAGAAGGGCATAGAAGTTGTAGGGAATGGCGCGGATGAACAGCTCCAAACCGTTGGCGCCATCAATAAAGCCGGTAACGGCGGCGGCCCAAGAGGAGATGGGTGCGATGATGCACACGGGTGCAGCGGTGGCATCAATTAAGTATGCCAGTTTTGCGCGGGAGATGCCGTGCTTGTCGGTCAAAGGACGCATGACAGAACCGACGGTCAGGCAGTTAAAGTAGTCATCGATAAAGATGAGAACGCCCAGCACGATGGTGCACAGCTGTGCGCCGACCTTGGTCTTGACATGGGTTACAGACCAACGGCCAAAAGCTGCGGAACCACCGGCACGGTTCATCAGCATAACCATACCACCCAGCACGACAAGGAAAATCAGAATACCAACATTCCAGGTGTCGGCAAGAGCGGTGCCGATCATACCTTCTACAAAAACATGCTCGAAGGTAGCGACCAGATTAAATCCGGTATAGAGCAGGCCACCGGCCAAAATGCCGATGAACAGGGAAGAGTAAACTTCCTTTGTAATGAGCGCCAACAAAATTGCAATCAGCGGGGGAAGCAGGGACCAAATTGTTGCGTGAAAGTCCATGGGGTAACCTCCTAAAATAAAAAATAGTCATGAACACAGCTTTGATGCTGTTTCATGACCGGAATAGAAATACCCCAAACATATCATGGACAGCTCTCCGCAAAAATGCGACAGTTTGGCAGATATTCTCTGGCAAACCAGGCATCTTCCGTTCAGGAAAACGAAAAATCCTTCGGCGGTATACCCTTTCACTCTGCGAAATCCTGTCGCTACCGGGAGAGCTACTAATGACGACCGCACCTCTATCACGCTTTGTTCAATTTATCGATACTCTGAATCCCGTGACTCAAAATATCTACAACCAATTATTACGGAAATTCATGACTTTGTCAAGAGGGAATATTGGCGTTTTTCTGCAAAAAACGAGGGGTTATGTACTATTGTAACACATTCCTCGGATTATACCGTTTTTTAATTTTCCTCTTTACAGAATAGGGAAATTGGGATATAATAAACCGAAATATCCAAATTTAAGGAAACGAGGGTACCTAACCCATGAACATCGAGTTCGACAATTATAAACAGAAACTAAATGACATTCAGCCGGCGTTGGAGGGATTGGCAGACTCCTTGAATATTGAGGGCCTGCGCAATGAGCTGGAGCGCCTGCATGCTATGCAGGAAGCCCCGGGCTTTTGGGACAATCCGGACAAGAGCCAGCAGATTGTGATGAAGACAAAAGTCTGCGAGGGTAAACTGGAAAAGTATAAGCAGATGACCGCCGCATGGGATGACTTGATGACCATTTGTGAAATGGCCATCGAGGAGGATGATGACTCTATGCTTCCGGAGCTGAAGGAAGGCTTTCAAATTCTCAGCGATGATATGGAAACCTGCCGTCTGCAGACACTCCTCACCGGTACCTATGACCGAAACAATGCCCTCGTCAGCTTCCAGGCCGGTGCCGGCGGCACCGAGGCACAGGACTGGTGCCAAATGCTCTATAGGATGTATACCCGCTGGGCAGAGCGCCACGGCTTTACCTATAAAATTATGGACTACCAAGAGGGTGATGAGGCAGGTCTGAAGTCAGCGGATATTCTTATTGAGGGCGAAAATGCCTATGGATTTTTGAAGGGGGAGAACGGTGTTCACCGTTTGGTGCGTGTGTCACCCTTTGATGCCAACGCCCGTCGGCAAACCTCCTTTGCCGCCATTGAAGTCATTCCGGAAATCGATGATGACAGTGAGGATTTTGAGATTAAGCCCGAGGACTACGAAATGCAGGTGTTCCGTTCCTCCGGTGCAGGTGGTCA
>JBGVPJ010000080.1:0-25086 GCA_045126955.1 Faecousia sp.
CCTTCGGGTTGCCCGAATCACTGTCTAAATTATATTAAGTATCTCCTGAAAACACCCGAGCAGATCTGACGCAATTTTGCGATTTTTGTGTCAATTTTGACACAATCGCATGAATGCATAAACTTTCTTAAAAAGCAGAAAGAGCACCAACACTGGATTTACAGATCCAATGTCGGTGCTTTTTGTTTTGGTATGTAGTTCAAGAAAATGGCCACGGTATTTTCTTAGCAAGCATCGCCTTTTGACGGCACTTTTTGATTTTGGGAGATCCCAAACCCTTTGCTCGAAAAGCTAGTATAACTTTTAACCAGGTTAAGCGAAAGAGCGACGAAGTTGCCTGATTTAATTGCGCAGTAAAATGTTCAATTTAGTCATTCGAAAGAAAATGACTAAATTAACTTGACCTTTGGCGATAATAAGCGTATAATAAATTTAGACTTCTAAAGTGGGGTAACACTATGCGTAACTACAACTACGAGAAAATATATAATAAGCTCCTGACACCGGAGATCGTGCAGCTGTTGGCTCAAATCCATGAGTACAAGGGCGAACACGCAAAGGTGCAGGAGGATGAGCTGACCCATTTGATTGAGATTGCCCGGATTCAGAGTACTGAGGCGTCCAACCGAATTGAGGGCATCTATACTTCCGATGAGCGTTTGCAGAAGATCGTCAAGGACAAGACCACGCCCCGCAACCGCAGTGAAAAAGAGATCGCCGGTTACCGTGATGTGCTGGCTACCATCCATGAGAGCTACGAGTATATCCCTGTGAAACCCAGCATGATCCTGCAGCTTCACCGGGATTTGTACAAGTTCAGTGGCATGAGCATCGGCGGTAGCTATAAGCCTGCTGATAACAGAATCACAGAGGAAGATGCGGAAGGCAATAAGCATACCCGCTTTGTGCCGGTATCTGCCTGGGAAACACCGATGGCAATGGAAGCGCTGTGTCAGGCCTATAACGATCTTTGCAATAGTGGACAGTATGATCCTCTTCTGATGATCCCGGTGTTCATCATCGACTTCCTCTGCATCCACCCCTTTAATGATGGTAACGGTCGTATGAGCCGTTTGCTGACACTGCTTCTTCTGTACCGTGCCGGTTACCATGTTGGTAAGTACATCAGTATCGAAAAGCTGATCGAACGCACCAAGGGCGCTTACTATGATGACCTGCAGGAAAGCTCCAACGGTTGGCACGAGGAAGAAAACAATTATATTCCTTTCGTGACCTATCAGCTGGGTGTCATTCTTGCGGCTTACCGGGAATTCTCTGACCGGGTCAAAATCGTCAGTGAGAACACCCACAAACCCAACCGTGTCCGCGACATCATCCATGACCACCTTGGCAAAATCACAAAGGCAGAGATTATGGCGCAATGCCCGGATATCAGCCAGACCACCATCCAGCGTGCGCTGAATGACCTCACCAAGAGCGGTGAGATCATTAAGATCGGCGGCGGCCGCTACACTTCTTACACTTGGAATAGGGAGATTGATTAATATGCTTACTGGTGAATTGAAAAATAAAGTAGACAGCCTGTGGGAGATTTTCTGGACAGGTGGTTTGACCAACCCCTTGGATGTTATTGAGCAGATGACCTATCTGATGTTTATCCACGATTTGGATACTACCGATAATCTCCGTGCTAAGGAGAGTGCGATGCTGGGTCTGCCTTATCAGAGCCGTTTTGCTGAAACAGTACGTATCGGTGATCGCGAAATTGATGGAAAGCAGCTGAAGTGGTCTGTGTTCCGTGACTTTGACGCAGGCAGAATGTATTCCGTCATGCAGGAGTGGGTGTTCCCCTTTATCAAGAACCTGGGTGGTGGCAAGGATAGTGCCTACTCCAAGTACATGAGCGATGCCATTTTTAAGGTTCCTACACCTCTGATGCTTTCCCGTATTATGGATAGCATGGATGCTATGTACGAACTGATGGAGAAGAATCCCGACGATAACAAGGGCGATCTCTACGAATACCTTTTGAATAAACTGAGCCAGTCTGGTATCAACGGCCAGTTCCGCACTCCTCGGCATATCATCAAGATGATGGTGGAGCTGATGCAGCCCAAGCCCGACTTTACTATCTGCGACCCGGCCTGCGGCACTGCCGGTTTTCTGGTAGCCTCGGAAGAATACTTGATGGCCAACCACAAGAAGGAGATTTTCTTCGACCGCGTCAAGAAGGATCACTTCCTGAACCATATGTTCTTCGGCTACGATATGGACAGGACTATGCTCCGTATCGGTGCTATGAATATGATGACCCACGGCGTGGACAGCCCCTTTATTGAGTACCGGGATAGCTTGTCCGATCAAAACCCGGATAAGGAAAAGTTTGACCTGATCCTTGCGAATCCCCCCTTCAAGGGCAGTTTGGATGCGGATACGGTGTCCGCTGACCTCTTAAAGGTCTGCAAGACCAAGAAGACGGAACTTCTGTTCCTGGCGCTGTTTTTGCGGATGCTGAAGACCGGCGGCCGGTGCGCCTGCATTGTTCCCGACGGCGTGCTGTTCGGTTCTTCCGGTGCGCACCAAGCTATCCGGAAGGAATTGGTGGAATGTAACCGGCTGGAGGCGGTGATCTCCATGCCCAGCGGTGTGTTTAAGCCCTATGCAGGTGTGTCCACCGGTATTCTGATCTTCACCAAGACCGGCCACGGCGGCACGGACAAGGTCTGGTTCTACGATATGACCGCCGACGGCTTCTCACTGGACGATAAGCGCACCGAAGTCAAGGAAAACGATATCCCCGATATTATCAACCGGTTCCGCAATCTGGATGCGGAGGCGGAGCGTCAGCGCACCGAAAAGTCCTTCTTTGTGCCCAAGGACGAGATCGTGGAAAACGGCTATGACCTGTCCATCAACAAGTATAAGAAGACCGAGTATGTGGCCGTGGAGTACCCCTCTACCACCGAGATCCTCGCTGACCTGCACGAATTGGAAATGCAAATCACCGCAGGTCTGGCCGAACTGGAGGGGATACTGTGAAAAAGGTTGTAGTAAAGAGAAAAGGAAATGAAATTGTTTCCGTATCAGCAACTGTAGAGCCCATTGATTACGATAAACTTGCAGAAGCAATTGTTGCAGTACAGGAGCGACAAATTTCCCAATACTCGGTAACCCGCGAATGGATGAAGACACTTATGGTGCCTATCTTTTGGGGAATTGCTATTGTCACAGGATTGTTTGGAATTGCTTTTTTATGGTATGGGGGAAAAACTTTTTCAGAGGCACTGCAACAAAGTTTAGAAGGCTGGTTTATGGATGCTTGTATGGGTGCTATTGGTTTTGTTATGGGGTTATTCTTTGTAACTGTAGCAATTGTAACTGGTGCCTCCGCTAAAGAGATTGATAAAGAAAAGGATAAGAATTATGTAGTGGCAGTGTTTTCAGGGATTGTAAGCCTTGTTGCTTTGGTAGTATCCTTAATTGCTTTGATTCAGGGGGTGGGTTGATGGCAAAACTAGGAGATGTTTGCACTATTGTATCAGGAAGTACCCCAAAAAGTAATGTTTCCGAATATTGGGATGGCGATATTAAATGGATTACTCCTGCGGAACTGAATGAGGGAACCTATATCATTAACGATTCCGTACGCCATATTACAGAATTGGGTGTTGCAAAAACTGGTTTGAAGCCGTTTCCTCAAGGAACTGTCATTTTGTCATCCAGAGCACCTATAGGTAAAACTGCGATTGCTGGTTGTGAAATGTATTGCAACCAAGGTTTCAAGAATTTGATCTGCTCTGATAAAATCAACCCTCGGTATTTGTATTGGTTTTTGACTTGCAATACGGAGTATTTGAATTCTTTGGGGAGAGGTGCAACATTTAAGGAAATCTCCAAGGAGATTGTTGCAAATATCGAAATCCCGTTGCCCTCTATGGAGCAGCAGATCGTAGTTGCAGAGAAGTTTGAAAAAATCAGCGAACTGATTGCCCTGCGGAAAGAGCAGCTTGCAAAGCTGGATCAGCTGGTCAAATCCCGATTTATCGAACTGTTTGGCGACCCTGTAGCAAGCAAAAACAAGAGGAAATTGTCTGAGATAGGAAGGGTATTTACAGGAAATACTCCATCAATGAAGGAACCCTCATACTATGAAAGCAATGATATTCCTTTTATCAAACCAAGTGATTTGAATGAAAGTGGAGTAACATACATTGATGGAGTTGAGGCGTATGTTTCGGAAAAAGCCAGACCTGTTGCTCGCATTATTCCTCCACAAGCAGTTCTTGTGACATGTATAGGTACAATCGGTAAAATTGGCATAACCGCAAGGGAAAGTTGTTGCAATCAGCAAATTAATTTTATTATGCCCAATGACGGAATCAATTCGGTATATCTTGCACATTGCCTGACTTTTTTCAAAAGTACTTTGCAAAATATTGCCAATGCTCCCGTTGTTCCGATAATAAACAAAACACAGTTTTCTGAGTTGGAGATTCCTGTGTTTGAGGTGGACAAGCAACAGCGGTTTGCCACCTTCGTCGAACAGACCGACAAATCAAAATTGGCAATCCAGCAGAGCCTCGATAAACTGGAATTGCTGAAAAAATCCCTAATGCAGGAATACTTTGGATAAGGAGTTTTATGGTAAATTTATATCAACGTACAATTATTGCAAGTGCAGTTACTGCTTTGCTATCTATAATTTGCGCTATTATATGCGAAACAATAATATTTCCACATAATTTACTGCTACAAAATTTCATGGTTGGAATTGCGTGTAGTTTGCTTGTTGTGATTATTACATCTATTCTTCAGTATAATCATGAACATAAACGCGTTTTTCACGACTATTCTGCTGCACTTCGCAAGCTAATTCTACATTTATCCTTTGTATATCCAGATCTTGAAGAGATGCAGAAAGAAAAGTATTATAACAAGTTTTATAACGAATTAGATCAAGCTTTTGAGTGCTTGGTGAATGTAGATAAGCAGCTTTGTTGGTTTTCTCTTGACAAAAAGAAGAAGCAGGAAAAAATAAGATCTATCTATGTGCAAATGTGGATTGCTTTTACAAAAGGATACTGCACCTCAAAAGAAGCTGCAGTGAGATCCCTAGTTAAACATAACTGCTATTTGCCATTTATCAATGCAACAAAAGAATTATTGACGGACAAAACCGACAATAAAATACTTGATGCGTATATGGATACTGCTCTATCTGCATTACAAGAAGCCAGTAAAACAAATTCAGAAGATGGTACTATTCCATCAGAGCTGTGACAAGCTGGAGTTGTTAAAAATCCTTAATGCAGGAATACTTTGAGTAAAAAGGAATAGAGGTAAAAATATGATCGCAACGCGAAAAACAAAAGAAAATCGTCCAGTACTGGCAATTTGTTATGACTTTGACAAAACACTATCCCCAGATGATATGCAGGCACAGGGATATATACAAGCAGTTTATGATGGTGATGTGCAAGCTTTTTGGAATGAGTCCAATGCTCTCGCTGAAAAGAATGAAATGGATTCAAACCTTGCCTATATGTACAAGATGGTACAGGAGGCTCGGGGTAGAATTGTTTTTACAAAGAAGACACTTGCTGATTATGGAGCTAAGGTAGCGTTATTCCCAGGTGTTGAGGAATGGTTTGAGCGAATTCGTCAATATGGCGATGACCACGGCGTTATTGTTGAGCACTACATTATTTCCTCCGGACTGAAAGAAATGATTGAAGGCACTTCCATAGCAAAAGCCGGTGCATTCGAACGGATTTACGCAAGTTCTTTTATGTTTGACGATCGTGATGTCGCAGTTTGGCCTGCGCAAGCCATCAACTACACCAACAAGACACAGTTTCTGTTTCGTATTGAAAAGGGCGTACTGGATGTCAACGATTCCGGTGTGAATGATTATTTCCCTCCCGAGGATATCCGCGTCCCCTTTAGAAACATCGTGTACATCGGCGATAGCGCAACAGATATCCCCTGTATGAAACTTGTCAATCTGAACGGTGGTCACTCCATCGGTGTATATAACAACGACACTTTGGACAAGTCAAAAGTGTTCAAAATGCTGCACGATAACCGCATTAAGTATTTTGCGCCTGCCAACTATGAGGACGGTTCGGAGCTCGATAAACTGGTCAAGGCAATCATCGACAGGACCGCTTCCAACGAAATGTTGGAAGAATTTCACTTCGCATGCAAAAAAGAACGCGAACAAGAAACAGAGAAAGATTGTGATGTTGAAAACAAAACCAAGCGAATCAATCTCATCATCTCGTTAGACGGAAGCAAAAACTTTGTTACTACACACGAAATTGTCAAAGATTTGCTGGATATCAACGGCTGGACGGATGACGAAATTGAGATGCTTCTCGATATTGCACTCAACAATCACCCCGTGCGGTACTTACTTAATGACATAGATGTAAAACTGTTCTACCGCCAAGTCATTGGTATGTTAAAAACAAAAACAGATAAAGCCAAACAAGTAGAAAAATATTTTGATGAGGAGTGATTTCTCCTATGTCCAACTTCAAGTTTTTGCTCTCTGAGCCGGGGTTCCAGTCCTTTGCGGAGGTGGCGATTGCGGCGGAGAAGATCTTACATATTGATCCGGCGGCAAGTATTCTCAATTGTCGGCGGTCGATGGAGTTTGCCGTGAAGTGGATGTACTCCGTGGATAAGGAGCTGGAAATGCCCTATCAGGACAACCTCCAGAGCCTGATGTCCCGGGAGGAATTCCGTACTATCGTGGGACAGGATATTTATGCCCGTATGGACTATATCCGTGTCAAGGGCAACAATGTGGCTCACAATACCGGAAAGATCACTGAAGCCGTGGCTATGCTTTGCCTTGAGAATCTGCACATTTTCCTGGACTTCGTGGCCTACTGCTATGCAGATGAGTATACGGAAACCAAGTTCGATCCCAATCTTGTTCCGAATGAGATTGCCACGTCGGCTCCGCCTCCTCGCAATGACGTAGAAGATATTGACTTGGCAGCGCTGATCGAAGAAAACAAGAAACTGAAAGAGCAGCTGACTGCCCGCCGTGAGGAACAGCAGCAGACCTATGTGCCCAAGCCTTTGGATATCTCCGAATACGAGACCCGAAAGTTCTACATCGATGCCATGCTGGAAGACGCAGGCTGGGTGGAAGGCAAGGACTGGATCAACGAGGTGGAGCTGCCCGGTATGCCCAACAAGAGCGAGGTGGGCTTTGCGGACTATGTCCTCTATGACGATGCCCAAAAGCCGCTTGCTGTCATCGAGGCCAAGCGCACCTGCGTGGATGTTTCCAAGGGGCGTCAGCAGGCAGAGCTCTATGCGGACATCCTGGAAAAGAAGTATAAGCGCCGCCCGGCCATCTTCCTGACCAACGGCTTTGAGACCCATATCATCGACGGCCAGTACCCGGAGCGCAAATGTGCCACGATTTACTCCAAGCGGGATTTGGAGAAGATGTTCAATCTGCGCACTATGCGGGTATCCCTCAAGAATGTGATGGTGAAGAAGCACATTGCGGGCCGCTACTACCAGGAAGGTGCAATCAAGGCTGTCTGCGATGCCTTGGATAAGAAGAACCGTCGCAAAGCGCTGCTGGTCATGGCTACCGGCTCCGGCAAGACCAGAACGGTCATCGCTCTGTGCGATGTGCTGCTGCAGCACGGCTGGGTGAAGAACATTCTGTTCCTGGCTGACCGCAACTCCCTGGTTACCCAGGCAAAGCGCAGCTTTGTCAATCTCTTGCCCGACCTCTCCTGTACTAACCTCTGCGAAGAGAAGGACAACTACACTGCCCACTGCGTGTTCTCCACCTATCAGACCATGATGAACTGCATCGATAGTGTCAAGGACGAGCATGGCAAGCTTTTTACCTGCGGTCATTTCGATCTGGTGATCTGTGACGAAGCACACCGGTCGATCTACAACAAGTACCGGGATATCTTCAACTATTTCGATGCGCCGCTGGTTGGTCTGACCGCCACACCCAAGGATGAAATCGATAAGAACACCTACGAGGTCTTTGAACTGGAAAACGGTGTGCCGACTTACGGCTACGAACTGGCGCAGGCAGTCAAGGATGGCTATCTGGTGGACTTCATGTCCGTGGAGACCAAGCTGAAATTCATCGAGCAGGGTATTGCCTACGATGAGCTGAGCGAAGCCGACCGGGAAGCCTATGAAGCAACTTTTGAGGACGAGAATGGTGAGTTGCCGGAGAAGATCGTATCCTCTGCGCTGAATGAGTGGGTATTCAATGAGGACACTATTCGGCAGGTACTACACATTCTGATGACGGAAGGCATCAAGATCGACTACGGTCAGAAGCTGGGCAAGACCATAATCTTTGCTAAGAACCACAGCCATGCGGAGAAAATCTATGAGGTGTTCAACAAGGAATATCCCCATTTGCCCGACTTTGCCAAGGTGATCGACAATAAGATCAACTATGCACAAAGCCTGATTGACGAGTTCTCCGATCCCAAGAAGCTGCCGCAGATCGCAATTTCCGTGGATATGCTGGACACCGGTATCGATGTGCCGGAGTGCTTGAATCTGGTCTTCTTCAAGAAGGTTATGAGTAAGGCCAAATTCTGGCAGATGATCGGTCGCGGTACCCGTCTGTGCCCCGGATTGCGGGATGGCGCGGACAAGGACAAGTTTTACATCTTCGACTTCTGCGGAAACTTTGAGTTCTTCCGGATGAATAACGGTAAGCCGACAGCGCTGCAAATCGCACTGCAAGGTGCTATCTTTAGCTTGAAGGCGCAGATTGCCTATAAGCTGCAGGACATTGCCTACCAGACACCGGAACTGATTGCGTTCCGCAAGACCTTGGTGGACGATATGGTTCGCAAGGTGCAGGAACTGAACAAGGAGAATTTTGCTGTTCGTCAGCACCTAAAGTTCGTGGAACTGTATTCCAACCCGGATAACTATACTGCCTTGACCTATGAAAACACGCTGCAAATGCGAGATGAACTGGCTCCGCTGATCACACCAGACAAGGATGATGCTAAAGCGGTGCGATTCGATGCGTTGATGTATGGTATCGAACTGGCTTATCTTATGGGTAAGAAGTATGCTAAGGCAAGAACCGACCTCTTCAAGAAGGTCAGTGGTATTGCTTCTGTGGCCAACATCCCGGAGATTATGGTGCAGAGCGAATTGATCAACAAGATCCTGCACACGGATTACCTGGAGAATGCAGGCATCAACGAGTTTGAGCATATCCGTGAGAACCTGCGTGACCTCATCAAGTACATTCCTACCGGTAGAATGACCTACATCACGAATTTTGCCGATGAACTGATCTCCATGGATTGGAATGAATCCGAGCTGGAAAATGACGATCTGAAGAACTACAAGATGAAAGCGGAGTTCTATGTTCGTCAGCATCAGGATAATGCAGTCATTGCCAAACTGAAGACCAACAAGCCGCTGACATCTGCGGATGTGAAGGCACTGGAGGAGATCCTTTGGAGTGAGCTTGGCACCAAGCAAGACTATGAAAACGAGTACGGCAGCAAGCCTTTGGGTGAGTTTGTACGCGAGATCGTGGGCCTGGATATGAATGCTGCCAAGGAGGCTTTTGCGGAGTTTCTGAACGACACATCTCTTGACAGCAATCAGATCTACTTTGTGAACCAGATCGTGGAGTACATTGTCCATAACGGTCTTATGAAGGATCTTTCTGTTTTGCAAGATGCGCCTTTCACCGATAATGGTAGTGTCGTTGAAGTATTTACTGACCTGTCGGTTTGGCTTGGTATCAAGCGTGTGATCGATCACATCAACGCAAACGCCATTGCGGCATAAGGAGTTTTATTATGGGATATATCTACATACTTACAAATCCATCTTTTCCTCAATATGTTAAGATCGGATATGCTACCGATGTGAAGCAACGATTGGACGAACTGAATCGTAGCACTGCAGTTCCGTTTGCGTTTCGCATTTATGCTACATATGAGGTAGATTCAGCTCTTTCCGATAAAAAACTGCATTCTATTTTGGACAAGTTGGATCCGGAACTGCGTTCCACGGAAGAGGTGGACGGCAAACGTCGAATCCGGGAGTTCTATGCTATGACACCAGAGGATGCGTATTCCATTCTTGAGGCGATTGCGGAAATTAACAACTATAGCCACCGCCTGAAAAAGTGGAAGGCTACTGCCAACGAGCAGAAGGATGAGGCGCTCGCACGGGAGATCAATGAACAACACCAGGAAAGAATGGCACCGTTTACATTCTCCGCGTGTAATATAGCCATTGGTGAGCAAATTGAATTCTATTGTGTTGGAAACAGCAACACAGGAACGATCTGTGAAGTCATTGATGATAAGCATGTTACTTATAACGGTGAAACATGGTCGCTCACAGCGCTTGCTAAGCACTTGGTTGGCACAAAAAAGCCACTTGCCGGACCTCGTTATTTCAAATACAAAGGTGAATGGCTGAACAGTATTCGCCATCGTTTGGATGGCTAAGCAAATGTAAGAACCCCTGGCTCTTTGGAGCCAGGGGCTGCTTACTTGGAAGGATTCAGTTCTTGTATTAGATGTGCACCATATTGAAGACCATCAAGGAAGGCCTTATGTTCGTAGGCGGTGCAGAGTTGACAACAGAGGTTCCAGACGGCATTGTTATCATCCAGGGGTAAGCTGCCAATGAGGGCATCCAATTCCTTGAATCCATCGCGGATCTCGGGAGGGTCAGACTCATGGGACTCGGCGTAAGCCTGGTACAATTGATCCAGGACGGTGTCACAATCACTATCGCCGGGATCGAATGGGTGGGACTCTAAGTAGGCTTTCAGCCTTTGGGCGATATTATCCACGGCGGTACCTCCTGGCGGCGTAGAGCTTCTCTATGAGCTCGTTTACCGCGTCGGGATATCGGTGCTGCTGGATCAGTTTATTCCGGAATTGGAGCAGCCCGTGGAGCGCCAGCTGCCGCTCGGCAGGGGACAGGACTAAGACTCGTTTTTGCGGTCGCATGATGTTTCCTCCTTTGTTTATCTACCCATATTGTATGGGCGGAGGAAATGTAAGACAAATGTGTGTTCGGTGCCAGTTTTATAAAAATATGTGTTTTTTGAATTTTTTGCACAAAAAAGTGTGGAGTTAGTTTTGGAGTTTATTGCCTTGGAGTTAGTTTAATTTATTTTAAGTTAGTCGACAATAAACGAGAAAATAGCGGTAATAGCACAAAATAATGGCATAAAAAGTTATAAAAAACGGGATTTTCGGCCCCTCATAACCCGGAGGTCGTAGGTTCGAGTCCTGCCTCCGCAACCAGATTGAGTAGTCATAACGGATTTCGTTATGGCTACTTTTTTATTTTAATTTGTTATCTCCACCCGTACCAACAATGCGAACTAATTTAGATATCGGCGCAGAAAAGTCCGAAACCACAACGGTTTCGGACTTTTTCTATGCAAATTTTCATAGTTTGATTTCATAGATATCCTCCGCCCAAAACGGCTTTCGGGGAGGACTTGAACTAAATTCAATAGATATCAAGGGAAGATTTTGCAGAAATTTATCGTAAATTCTACACTTTTTTCGTTTTGATAATTATTAAATGTTTGTGTCTTGAGAGGTCGCGTTTACATTTTATGTACAGACAATATTATTGTAAAATTTCAAGTTTTGGAATATAATGTAAAAGTGAAAAGTTATATTTTGTACGAAAGGAGCAATTATGTTAGAATATAATTGTAACAACAGTGCTTCATATGAGGAATGTAAAAGAATTAGTTTAGAATTGGATCCGGATTTATTGCCTGAAGCTGTCGCTTTTTTAGAATCTCATTTAAATGAAGATCTTTCCGCATATGAGTTGGCAACTGCTCTTGTTGAGTGTGACAGAACGGTTGATATGCCTCGTATTTTGTTTGATTTCATTGCTGATCTATATAGAAAAGCTATAGATAGCGGAAACACCGATGCGATGAATGACCTCGGTGCTCTTTATTATGACGGACGTGGTTGCGAACAAGATTTCAAAAAGGCTGTTTATTATTATGATATGGCAGCCAAGCTCGGAAATCGTCAAGCACAGGAAAATCTCGGATATTGTTATTATTATGGGCGCAACGTTCCCGTTGACTATGAAAAGGCATTTCATTATTTTGCTCTCGGCGCATTTGATGGACACTTGATTTCGCTTTATAAAATTGGCGATATGTATATGAACGGATACTATGTCGAGAAAAATCCAACGGAAGCTTTTCATATCTATGAGCGTTGCATGGAAACTATGACGGATGAAGCGGCACCTACCGTTGCCGGTCCCGTTCTTCTTAGACTTGGAAACGCATTTCTATACGGGAATGGAACAGAGGAAAATGCCAAAAGCGCACTCGTTTGCCTCCAGAAAGCAGAGTTGTATCTTTATGATATGGTTGCTCGCGGAGATTGGATGTACAGAAAATCCTTGCAGGATGCGATTGACGGACAAGGTTTTGCAAGAGAAAAATTAGCTAAAGATGTGCATTCTTCCCGGATGCAGTAAAGATTGGAGCATAGCTATGGATTCAAAAGTAATTTATTTAGCAAAAACACTTTCGAGAACAAAGCGCAAAGATTATGAGAATTATGTGGTTAATGCTATATGGAATCGAGTTAATGATTATCGTTTAGTCCCTGTAACACAACAGTACGTAACCGATGGAAAAGGCAATCGTTATTTTATTGATTTGTATTTTCCTCAGTTAAAAATAGGCATTGAATGTGATGAAGGCTACCACGCATCCAAGGAGCAGAAAATCCTCGACGCAGATCGTGAGATAACTATTTCTGATGTATTGGAGCAAATCAATGCCGGTGAGTATATCGCACTACACGTTGATGTTACTCAGTCTTGGGAAATGGTAGAATCGCAGATAAACGATCATGTTGCAACTATAAAATCCAAGATTGAAGAAGTTAAAATTGAAAATGCTTGGTTGCAGTTCAATCCCGATTTGGAGGACTATTTTAAAAATCGCACTTACATAACCGTTGCCGACAATGTTACCTTCCCCAGCAATAAAGAAGTTTATAATGTCATTTTAGGGCAAAATTATTCTTGTCATCTTATGCACGGCGGTGAGCGCTTTAAGAAACTATACACTGAATATGGTTACGAGGAAGGAACATTCCCTTGGTTTCCTAAATTAACACTCAACAAACCCACAAACAAGGGATATTATAATCTTCTTTCTAAAGACGGCAATGAGATTTACGAATACATCAATGATCCCGCGCAAAATATGCAAAGAAAAGCCGAAGGAAGATATATCGGTAAAAAGAGGGTTGTATTCTCACAAGTAAAAGATCCGATTACTGGACTCCTCGGTTATCGCTTTGTTGGTTTCTTTATTGGCGATCATTACGATGAAAACGGAATGATTACCTATAAACGTATTGACGACAAATTTAAGATTATCAAAAAACAAAATTGAAATCTTACTTTACGCTTTTAAGGAATATCTTGGTTGATCAAAACGGATATCTAAATCGGTGCAACTTGCCAGAAAAGAAAAAGCCATCCCAGCCGGGATGGCTTTTTCTTTTCTCTGTTCGTAAGGTGCAGGATTCGAACCCATCTAAATGCAACAGTCCGGTGGACAGTTCCTGCCACCAGTAAAGAACATTTCGCTTATTGAATCAAGAGGCTTTGCTCAGACCGGTGAGATAATCGATCTCCACACCGGGTTGGTTATTATACACATAGACGCAGAACAGTATACCGTCACCGTCATCTTCGACGCTTTTTGCCTCTATCAGAACACCGCGCGCTACCAACTCGTCGTCCTGAAAGATGGGGGTTACGCGATAAAGTACATGGTTGTTAGTTTCCTTAATGTAGTCAGCCACCATGTTTTCAAATGGAAGCATGCCTTCCGTATTCATATAACGAGTGCCGGTAATCAAATTGCATGTGTTGGCGTTCTCTCCGGTGAGTTGGAAGCCGATAAGGTGGCAACGATTATACAAATATTTGCCGTTTACAAAGTCGTATTTCACAGTTTGCCAGCCGCTTGGCTTTACCTGCCCGATATTGCCACGTTCTTCTGTTGGCATTAAATCTTGACCGATACAGGACATTACTACGCCACAACGTCCTAATGCATCCAACGGAGAGTATGTTTCATAGGAGTCTGTCGTCATATCGTCCTGTGTAAAATAGGGAACATTTCCATTGACTTCAACATAAGGGGTGTCTGAAAAATCTGGAATATTTGTTAGGTCAAAATTGGGTGCCTGTATTCTGTTCCAGAACCCCAACGCTGCAACGATTATCAGAATAACAATTGATGTGGCGAGTGAATATTTCGTGCGTCTGCTTTTGCGCTTCATTTAACATACACCTCCCGTGTGATTTTATCATGAGAAAAACCGGGGAAATCCAAGCTCTCTGTTAAGGAAAAGCTTTTGGGAATTTCTAAGCGCACATCTGCAGGGTATGTGCGATCAAAGCGATAAACGATGATTTTTTGCGCCTGCTCGAGTGCCGGAAGTAAGGGAAGATCCTCCAGAAACAAAACCTTTTCCTTTGCTTCAGCCAAATCGCAAATGACATAAGCACCGTCAAAGAGAGATGCTGAGTATGCACTGACACAGAGATTAGCGGGGGCGTACATAGATAGAATATCTTCAATTGCTGCTCGATCACGGCTACAACGGTGATGGTTAAACATCATTTCGCCATTTTTTCCGGACCACAAAATTAATGTCATAGCACTCCCTCCTTACAATATCCATTTTATCATATTGCTGCCATTAACACAAGAGTTAGCGCATAGTTGTTCTGCGGTGTACCGCTGTTGTTTGTGCAGTTCAAACATAAAGTGCGCTCCATATTTAAGACCTTCAAGAAAGGCCTTAGGGGAGGTTGCAGAGGCATTCTTCCGATCCAGGATGGTTTCGCAATCGCTATCACCGGGATCAAAGGAATGGGCAGTTATGTAGGTGTTCAGCCGCTTTGCAATATTCTTCATATCAGCACCGCTTTATTTTGTGCGTTATGTGAAAATTGAAAGAAAAGAAAACCAATAATTGACAAATACTAGTATGCGTACTATAATAAAAAACAGAAACAACATATAATTACGACACACAGGAGGGTGTGTATGGCAAGAATCGATAAAGGTATGTTGACGAAAACGGAAATCATTACGGAGACTAGCAAGCAATTTCTTGAAAATGGATATTCTAATACAACCATATCGGCTATTTCCAAAGAACTGGGGATGAGTCCCGGAAATTTGACATTTCACTATCCTACCAAGGAGCATTTGTTGGCAGAGCTGGTGGGCATACTGTGTGACTATCAATGGAAACGAATGCAGCGGGAGGCCGATGAGGGTTATAGCTCCGTCATGGCCCTATGTCTGGAATTGGCAACTATAGCCAGTGCCTGCGAGGAGGATGCGGTTATTAAAGACTTCTTTCTGTCTGCTTATTCCAGCCCTATGTGCCTGAGCATCATCCGAATGAACGATACGCAGCGGGCTAAGGAGGTTTTTCAACAATACCGACCGGATTGGACAGATCAGAATTTTGCGGAAGCAGAGGCACTGGTTTCCGGCATTGAGTTTGGCACACTGATGACTGTTGGCGATCCAATCTCCCTGGAAGCGCGCATAGCAGGTGCATTGCAAAACATTCTGAATATCTACGGTGTGCCCGCAGATGTTCGAAAAGTAAAATTAGAGAAGGTATTTTCTCTGGATTATCGTAATTTATGCAAGCAGGTACTGGCGGACTTTAAAGAGTTTGTAGCCGAAACCAACGAGGAAAACATCCGTTCCCTGCTTCACCTATAACCACAAGGAGGAAAATCCCATGAAAAAGACCGCAAAACGTATTCTGAGCTGGCTGATGGCGGTGGCGTTGTTAACAAGCTATATGCCCACCCTTTATGCCAGTGCATCTACAATAGTCCCAAGTGAAATCGTTAATGCCATCACCGATCCCGGCACCGCAGATAGCTGGGAACGTATGATGGGAACCAGCATCGACGGCAACCGCTATGCCGGTCGTGTATGGGTGGACAAGTCTGTCTATAAAGCGGGAGATACGGTTGTACTGACCACCAACAACCAGCCCGGCGCCTCCTTTGTGGTAGAGGATTTGGCAGAGGACGAGGCTTTTCAGGTGGTATTCTCTGCGCTGGGTTCTTCCATGACCACTACAACTACCACCAGTAAAACCGGCCCTCTGGATGTGGTTTTGATTCTGGATAACTCCGTTTCCATGAATACCACCTCCGGTGGCACCACTCGTATGCAGAAAGTCATCGAAGCTGCCAATTCCATGCTTCGAGATATACTGAAAGATAACCAAGATGTGCGATTGGGCATTGTTGCTTATGCGCAAAATGCCTCCACCATTTTGCCCTTTGGCGATTACGATGATGGTGTTCAGCTGCGGGTAAACAGATACACCGGCTCCGGCAGTTCCAATGGTGTGATTTCTGCTTACACCACCGCCGGCAACCGTATCAACAGAAATTATCAGAGTGCAGGCTATGCCAACTACACCAACATCCAGGCTGGTTTTGATCTGGGTATGGACATGCTGGCCAATGCCAATACCACGGAAAACCGCAAGCCCGTAGTGATTCTTCTGACCGACGGTGCAGCCAATACGGCAGTTACTGAAAAGTTTTATGATGTTTCCGGTGGCACTGCCCGGCAGGTATACTACTCTAACAATATCGACCCCATGATCGCCCTGAGTACGTTGCTGGGCAACGCCTATAACAAGGCTCTGGTGGAAGAGAAGTACGGCAAGAATCCCATGGTTTACGGTATCGGTGTGGATTTGTCTGCAACCGACGGCTCCAATGCCATCATTGACCCCAAGAACAACTTCAATAGCAACAATCGCAACAGCAACATCGTAACCGCCTATAACCGATACGTCAGATGGGCGGCCGGTGAAACGATCCAGGAGCGCAGTGGCACCGGTAGTACATATTATAACTTCAACTTTGACCATAACTATCCTGAGGCCGGCATCACCGATGCGGATGTTATCCACAACATTCATTACGTGGATACCTACTATCCCGTATCTGGCGCAGATGTAAGCGGTGTGTTCGATCAGATCTATCAGGAGCTGTCCTCCGGTGTCTTTAATCCGATTTCTTCCACAACTGTGGATTCCGGGGCTACCGGCGTCCGGAACACCCCGCTGATCTATGTAGACTTCATCGGTCAGTACATGGAAGTGAAGCAGATCCAGTCTGTGACATTGTTTGGTAAATCCTACGGTGTTACCGATAATGGTGATGGAACCTATATTGTCCAGACCGGTATCGGCAAAAATCCAACCACAGGTGAATCCTACAACACCAGCGAGGATATTCGTATTACCACCTCCCGTCAGAGTGACGGCACCCAGAAATTACAAATCGAGATCGATCAAGAGGTCCTGCCGATCCTGCTTGAAAAGGTAGATGTTCGGGATGTGAACGGTCAGCAGACGACTACCATTACAGAAATCGTTCAGCAGCCCCTGCGTGTGTACTACACGATCGGTTTGGATAGCGAGATCCTGCTCCCCAACGGTACGGTAGATATCAGCAAGATCGACAGCAGCTACCAAAGTCATGTCCATGGAAACCAGGTGGATTTTTACAGCAATCGCTTTGGCGTGATGAATACCAACGATAACGGCGATACTCACGTAGGCTTCAAGCCTTCAAAGGCTAATCGCTACTACTACCATCAGAGCAATGTGGATATTTTTACCGCTGTATCCAGAAAAGATGGCAAGGCTATCAATTGGCAGGCAGATGAGTATGGCATTCCTTATGAGGCGGATACCTTCGACTTTACCTGGCTGACTTATGAAAAGTACAGCACCCTGCAGGACAGTGACCAGGTATACACCTATGTGACGTATCATCGTCCTATCTCCGGAAACTCCGATGCCGCAGAAGAAGTGACCTATCTGATCTATTCTGATTGGGCATATATGAAGGAGTCTGTGGCCTTCTATGACAGCAATGCTAACACTTACATCAATGCAGCGCCTGGTGGCTATACCACTGGTGATGTGGGCTACGCAATCCCTGTGGAGCAGGTAGAAACTGTGATCAGCGCATACAAAGCCGCCAATCAGAATGCGCAGATTTACGGCATGCTGGGTGTGGAATCCCTTCGCACCAGCCGCCTGCACAACATGACAGTGACCAAAAGTCAGAATATGACCGGCACCGCAACCAACCGCTATGCGCCCGAGTATACCTACGAAACCGCAAGCATGCATAATGATAACGATGTGGTAGTCTGGTTGGGCAACAACGGCAAGCTGACCGTTGAAATCGATACTGGCATCGCTCTGACCAAGCGTGTGACCGAAGCCATCGGCAACCCCGACGACACTTACAATCTAACTGTGACTGTTCCGGCTGGTGTGAATGCTGATCCTGAAGTGAAGGATGCCAACGGCAATTCGATAGCCAGCACTTATAGCGGCAATGTGCTGACCATCCCCGTAAAGGCGGATCAGACAGTTTATATCACCGGCATCCCAGGCGGTACGGTTTGCGCCATCGGCGAAACAATACCTGCCGGCAAGGATTATTACATCAGTGACAGTACTGCAACTGTTACTGTACCTACTTTGATGGAGGTGCTGGCTGGCGCAGAGCAATTTGTACCTGCTTCTGTGACCAACGCACCTTACAAGTACGGAAATCTGACCATCGTGAAGGATGTTTCCCATAATCTGGAAGAAGCCCCGGAAGCTATGCTGCAGAAGGAATTTACTTTCCAAGTGCAACTGAATCCCGTGCCTCAGCAAAAGACGTATCTGCTGGATACCGCCAACGCATCTCTGATTACTGCGCAGCAAATTGTTGTGGCGGAGGATGGTACCTTCACTGTAAAGCTGAAGGACAACGAGTCTGTTACAGTCATTGGATTGCCGGAAGGTACCGGATATACTGTGACCGAAGTAAGTGTACCTGCCGGTTATACCAATACCACTGGCGTTGTGACCGGCACTGTAGCAGCCGACGGCGAGAACCATGTGCACATTGTCAACGTCTACAACGTGACTCCCATTAAGCCGGCGGTCACCATTACCGGCACCAAAACACTGACGGATGTAAATGGAACTTATACCGACAACGAAGCCTTTGTGTTTGTGCTGAGTCGTTATAATGGCACCGACTACGATCAGTTGGCAACCACTACTGCCCGCGCGGGGGAAAGCTATGCTTTCCATCTGGAAAATGCCCTGGCAGAAAGCATGGGTGTAGGCGAACATTACTTCCGGGTTACCGAACAAACCGGCACTACCCCCGGAATGACCTATGATGCCACTCGCGGCCTGTTCAAGATTATCGTTACCGACGAAAATGCTGACGGCACTCTGGAATTTGCAGTGGCCGACGCAGGCAACACCCAGGTGGTCGGAAACACCGTCACAAAGAACTTCGTCAACTATTACAATGTGGAAAGAACTTCTGTGGATATCAGCATTACAAAGGAATTGACCAACAAGACCGGTGTGCAGCTGCCTCTGAATCTGTTCCATTTCCTGCTGGAAAATACCGCTAAACCCGACAGCGACAGCCATATCCCCAGCAAGACCATCACCACTGACGCATCCGGAAAAGCTGTGATCCGTCTGTCCGATCTGGGCCCCGGCGAGTATCGCTATACCCTTAGGGAAGTGGCAGGAAGTCTGCCCGGTATGACATATGACAGCACCTCCTATGTGATTTCTGTCACCGTGGAAGAGGTGGAAGGTGTTTTGGTAGCAACCACACGAATCAATGACGCAGAAAGCAGCACCGTAACCTTCCATAACACTTATAACCTGAACGCTATCTCCCACACCATCTCCGGCACCAAGGTGCTGCAGGGACGGGATCTGAAGGATGGTGAGTTCCGCTTTGCACTGTACGAGACCGATGCATCCTTCGCGCTGGCAGACAATGCCGTTGCAAAGCAGATTGTTTCTAATAGCGGCGATAGCTTCTTCTTTAGCGAAATTAAGTATACACAGGTAGGTACTTATTATTACTCCGTGAAGGAAGTTGTTCCTGCAAGCAAGTTGCCGGGCGTGACCTACGATGCCACCCACTATCACGTTACTGTCGTGGTCACTGCAGAGGGTGAGAATCTGAAAAAGACCGTTACCATCAACAAGATTGGCCACAATGCGGATGCTACCGACGGTCTGGTGTTCGTCAATAACTACACCGCAAAAGCTACCGAGATTGCTATTTCCGGCACAAAGGTGCTCACGGGCCGCAGTCAGCACGCAGGCGAGTTTACATTCCAGCTCTTTGATGAAAACGGAGTCAAGATTGGTGAGACCACCAACAAAGCAAACGGCAGCTTCACCTTTGCTTCCATTTCCTATGACAAGGTCGGTGTTTACCACTATACCATACGGGAAGTGGCGGGCAATGCCCCTGGTGTAGCCTACGATAGTCGTGAAATTGCGGTTACCGTCAACGTCACTGACCAGGAGGCAACCCTCGTGGCAACAGCGGATAAGTCCGCAGCGGAAGTGCGGTTTGAAAATGTTTACACCTCTGCCTCTGCAACCGCTACCATCCGTGGCACCAAGAAGTTGGAAGGCGGCAGTTTGGAAGCGGATATGTTCTCCTTCCTGCTATACGAAACAGATAGCGGTTTTGAAATGACCGGAAGCCCCATCCGGGAAACCGGACATGACGCAAAAGGCAACTTCTCCTTCGGCACCTTGACTTACAATATCCCCGGCACCTACTTCTATCTTGTTGTAGAAGATACCGCGGATATGCTGGAAGGTGTCGTGTACGACAGAACCCAGCATAAGCTGATGGTTCAGGTCGCTGACGTGGGTGACGGCCAGTTGAGAGCGTCCATCACAGAACTGGAGTTGAATGAGGTGACTCAGCCTGCAGCGGCCACTGCTATCTCTGTGAACTTTACCAACGCAACTTTTGATGAGGCAGTGGAGAAAACCGTATCTCTTGCAAACGCAACCACTATGATTGACGGCCAGAAGGTCAACGAGGGCGATGTGCTTACCTACCACATCACCTATACCAACTACACCGGTCTGCCGGTCGTTGTTGATATTATGGACACCATCCCGAATCATACCACCTATGTGGAAGGTTCTGCAAGCCAGGGTGGTACCTATGCAGGTACCCATGTGAACTGGATTCTGCTGGTTGGCGCAAACAAGACCGTGACCGTATCCTTCCAGGTGGAAGTTACGGCTGAGGACGCAGTGGTTGCCAATACTGCCATCGTCCGTGACGGTGTCAATGAATATGTGACCAACGAAGTAGTCAACCACACCTTTGAAGAGATTTTTGTAAAGGATGTATTTGCAGCAGATGCCCCCACCGTCAGCATTGATGGCCAAAAGGTAGAAGCGGGCGATGAGCTTGTCTACGAAATCCGCTTCACCAACGCTTCCGGAGAAGCCAAGGATATTACCATTACTGATTCGATCCCCGTGGGCACTACCTACGTGGAAGGCTCTGCAGACCGGGACGGCGTGTATGAGAATGGCGTAATTGTCTGGCAGCTTCAGAATGTGGCGCCTTGGGAGACCGTGATCGTTACCTTTAAGGTCAAGGTGAATGAACAAATCGGCGAAGCCACCATTCGCAACCAGGCCACCGCAACGGAAGGTGAGAACACCTATGAGACTAACCTGGTCAGCAATCATACGGAAGAGAGGCAACCGGAGAATCCCGGCGCTTCCGATAATCCTCAGACTGGCGATGATACTAAATTGCATCTGTGGGTCATGCTTCTGGTGACCAGCAGCCTTGGATTTGGCGCAACGATTCTTCTGGGAAGAAAGAAAGAGAACGAAATCGTATAAATTTTCCTGTGGCGGTGACAGTATTTGTCACCGCCACAAAAATAGCCTACCAATTCCCTCAAAATCTATTCTCCAAATTCCAATTTATCGAACGGATTGTAGTACAGACATAACAATCTTTTAATCTCACAGTCCCAACTCTGCCAAGGCACTAAAAAAAGCAGTCGGGCGGGAACTGGTTGGGGTGTCTTCTTCGCGCATACTCCCGCTGCTGCGCCCGGTGGCGAACAGATTTACGCAAACAGGGAACAAAGCAGAAGTGTGGCGAATAATCTGTGTTAGGCAGAAGTTATTTTGCCAATTCAATATAGGAGTGAAGGATATGTCCGAACATCAATACCTGACCACCCAAAGCTGCACCGCTGCTTTTGAGACCGGGAGTTTCGCCTGCCAAAGCACCGATGGGATTCAGCTCAAATGCCGCAGCTATGGCGCGCTGACCATCCCTGCGGACACCGAGGTGGGAACGGTTTTTCCGCTGGTGAATTTGAACGTGGACACGAAAGGCTATAAAAAACCCTGTGTGAAAGTGGAATTTTTCAGCAATATCCTCACTGATACGGCCACCGCGACCCTGAATTTCCAGGTGTTCCGGCAATGCAGTGGGCAGCTCAGCCCTGTGCCGGTCAGCGGCGTGTGGACCTTTAGCAGAGCGGTTGCCACCGCCGATGAGGCAAATTCCTTCAGCTTCGCCCTCTGCGATTGCGATAACTGCAATTGTGGCTGCTGCAATTACAGTGTAGTAGCAACTGTGGTAGGTGCTGCCACTACCGGAACGGTCACGATCAACAACGCTACTTTGATTTCAACTTTGGTAGAGGATGCTGATTGTTGAGCTGAGGCCGGAATAAGCGTATTTGCCTGTACCGGACTCCCATAGCATTACTTTTGAAAAGCAATAGGGCTACAAGGCACAGCCGCCTTCTACACACAGGCGGCTGTGTGTTTAACTATAGACCTACAAGGCTTGTTTTCAATGTATGTTCGGTGCTGTTAAAACACTATTGTTATTTGAGCAAATCTGTTATATTCATGCGTACCATAAAAATAACACCATCCATTTGGATGGTGTTATTTTTATTATTTCAAAAGTAAGCTTTGTGCTCGTCGCAAAGATAGGCTTGCGTATATCGTCTTGCGGTGATATAATTGAGGAAACTAGGGAAGGTAGTGGGAAGATTGCTGAAAAATCATTTACCGCATATTGGCTTGCGGAAAATCAAAAGCCTTATTTCTGTTTGCATGGCTTTTGCTGTATGGCAGCTGTTAAGGCTGGTCATACCTTATGAATTGGATGCACATCCTTTGTTTGGTTATATTTACGCAATTATTGAGATTCGGGAAACGTCGGAGAAAACAAAACAGTTTTCCCTTTATCGCATAAAAGCAACCCTGATCGGTCTTGCTATGGGACTTGTACTTTTGCCTGTTTCAGTTTGTTTTGGCAATCATATCGATAGCCAATTTCTAATGTTGTTGGCGGATTTGGGCTTGATTTTATGCGGTACATTAGCTGCTCTTTGCGTTGCTGAATTGTGCAAGTGCAAGAACCTATGCGGAATTGCTGCGATTGTATTTGTAACTTGTATTGTTCAGGATAGAAATAGCAATACCAATATTTATGTGTATGCGGTCCTGCGTGCAATACAAACGATTGTGGGCGTGTTTTCTGCATGGCTGGTCAACACATATTTTTTGAAAGGCATAGGGCATAAGGAACAATAGGCAAGAGCGGATACAAGTGTGTTCGGCGCCGTAGTACAATTCCTTAAACGAGATCCGTTATCTCAGCTTGTGTCATAAAAAGTGCCGGGAACAGATGGTTTTCGGTACTTTTTCTTCGTTTTGGCTGCACTAAATACAAAAGCAGGGGTTTTTGCCCCTGCTTTAACTGTTCACCAAATTGGAATTTGGCTTACTTCTTGCGAAATTTGATTGCCAAGATTGCACACACAACAATGCCTACCACAAAGGGGATGGCATACAGAAATGCAGTGCTGGCAGGGGCACTATAACCTGCGTGTTCAATGCCACAAAGCATATCACGATAAGTATAGGCAACCACAAAACACATAATGTCGGATAGCACAATCGCAAGTGCTGTGAACAAATAACTCAACTTTTTCAAACAATCACACTCCTTTGTCAAATTGGAATTTGTCGAACTGATTAACGCGGATTCTCTGTTCTTACATAAGCCCCATACACCAAATTACCGCAAGGGCAGTTAGGGTCACCAGTGTGTCGATGGTGACACCATAGAACATAGGCTTGAGACCGGCTTTTTTGAAATCGGTAAGGCTGGTATTTAAACCGATGGCAGCCAGTGCAGTGACCATTAGGAACTTGCTGGTGCTCTTCATCATGCCGGATACAGTCGCCGGAATCAATCCCACACTGTTGGCGATAGCAAGAAGCAGGAAGCCGCCGATGAACCAAGGGATGATCTTCATCATGTTCACCTTCTTGCCGTCGCCGGTGGCCTGCATTTCCTTCTTCTTCATGCGCACACCGATCCACGCAAACACCAACACGGTAGGGATAATAGCAATGGTGCGGGTCAGCTTGACCATGGTGGCAAAGTCGCCGGCGGCTTCGGAGAAGGCATAACCGGAAGCCACCACGCTGGCGGTGTCGTTCACAGAAGTACCTGCCCAAATACCGTAGGCAATATCGGACATGCCCAGTGCCTTGCCCATCAGCGGATACAGTGCGATCATCACCATATCAAAAAGGAAGGTGGAGGACATGGCAAATGCGATGTCTTTGTCATCGGCATCAATGACCGGCGCAATGGCTGCCACGGCGCTGCCGCCGCAGATGCCGGTACCGGCAGAGATCAGGTTGCTCAACTTCCAGTTAAGGCCAAACAGTTTGCGGATAAAGAAGCCTGCGCCGAAGCACATGGCAAAGGTGAAGATCATCACAAAGAAGGTCATCTTGCCAACGGACAAAATGGTGCTGACGGACAGAGATGCGCCCAAGAGGATGATCGCTGCTTTCAGAATCTTCTTAGATGTAAATTTAAGCGCAGGCTGAATCCATTTCGGATGGAAAAAGCTGTTGACGATGGTTCCCATAAACAGGGCGATAATGGATGCGCCCAAAAGCTCTCCGGGAATCAGCTTTTCTAAAAGCACAGACAGTCCGGCTACTGCAAAGCAGATGGCAACGCCTAGCAGAAACAGTAAGCATTCTTTTGTTTTCGGGATCATAATGGTACTCCTTTGAAGTTTTTCTTTATTTTACCATGAGAATGTGATAAAATAAA
>JBGVPJ010000081.1:0-15024 GCA_045126955.1 Faecousia sp.
TACCAACAACGCCCAACCAATCACAGGATATGCCGGTACGAAAGCAGACAACAATATGGGAGTATAGGTGCCGCAAATTAAAAAATAGATAGTACAGTGGTCTATGACTTGCATGACCTTTTTGCCGGTACAGGGTCGCAGACCGTGATAGATGCTGGATACACTATACAGAATAACCATAGTACTGCCATATATTGCAGTGCCTAGGATATCCAATGCGTTACCGTGCAATATAGTTTTTACGATGCACACAATCAAAATTAAAATTCCAAATCCGCCACCTATAATATGCGTAATCATATTCATAAGCTCTTCCCCGCGAGTGTATTGGGGAAGAAGCCGGTCGCGAATTTTGAGCCGCTTTGCCATGAAGCCACCGCCTTTCCGTTTTCTATATTATAGCAAATTACATAAAAAAGCACTCTACTGTCTCTGCTTTAGAACTATCGGTTACGAAGAATAGCAATTCTACCTGTGGTAGAGTGATGAAACGGAAGTCTTTTAGAGAGATATGGTGATATTCTTTGCAGAAATGTGCAAAATGCACAAAAACAGATGCTTTTTTTCTGCGTAGTTATAGACTGTTCACATTATTTTTACATACTTATTTCCGGGATTTATGATATAATGTTATTGGCGGCAGAAAAGCCGCCGAACCTCTGCAGTAAAGGAGCTATCATGAATAACATCCTGTTCTTTTTGACACCGAAGGCTATGTGCGCCTTCTTATATGATGATTATACCGTTCGTCAGGCATTGGAAAAAATGGAGGTAGCCGGCTATGCGGCACTACCCATCCTTAATAAGAGGGGAGAGTATCGCGGAACCCTTACGGAGGGCGACCTGCTGTGGTCGTTAAAGAATATGTGCTACATGGATATGCGTCAGGCAGAGGCTCGGCGGATTTTGGAAATTACCCGTCGCAAGGACTATGTTCCGGTACGGGTCACCACGAATATGCATGACTTGGTCCAGCGGGCCAGTGCGCAGAACTTTGTCCCCGTTGTGGACGATAAGGATACCTTTATCGGCATTGTCACAAGAGGCGCAATTATCAAGTATTGCTCCCAGCAGCTGTTTCCGGAGGACTAAACATATAAATGCCACTCTCGTGAGTGGCATTTTCTATTGAAAAAATCCTAAGTATCTGCTAAAATATAAAAAACTGTGTCCCGGAGGGAAACCATGAACGATGAAAAAATGAGAGCCATTCTTGGTGCCAATATCGTTTCTTACCGCAAGCGGCAGGGTCTTACTCAGGCCGGACTTGCAGAGAAGCTAAACTATTCTGACAAGGCTGTGTCCAAGTGGGAGCGGGGAGAGTCTGTGCCTGATGTGCTGACACTGGTACAGCTTTCTGAGTTGTTCGGTGTGACGGTCAACGATTTGCTGGCTGACCCCAACAGACTGCCGGAGGAGACCGGTGTGGTAGTGGGGAAAATGGAAAAAGCTGTAGAAAAAACCCTCAAGCGGAAAGCGGATAAGCAGAGCATCCTGGGATTGAGTTCTCTGTTGGTTTGGTTTGTGGCATTGCTGATTTTTGTGATCGTGTCCACTTTGGGTATTGAGAAGAGCTGGATGGCCTTCATCTATGCCATCCCTGCCAATGCCATCGTTATGCTGAGCCTTCTGTCTGCCTGGCATGATTTTCGCTGGAATAAGACTTTGATTTCCATTATTATGTGGGGCGCTCTTTTGAGCTTGTATATGTCCCTTTTGTTGTTTGCTCATGTGAATGTTTGGAAGCTGTTGTTGCTGGGTGTGCCCGGTCAGCTGGCCGTATTTCTGTGGTTCCGTATGTTTCGGAAACAAGTCTAGGGAGACAGATAATGGATAAAACCGTACTGCGTCGGGAGATTCGGGAGAAGAAGCGCGCTATGACAGAGCAGGAGATTGTGCTGCGCAGTGAAAAGCTGGGTGCGCTGTTTGTGGCATCAAAGGCGTACCAAAGTGCCAAGACCATTTATGGCTACCTGCCCTACAATCAAGAGGTGCGCACAGTCCCTATGCTGGAACAGGCGTTGAAGGACGGTAAACGGGTGGCGGTTCCCAAGGTTTATGGGGATACCATGCGTTTTATCTACATAGAGGATATGTCCGCTGTGGCAAAAGGCTATGCGGGCATCCCGGAACCCATAGCCGACGGCCCTGTAGCGGAGGATGAAACGGCACTGGTGCTGATGCCCGGACTTGCTTTTACAAAAAAAGGGGATCGAATAGGTTACGGCGGCGGCTTCTATGACCGCTTTTTGGCACAGGAGCCAAATCATCCCACATTGGCCTTGTGTTATGAGTTCCAAATGGTGGAGAATTTGCCTGTGGAGGAATATGACATCCCGGTGGATGTTGTGCTTTGGGCATAGAATGGAGAAAAAATGGAGTATCTTGCCGTTATTTTAATCGCTGCAGCGGTGTTTGGTCTGTGCTATTTGATTGATAAGGGTTTTGTGAAGCTCTTTCGTTCTCAGACCCAACACAGAAGCGGTCTGTCTGTAAGACTGAATAAGCGTTATGGCTCTATGGGTTTGGTGCTGGCGGTGTTGGGAATTGCCGCCGTGTTCATGGGTATCGACAGCGAGAAAAACTGGGTTTTGAGTGTGGGTGGCGGTGTTCTGGTGCTTACCGGCGCTTGCCTTGTGGTGTACTACATGACTTTCGGTGTATTCTATGACGAGGATAGCTTTCTTTTGGCTACCTTTGGAAAACCCGACAAAGCCTATGCATATAAGGATATTAAGGCCCAGCAGCTTTATAATAACCAGGGCCATATCTTGATTGAACTGCATCTGTCGGACGGCAATGTGTTACAGCTGCAAAGCACTATGGTGGGCGTATATCCTTTTTTGGACCATGCCTTTGAAAGCTGGTGCCGGCAGAATGGCTGTACCAAGGAGGCGTGTTGCTTCCATGACCCGGACAACAGCTGTTGGTTTCCGCCTGTGGAGGGTTAAAGTATGCATATTCCTTCCGTAACCACCGATCAGTTGGAGCTTGTGACCTTCCGACAGGCGTTGCAAGCCGCCAATACACCCAGCGATGAGTACGATATTACCAAATGGCTATATGCGCCCAATTTCTATTCCGAGTATCGGTACATATTGGGCACTCGGGGAAAGAACCCCCTGATTTGCATCGGAATCAATCCCTCTACTGCCCGGCCGGGGGATTTGGACAATACCTTAAAATCCGTGGAGCGCATTGCTTTGGGCAACGGCTTTGACAGCTTTATTATGTTTAATGTCTACGCCCAGCGTGCCACCGACCCTGATACCATGGAGCAACACTGTAACCTGCAGCTGCATCGGGAGAATTTGGAGGCGTTTCGCTATGTACTCTCTATTTCTCCAAAGCCTGCTGTTTGGGCGGCTTGGGGTACGATTATTGAAAAGCGGGCCTACTTGCCCCAATGCCTACAGGATATGCTGGCGGTGGGCGAGGCGTACGGGGCAAGCTGGTACTGCGCCGGACGCACCAGCAAGAAAGGACATCCGCATCACCCTCTTTACCTGCGAAAGGATGAGAAAATCCGCCCCTTTGATGTGGATGCTTACCTGAAAAACTTATCGTTTTAGGAGGCGCATTTATGGAAAACGAATGCGAAACCTGTTGGCACTTTGACTATGACGAGGAATGGGACGAATATTACTGCAAGATGGAGTTGGACGAGGATGAGCTGTATCGGCTGTACACCAACCCCAAATCCCGATGTCCGTATTATCGCAAGGGAGACGACTATACGCTTGCAAGGAGACAGTAAATGAAACAAATTATGCTATTTTTGATGGCAATACTGTTGCTCACAGGGTGTGCTGTGCGGCCGTTACCCGATGAAACCACTGAAGGGAGCACCGCCGCAACTCAACAAACAGAACCGCCGGAATTGTATGTACCGAACAGCACCATAGAACAGCTGACCGGCGGAGCAGTTCGCACCTATTCGCTGGCAATGGATAACTGTATCGGCCTTTATACGATTGGCACCAATTTTTTGGTGGTAGGGGAGAGCGAACTGCTGGTTTTGTCCGGAGATAAAGGCAAAGTCACTGCCAAATTGCAAATAGATGAGAATGCGCCAATCTCGGTAATGGATACGGCAGCTATCGGTATCGCCTATTATTTGCCCAATACTCGACAGGTGGTTATTCTCAACCCGCAGCTGCAAAGCTTAGCCGAGCTGCAGTTGCCGGAGGATATCGTGGGAACGCCCTTGACCAGCCTCGCTCGCAATGAGGTTTATTACTCTACTGGCAAGGAAATTCGAGCATTACATATCAACACCGGCATTTCCCGATTGCTGCGGCAACAAAGTATGAGCACTCAGATACTGCTTGGTGCTTACTTTGACGGTTCGGTGCTGTCCTGCCAAACTGTTGATGATAATAACAACGCGCAAGTTGCTTACATTTCCGCCGTTACCGGTCAAACACTGAGCAATGAGAGCGGAATTTTTGAAATGCAGACCCATGGCGAGAATTATTTTATCCATCGCTTGGATGGTTCTTTACAGCAGTCCATATTCGGAACACGGAACGGAGCTCCCCAGTGCTTTTTGGCACCACAGCCCACCGGTGAGTATCTTAGCGGTCGTGCAGTCCTGCTGGCTATGAATGGTGTAATCGATTATGTGGAAACGGTGGACGGTTTGGAACTTGCTTTCTATAATTTGGGAATCGGTAAGTGTACCGCTCGTGTGAAACTGCCGGGCATTTATTCACCGTTGAATTTCTGCAGTGATGATGAATACATTTGGATATTGGCTGAGGACGGAAAAGAGGCTGGGCAGACCCTATTTCGCTGGAATATTGCCGACACGCCGGTGATGGACGATACGATCCATATTGGCAAGCTTTACACTGCAGAAGATCCGGATGTCCAGGGCCTTGCCCAGTGTCGGGCACAGGCGGATGCTCTGGAGAAAAAATACAAAATCACACTGACCATTTGGAATGATGCGGTGAAGAACACCGGTAGCTATAAAGCGACCGCGGAATATCATACGGAGATTATTTCCGCCATGCTGAACCAAATGGAAACTGCACTGTCTCGTTTTCCGAAGAACTTCCTTAAGAATACCGTAGACGGAAAAACAATTCGTATCGCCTTGGTACGGAGCATTGAGGGCGGTCAACCGTGGGTGCAATTTTGGAAGGATGGAAATTGCCACATTATAATTTCTGCTGCGGAGGATGCGGACCGCTCTCTATATCAAGGCGTAGCATATCCGATTGACAGCCATGTACTGGGTAACAGCCGGGATTATGATACTTGGAACCAATTGAATCCGGAAGGATTTTACTATGCCTATAATTATGATGTGAATGAAAAATCTGAATACCTTACAGGGGAGAATCAAGCATTTACGGATGCCTTGGCAATGAGCTATCCCCATGAGGATAGGTGCCGGGTGTTCTATCACGCAATGCTGGAAAATAATGCGGATATGTTCAAGTCGGCTACTATGCAAGCAAAGCTTTTGCGGCTCTGCAAAGGTATTCGTGAGGCTTATGGTTTGGAAAAGAGCACCGAGAATTATGCATGGGAGCAATACTTGACAAAGCCGCTGGCGTATACTGGCCGATAATGAAAACTTCCTCCGGGGCACTGCTCTTATAGGAAGGCGCCTAAAAGGCATAAATTCTGCAAAATTCTTGTTTGTTCTTGACGAAGAATAGGAATGTGATATGATATCTATACAAAATCATCTATTCTTACGATTGGACACAGTTTTTTCATACCTATGGTGTATTCTAGCAGAAAAACCGGGACAGGAGCGTATTTTATGGATACATATGAAAATGAATTTACCCACCAGGCCGCAAAGCGATCACCCTATGCAGACTCCCCCTATGAATGTGCTTATGTTGCGCCCGAGGTTCAGGCCTCGGTGCATGAGCAAGCGCCAAAAGCAAAAAAAGGCAAACGAGGCTGGAAGGCTGTGGTGGCAATTGTATTGTTGGTTGCTTGCTGTTCCGGTACTGCAATCGGCGTAGGTGCTATCTGGCAGAATCGGATTGCGCTGATGGAAGCGGCTATGGATGATAAATTTGCCGCATTGGAACAGCTTTATTCGGAATCCAACAACCATGGCTCTTCTCAGGCGCCTGTCCAGGGACCTATGACACCCGGTCAGGTGTATGCAAAGAATGTGCAGGCTGTGGTGGCAATTAACAGTCGATACGAAACCTCACAGGGTTATGGCGAAGGTTCTGGTTCCGGTTTTATCATTTCTGCAGACGGCTATATTGTTACTAACTACCATGTTATCGAGGGCGCTACCCAAGTGACTGTAAACACATACAAGGGCGATTCCTATAAGGCGAAGGTAGTTGGCTACGAATCTACCAACGATGTAGCTGTGTTGAAAATTGAAGGGCAGAATTTGCCGTTTGCTGTTTTGGGTAGCAGTGATAAGCTTTTGGTAGGTGACCAGGTGGCAGCCATCGGCAATCCTCTGGGTGAGTTGATATCTACTTTGACGGTAGGCTATATCAGTGCAAAGGATCGAGTTGTGAATACTGACGGTTCCGTTATTAACATGCTTCAGACGGATGCCGCTATTAACTCCGGCAATTCCGGTGGCCCTTTGTTCAATATGAACGGGGAAGTGGTTGGTATTATCACTGCCAAGGTCTCCGGCAATAGCGGTTCCGGTGCATCGATTGAAGGCTTGGGTTTTGCGATTCCTACAGACGATGTGGTCGGTATTATTTCTGACTTGAAGGAATTCGGCTATGTAACCGGTGCTTACTTAGGTGTCATGGTACGGGATGTGGATGCCAATGCCCAGTCCTACGGCCTGCCTGCCGGTGCCTATGTGACAGAGGTGACAAAGGGCCTTGCCGCGGACAGAGCGGGTGTTCATGCGGGTGATATTATTATCAACATTGGCGGCTATGATGTGGATTCTGTTACCACACTGACCCGGATGCTCCGCCGTTTTGAAGCCGGAGACAGCACTTCTATCACGGTGTTCCGTTCCGGCAAACGGGTGTATTTGACAATTGTTTTGGATGAAAGGCCGGTAGAAAATCAGGAGCCCACTCTGGATGAAACACCGTCCACACCCAACGCAGACCCTTTTAAAAACTGGTTTGACGATTACTTTGGACCGTTTTTTGGTATTGGTTAAGAATAAAAATATACGAATTTTCTCGGGCGAGTGACACAACATGTCACTCGAGGAAGTTCCTTTAGCAGGGGGATTTGTTGTGAAAAAGATAAAAAATTCCGCCTTGGTGAAACGTACATTATTGATTGTACTGTGTGTTGTGCTGGCGGTGATTTTGGTGGCGTTGGTAGCGGGCACCATATATACGGAATACATGCTGAATCTGATTAATAAAAATCCGGACGACAGCACTATGTCGTCGGATGATTATCAGGATTTTATAAATAACGAGACGGAGCCGTCGAACCCGGACTTCACCGGTGAAACCATTGACCCCGATGACGTGGTGTGGGTGCCAAATACGGAACCGGTGGAACCGAAAGAGCATATTATTAACATTATGCTGATTGGCCAGGACCGTCGCCCCGGAGAGGTCCGTTCTCGCTCTGATGTGATGATCTTGTGTACTGTCAATACGCAAACCCAAGAGCTCACGGTGACCTCCTTTATGCGGGATATGTATGTGCCCATCCCCGGTTATCAAGACAACCGGATCAATGTTTGCTATAAGTTGGGCGGCATGAAGTTGCTGGATAAGTGCCTGGAAACCAATTTTGGCATCCATGTGGACGGAAACTTTGAAGTGGATTTTGACGGCTTTATTGATATCATTGATTTGGTAGGCGGCGTGGAGATTGAACTGACCAAATCTGAAGCAAACCACCTGAACAACAATGGTCATAAGGTGCGCACAGGAAAGAATCTGCTGAATGGAGAAGCGGCTTTGACGTATGCTCGGAATCGTTCTACAGGTAACGGTGACTTTTCCCGTACGGAGCGGCAGAGAAAGATAGTCAGCGCTTTGTTTGAGAAGTGTAAGTCTATGAATTTGGTGCAATTACAGAATTTGATGACAAAGGCTCTGCCCATGCTTACTACGGACCTGAGCAATCGGGAAATTTTGAAGTTGTTATTGGATGTATTGCCGGTACTTGGTAATCTGAAGGTTAACACGCAGCGCCTTCCTGCTGATGGTACCTTCAAGTATGCGACGATTCGAGGTATGAGTGTTCTGGTGCCGGATTTGGAAGCAAACAGAGAAATTTTAAAAAAGTACATGGGCAACAGTCTTGTGCCTGCCTCTTAATGATCAAATTCCCGTTTAGTCGATTTCGATGAATCGATTGTTTGATGCTCTTTTGAAAAAGGGGGATATCACCCCGGAGCAGCTGGAGGAAATCCAAAGGCTTTTAGACAACCGAAAAGCATAAAAAGGGTGCGTGTAAACGCACCCTTTTTGCAGAAAGATGCCCTGCAGAGTGTTGCACTGCAGGGCGCTTTTTTATAAAGATTGCTCAGTTAACAGATTGCACAGGTCCGTGCATATAGCCGGCGCCAGGGATGCATTTTGGAGGGCGGTCTGCATAGAGACGGTTTCAAATCGACAGCCGATTAGAGCGGTTTCCACCGTTTCCGGTAACGACCAGTCCATGGCATCGGAGTAGAGCTTTGCGCCTGTAATTATGCCATCCTTGGCATTCAGCTGTAGCTGAATGTACCCCCATGGGAAATGGCTTTCGCACTGGAAGGTGAAGGAAAGGGGCGTTCCGTAAAGGTATTCCCATGTGCCATACTCTGCCTGTAGACGGTCAATTTCGATTATATCTTCCTCGTCCAGCACCACCGGAGAGGCATCCATGCCGTAAACATCGCAAAATGCTGTGACCATATACTGCTTCAAAATATCAATGGTTAGGGAAGGTGACAGCTCCTTTAGATTTACCACCCGAGACCGGACGGAGGAAACCCCCTTTGCTTCCAGCTTGGCCTTAGGAGGACTAAGGTATCTGCCCAGCTTCTCTCGGTCAACATCCACCATGAGTGTGCCGTGATGATAAGCGTGGGTTTTGTTTTGATAGAAAGCATTGCCGGAGAACTTCCTGCCGTCGGCCAACAAATCATTGCGGCCGGATTTTTCGGCAACGATACCGGCAAAGCTGCAGGCCTTCTGAATGACTGACAATTGTCTGTCCAAATCATAGTCCTCTTTGCACATGATAAAGGTGAAATTCAGGTTGCCCAAATCATGGAATACAGCGCCGCCGCCGGATAGCCGCCGCGCAAGCACACCGCCCTCTTGCTCCAAAAGGGAGGTACGGCATTCCAACCATGCATTTTGGTTTTTTCCAATTACCACGGTATTTTGATTCTGCCACAGGTAAAGCAAACAGGTGCCCGGTTGGGTGATGTCCATCAAATGCTTTTCTGTAGCCAGATTAACATGGGGATCGAGGCCTTTGCTTTCGTAAATTTGTAATTTGGTAATCATAGATTCGCCTTTCTGAAATAGGTTCGGGGTTATTATAAAATAGAGAGTGCCATTCGTCAATGATATTTTTGTTAATTTCTCTTGACATTTCTTGTGTATTGATGTTATATTTGTTATATTAAAACAATGTTGTAACATTCGAGGTGCCACGATGAATCAAATTCGACTGGATAAAATGAAAGCCTATATTGAACAGAAAAAAGTAGTTACAATTAAAGAACTGCTGGCGCTGTTTCCTGAGGTATCCTTAATGACCGTCCACAGAGATTTGGATGCTTTAACAGAGGCAGGTGCAGTGGTAAAATTCCGGGGAGGTGCCAAGTCAGTGCGCCATAGCGGTGACCCGGAGTTCAATGTGCGGATAGGGGAGAACAACAGCGGGAAGTTGGCTATTGCACAGAAGGCTATGGAACTTCTCCAACCCCACAGCTCTGTATTTTTGGATGCCAGTACTACCAATTTGATGTTAGCAAGAAGCCTGCCGGATATGAATCTGAATATTATTACCACCGGCCCCAGTATTGCTTTGGAGCTGTGCAGACTCCATAATCCGGTAGTTACCCTGTGCTGCGGCACCATTAATCGGAAAAATCTGGCTCTTTCCGGGCAAAATACTTTGGAGATGCTGGAGAAAATCAACATCGATATGGCCTTTATCGGCGTATCCGGCTGTAGCATGGAGGCGGGTTTCACCTGCGGCACGGAGAGCGATATGCTGGTAAAGCGGCTGGTCATTCAAAAAGCACGCACCAGTGTGGTGATGTGCAGTCATGATAAGCTCAAATGCCTGATGCCCTATACTTTTGCCAAGCTGTCTGATGTGGACTATTTGATTTCAGACAAGCCTATGCCGGATGCTTTTCGTGCGGCGGCAAAGGAAGCGGGTCTTAAGCTATTATAAGCCAATACCGAATCCTGCCTAGAATGGCGCGGTTCGGTATTATCACTTTTGTGGTAAATACCTATTGACGAGAGCAGCAAGTAAGTGTTATAATTAACAAGCTATAACAATAGGGGGCTTTGGATACTTGACGTAATCTAAGAAGTGCC
This sequence comes from Faecousia sp., assembly GCA_045126955.1. GTDB lineage: Bacteria > Bacillota > Clostridia > Oscillospirales > Oscillospiraceae > Faecousia. Next base: position 10,488 of record JBGVPJ010000081.1, read on the forward strand.
ATTGCCCTCGAAATTAAAGGAGGAAATCCCTTTGGCAAACGCAGTAATTATGCCCAAGGCGGGTATCACCGTAGAAAGCTGTATCATCGGTCAGTGGATGAAGAAGGTTGGCGACAGCGTTAACGTCGGCGACGTTCTGTTCACCTATGAAACCGACAAGGCCAGCTTTGAGTGTGAATCCACCGCAGCAGGCACCCTGCTCGACATCTTCTATGAAGAGGGCGACGAGGTTCCCTGCCTTGTAAACGTCTGTGCCGTCGGTAACCCCGGCGAAGACACCTCCGCTCTGAAGGGCGGTTCCGCAGCCGATGCACCCGCAGAGGCTCCCGCAGCAGCTCCTGCTGCCGATGCACCCGCCGCCGCTCCTGCCGCCGTGGCCACCAAGGCTCGTGGCGTTCTGATGCCCAAGGCTGGCATCACCGTAGAGAGCTGCATCATCGGCCAGTGGCTGAAGAATGTTGGCGACCAGATTAAGGTTGGCGACATCCTGTTCACCTACGAGACCGACAAGGCCTCCTTCGAGTGCGAGTCCACCGAAGAAGGCGAACTGCTGGCTATTTTCTATGAGGCCGGTGACGAAGTTCCCTGCCTGCAGAATGTCTGTGCTGTTGGCCCCCACGGCGAACCCACGGATTGTCTGAAGGGCATTGGCGGTACTCCCGCTGTTGCCGAGGCTGCTCCTGCTGAGGCTGCTCCTGCTGCCGAAGCTGCACCTGCACCTGCAGCTGCCGGTGCTCAGACCGTTATTATGCCCAAGGCCGGTATCACCGTGGAAAGCTGTATCATCGGCCAGTGGCTGAAGAAGGTTGGCGACTCCGTTAAGGAAGGCGACATCCTGTTTACCTACGAGACCGACAAGGCCTCCTTCGAGTGCGAGTCCACCGCTACCGGTACCATCCTGGAGATTCTCCATGAGGCCGGTGACGAGGTTCCCTGTCTGGATGCCGTGTGCACCATCGGCGTTGCCGGCGGCGCTGCTGCACCTGCCGCACCTGCTGCAAAGGCTGGTGCTGCTGTTTCTCCCAGAGCAAAGAAGCTGGCTGCTACTGCCGGCGTGGATGCCACCTTGGCAACCGGTACCGGCCCCAACGGCCGTATCATCGAGCGTGATGTGCGTGAGCTGATGGCACATCCTCCTGTGGTTGCCGCCGCACCTGTGGCCGCCGCACCTGTGGCTGCCGCCCCTGCTGCACCCGCACCTGTGGCCGCCGCACCTGTGGCCGCCGCTCCCGCCGTGGAAACCGTTGCCGAGTACAAGGACGTGAAGTTCAGCGGTATCCGCCGTGCAATCAGCAAGTCCATGACTACCTCCCTGCACACCATGGCTCAGCTGACTCACAACACCTCCTTCGACGCAACCGCAATTCTCAACTACCGGAAGGCTTTGAAGGCCGCCGGCGGCGAGTATGCAGGCATTACCTTGGGTGACATCGTGCTGTATGCTGTTTCCCGTACCCTGCTTAACTACCCCGATTTGAACGCCAATATGCTGGATGACAACAACATCCGCATTTTCAACCATGTCAACCTGGGTGTTGCTGTGGATACGCCCCGCGGTCTGATGGTTCCCACCATCCGTCATGCAGACGAGATGAGCCTGCTGGAGATTTCCAAGGCTGTTAAGGAACTGGCTGCTGAGTGCCGCGACGGTGCTATCAGCCCGGACAAGCTGTCCGGCGGTTCCTTCACCGTTTCCAATTTGGGCAACATGGGTGTTGAGTCCTTTACCCCCGTTATCAATCCTCCTCAGACCGGTATTTTGGGCGTCTGCGGCACCATCGACCGTGTGCGTAAGGGTAAGGATGGCGGTATTGAGCTGTACCCGGCTATGGGCTTGAGTCTGACCTATGACCACCGTGCTGTGGACGGCACCCCCGCTGCTAAGTTCCAAAAGGAGCTGGGCTTCAATCTGGAGAACTTCACCGTTCTGCTGTCCAAGTAAGGAGTTAAAGTATGGAACTGTTTGATTTACTGGTTGTGGGTGGCGGTCCCGGCGGTTATCTGTGCGCCGAAAGAGCTGCCCAAGGCGGCATGAAGGTTGCTTTGTTTGAGAAAAGAGCGCTGGGCGGCACCTGTCTGAATGAGGGCTGCATCCCCACTAAGACTCTGCTGAACTCTTCCAAGATGTATCGTCATGCCACCGAAAGTGAAGAATTTGGTGTTACCACCACAGGCGTCACCTTTGACCATGCCAAGGTGGTAGCGCGGAAGAATAAAGTTGTGAAGACACTGGTTTCCGGTGTAGGTGCTACTATGAGCGCCAATAAGGTCACTGTGATTACCGGCGAGGCGATGATCGCCGGCCGCGATGAAAATGGCTTTGCAGTGCAGGCGAACGGAACGACTTATACCGGACGCCGTCTGGCCATCGCCAGCGGCTCCGAAACTGTGGTTCCGCCCGTGCCCGGACTGAAGGAAGGCTTGGCTGCCGGCTTTGTGGTTACCAACCGTGAAGTGCTGGATTTGACCGCACTGCCTAAGAATCTGGTGGTTATCGGCGGCGGTGTCATCGGTTTGGAAATGGCCTACTACTTTGCCAGTGTGGGCGTAGCCGTAACGGTCATTGAGATGATGCCCAAAATTGCCGGCGCTACCGACCCGGAGATTTGCAAGGTCCTTACGGATGCCTTTGAAAAGCGGGGTATGACCTTTAAGCTCTCCAGCAAGGTGCTGGAGGTGAAGGCTTCCTCCGTTGTTTATGAAGAAAACGGTGAGAAGAAGGAGATTTCCTGCGATAAGGTTCTGCTTTCTGCAGGCCGCCGTCCTGCCACCGCGGGTATCGGCTTGGAAACCTTGGGCCTCCAGATGGACCGGGCGGCCATCGTCACAGACCGTCACATGTGCACAACCGTGCAGAATGTGTACGCCATCGGTGACTGCAACGGCAAATCTATGCTAGCCCACACCGCTTACCGTGAGGCTGAGGTTGCTGTCAACCACATGCTGGGCAAGGCCGACGAGATGCGCTATGATGTGATTCCTGCGGTCATTTACACCGATCCGGAGGTGGCCTCTGTGGGTCACAGCAAGGAAGGTGCAGAAAAGCTGGGCATGAATGTGAAGGAAGTAAAGCTCCCCATGTCTTATGCCGGCCGTTATTTGGCAGAGACCAATGGCGGAAAGGGCTTTATCAAGCTGGTGGTGGATACCGATCGCAACCGTTTGGTGGGTTGCCACATGGTTGGCTCCTATGCCTCTGAAATCATCATGACTGCAACCATGATGGTGGATACGGAACTGAATCCCGAAAGACTTAAAAAGTTGGTGTTCCCGCATCCCACTGTTGCAGAGATTATTCGAGAAGCAATTTTCCATATTTAAGGAGGAAATAAAATATGCCTAAGAGTTTGTATGTGGATCCTGTTAAGGTTAGAGAGCCTGGCAAGGTCACCTTCAACGACATTCCCGTAAACCAGTACAACAAGACTGTAAAGGAAGAGCTGAAATCCGGTAAATATACCAAGGAAGACCTGATTCGCATCTTCCGTGACATGACCGTTCTGCGTGAGTTCGAAACCATGCTGAACCAGATTAAGACCCAGGGCGGCTACAACGGCATTGACCATACCTATCCCGGCCCCGCCCACCTGTCCATCGGTCAGGAAGCAGCCTGCGTTGGCCAGGCCTACCTGCTGGACGAGAACGACTTCGCTTTCGGCTCCCACCGTTCTCACTCCGAAATTCTTGCTAAGGCTCTGTCCACAATCCAGAAGATGTCCGACGAGCAGCTGATGAACGTCATGGAGAACTTCCTGGAAGGCAAGTGCCTGCGCGCTACCCAGAAGATTGGCGGTCACAAGGATGTTAAGGATCTGGCTATCCGCTTCATCCTGTACGGCACACTGTCCGAAATCTTTGCACGTGAGACCGGTTTCCACTTGGGCATGGGCGGCTCCATGCACGCATTCTTCCTGCCCTTCGGTATCTACCCCAACAACGCAATCGTTGGCGGTTCCGGCACCATTTCCACCGGCGCAGCTCTGTTCAAGAAGGTTAACGACAAGAAGGGCATCGTCGTATGTAACGTCGGTGACGCTTCCATGGCTCGCGGTCCTGTTTGGGAAGCTCTGAACTTTGCAGCAATGGATCAGTACAAGACCCTGTGGGAGTCCCATACCGATGGTATGCCCATCCTGTACAATATCTTCAACAACTCCTACGGTATGGGCGACCAGACTCGTGGCGAAACCATGGGCCAGGGCTGCATGTCCCGTATCGCTTCCGGTGTCAGCCCCACTCAGTTCCATGCTGAGACTGTTGACGGCTTCAACCCCTTGGCAGTGATTGATGCCATGGAGCGTAAGCTGGAGCTGCTGCGCAACGGCCAGGGTCCTGTCATGCTGGAAACTCTGACCTACCGCTTCTCCGGCCACTCCGTCTCCGACCAGAATGCTTACCGCACCAAGGAAGAGATCGATGCCTGGAAGGAAGTTGACCCCATCGTCGCTTATCCCAACAGCCTGATCGAGGCCGGTGTTATGACTCAGGAAGAGGTCGATGCTATCCTGGCTGAGTCTTCTGCTCGTATGACTATGAT
>JBGVPJ010000082.1:0-22723 GCA_045126955.1 Faecousia sp.
CGGCATAGCCGGGGGTGTGACTGCATCAATGGATTTTTAGATTTTTACGCAAAAATGTGGTTTTTTCGCTGGTTTAACGTTCATACTTGCCTTTTTTGCGGCGGAAGGAGGGTTGATATATCAAGAGATAAGCAGCACCAAATACTACGACGCACGCAAAGGTTATTTTCCATCCCAAAGCAAAAGCGCTGTTGCGATAAACAAAGCGGACATTGTGCGTTCCTTCGGTCATCAAAAGTCCCACCATGACATTGCCGATGCTGACAGTTTCGGCAGGTGCATCATCCACATAAGCATACCAGTTGCCGTTTTGGGGGATGGAGGTATACAGTATGCCATCGCGATGGCAATCAATAGTGCCTTCAATCTTCGTGTTGTTGAATTTAGTCACATTCAAAACGGAATCTGCAAGAATGTTATATCCCTGGCGGAACAGTGATTCGTCCAATACAGCTGCACTGATGCGAAAAGTGCCGTTCTCATTCTTTTTGCAGTTCATCTTCACTTCCACCACATCCCCGGGTCTTACCGTGCAGACGGAAAGCATCTGGGGAAGGCTGTAGGTTTCGTTGTAAAGCTCGGTACCGTTGATCCATAAGGAAAAACTGTTGCGATTGGAAAGCTCCAGATTAACGCACATAAGGCCTTCGCGGGTAGAGGTGTAGCTGTAAGAAACGATACCGGAGTTGTTGCTGTTGGTGGAATATGCGCAGTAGCCGGAGGCCGGTCTGGGTGTAAATGAGGGACCGTTGGAGCTGATATTGAGGTTGTTTCCGGGAAGAATATACCAAACATCTTGCTCCAAACCGGTAGCTTGACGCATCAACTCATTTTGAAATTCAAAACGGTTAAGCGTTTTTTGTGTGAAATCAACGTTCATGAGCGCTGTATTAGCAAGAAAACCTAATGGCAGATAGGCGTTATTTTCCAGCAAATGCACATCTCCGCTGCTGAAAACGTCATCAAAATAGGGGGTTTCTTCCACCTTTCCGTCCCGCGCAAGCATATATTTGAGTCCCAAGAAGAGATTTGCCACGGGAGAGCTCTCCTCAAAGCTGTACCGATTGTAGGTGTTCTTGGCACCGTAGCCAAACGCCTGCATAAATTCCGTTACCTTAACATTGGCGGAGCTTGTAAAGGTTGTGATACCGTTGTAGCCGTTTAAGGCGCCGTCGTTGAAGGTTTGTGTATGTGTAACCTCTGCGCGGTAGAAAGGGTTGTCCTTTTCCCGCTGCTCCATATGGCGAAAAACCTCGGCGGAGAAGGTGGTACCTCTGGGATAATTGGAAACATTGGTGCATGGGAAAGATACACCGAAATTTACAATATTCAGAACCAGCTCGGTTGCCATGATACCAAGCATTGCAATACTGCAAATGCCCTTGCGGACGGCACGTTTCTGTCGATAGGTATGCAATCGTTCCGTATCGGTGTAAGAAGGAATCCGGCGGAAGGTACAGTAGCAGATAAGAGCGGTTACATACAGAATCAACAGGACGCCGTTGTAGGCCCAAAAGACAATGTCTTTCAAATTCTCATAGCTAAGCAGAATGCCGATGACCGCAATGGTTGTTATAATTACCTGCCAAAGCCGGAAATTTTTCCGGTTTATCCACGCATTGTAGGCCATATATAGCATGACAAAGCTATAAAGGAAACTAAAACGGTAGGGAATCATATTGGTGAAGTGGAAACCGTGCCAAATATAGTCCAACTGCCGAATAATAAAGCTGACATTGAACAGAATCAGTAACAGGACAGCACAAATTTTGTCACGCAAACGTACCTGCCGGCAGAGCAGGTAGAGAAATGACAAAACAGTGGTGAAAACACCGCAATAGAGATTAGGCAGACCCTCTTTAAAGGTCGGTGTAATGCCGCCATTCATGTTGCCGGCAACTTTCACCATGGTTTGGAGCAAACCCTTCCAGTTATGCTCGCTTGTCATGTTCAGCCTGAACCCTTCCGGGAATTTGTTAACACTGGACTGGGTGTTTTGAAGAGCAGCAAGAGTAGGCAAGGATAGAATCGCTGTCATGCCGATTGCGAGCAAAGAGAAGGCTGCAATGCGGAACAGGTCTTTGAAGAATTTAACAAAGCCCTGCCAACGGCAGATTTCATAGCAGAAAAATGCCAAGAAAATAAAAATACAAGTGAACAAGCCAATGTAGTAATTGGCATAAACGGACAGGAAAAGCGTTAGTGTGTAAAGGACAAACTTTTTGTCTTTTACAAGACTGATCATACCCAGTGTCACAAGAGGAAGTAGGGCAAAGGCATCCAGCCACATCACATTCCATTGATAACCCAGTGCCCAGGCACACAAACCGTAGAAGCTGCCGAACAGAGGGATGGAAAGATCATATTTGCCAAAAATTTTCTTAAGAAAAATGCCGAAGAACATGCTGGCCAGTCCCAACTTGATGGGTACCAGCAAAGAGAAATAGCCAAGCAGCCACGGTTCCGGGATCAGTACGCTCAAAAGATTCAAGGGAGAAGCAAGATAATAGGAATACAGTCCCAGATAATCCAATCCCAAACCGACACTCCAGTTGTATAGCAAGGAATCCCCTGACAGCAGAGCACGACGAAACTCTTTGAAGAAAGGATAATACTGATGGTACATATCCGAGTAGAGCATAGAATACTGACCAAAGGGACTATACTGACCGATGATCATGATGCATAAAATTCCCAAAAACGGGAAGGCGAAGGAGAGTGCAGTATAATTCCATTTTCGGTTTGCAAGCTGCGACAGTTTCATGGACATACCCTCCTTATCCCAAATTATATGTTATCTTTTATGATAGCATATTATTTCCCATAGGTAAAGGGAAAAATACAAAAAACAGGGTGCACATTTCTCTCTGCATTCTTAGCGGAGAATTGGCAGCACAAAAACTTCGGCAGAGAAACTTGTTTTCTCTGCCGATTTGTATTATAATGATATTACATCGTAGGGCGGGGGCTTGCTCCCACCGTAACACCCCGTTATATCGAGAAGGCGGCGGGAGTAAACCCCCGCCCTACAAAGGGGTATGGGCTTTGCCTGATGCGTTTGTAATACAAACGCGAAACTGGCAATAAAACAGAGTTTTAATAAACATTTCCAAAAGGAGGAAACAAAATGAAATACACATTCAAGTTTAGTTTGTTTGGAAAAAAGGTGCAAATGTTTAGTGAGGGGGAAAGAGGAATTGTTGTAGAAAAAGAACCGCAGGTTGTTTGTGTGTATGGCACAGATAGCAATTACAATATTTTGTGCGCTATTCCGCTTTGCCATCCTAAATTTTTGAAAGGCGCAGAATACATAGTTGAATTCGATGAAAATAACTGCGCAAAAGTTTGTGTTGGAGACTTGCAAATTGTCATTAACTATTCGGAAAAGAAGTGTGCTAATAGCAAATCTCTCAAATGCTACGGTTCGGACAGTTGGGGACAGGATGTCCAAATCGACTGGAATGAGCTTTGATCAATTCAAGTAGAACATACAAGATACCCCGACAGACCTTAAAATCTGTCGGGGTTAATCTTTGTTTATTGCATCGCATTTTATCCGTAGGGGCGTTCTGTGAACGCCCGCGGGCGAACGCAGTTCGCCCCTACCGTGTGTTAGAAAAATATTTTGTGATTTCTCCGCTAAGAACAGTACCGCTTGTGCACCCTGTTTTTTGTTATAGAATTAAGCAAATAAGACCTGTCGCGCCCTCATTGACAATGCGTGTCAGTGTACCCCGGAACTTCTCTCTTACTTCCTCAGGTGTGCGAACCAATTTGGATGTAAGACCGTCTTGGATCAGAGTATAGACGGATTTTCCGAAAATATTGCTTTGCCACAGCTTGTCGGGATCCTCGGAGGATAGGTAAGAGATCAAATCCTGAGACTGTTGTTCGCCACCCACCATGGGACTGATTTCTGTGTCAATGTCCACCCGAATCATATGAATGGAAGGAGCGCCTGCTTTCAGTTTTACTCCAAATGCACCGCCCTTTCGGACAACCTCCGGTGTCTGCAGAGTCATTTGGTCTGCATCGGGCATCACAATACCGTAGCCGGTGGCTTTCGCGGAGGACAGCGCATCGGAGATTCTGTCGTATTCTGATTTTATTGCAGAAAGCTCTGTTAAAAGTGACAATAGCTGGGCATCATCTTCAATGGGCAGTCCGGCTTTGTTGCTGAGAATCTCGTAGAACAGAGTCTCCGGGAAATTCAGTGCACAGCACACGGTACCGGAGGCCAAATCCACATCCCGGAGGGAATAGTCCAGTACGGACTCCAAGTCTTTGAGTTTTGAAAGAGCGGTATCTGCCTGAGCAAGTGTGGCAATTTCTCCAAAGTATGACAGAAGTGCTTGATACAGTGCAGCCTTCACGGGGTGGTCATTTTCCAATGCATCCATCCAGCGGGGCAGATGGACGCACAGCTGCTGAATCGGGAAACAATACAATAGCTTTTGCAGCAAATCTGCGATATCATCACTGTCCAGCGCTTGACAATCTGCAATCATTGCCTCAATGCCAAAATTCTGCAAAATGGATTGCTGTACCTCTTTTGCGGCCTCGCCGTGGGGATTTTGGCTGTTGATAATCACAAGAAACGGTTTGCCGGTTTTTTGCATATCCTCAATTGCGCGCCGCTCAGCCTGCACATAGTCGCCTCTTGGGATATCTGTGATAGTTCCGTCTGTGGTAACGACCAACCCAATGGTGCAGTGTTCCTGCATCACTTTTTTGGTGCCCAGCTCAGCCGCATCTGTCATGGGGATTTCATAGTCGTACCATGGAGTAGTGACCATTCGGGGTACACCGTCCTCATCGGCTCCGACAGCACCCTCAATCATATACCCCACAGAGTCAATCATCCGCACCCGTAGACGGGTGGTGCCGTCGGGGGTGATTTCCACAGCTTCCTCCGGGACGAATTTTGGCTCACTGGTCATAATTGTGCGCCCGGAGCCGCTTTGCGGAAGCTCATCTCGTGCTCTTTCCTTTCGGTAGGGCTCGTGGATGTTAGGAATGACCATTTGCTCCATAATCCGTTTGATGAGGGTGGATTTGCCGGTTCGTACCGGCCCAACCACGCCGATATAGATATTGCCGCCGGTCCTGGCGGCGATGCTTGCATACATATTTTCCATAGCCAGCCTCCTTGTTTGCAGGAGGGATGCTCCTGCCACGGTTTACCACAGAGTATGTCCCGAGGTTGGACAATAGAACCGAAACACAATATATTGTAGTTATAGTTGACTTTACATCACAAATTTCGTATAATATCTTTGGAAAATTATGAGATTCGGCAGGTAACGAGAATGGCAACAACCAGACATGAACAATACGGCAACTCCAGCATTTCCATGCTGAAGGGTGAAGAGCGCGTACGCAAACGTCCGGCAGTTATTTTCGGCTCGGATGATTTGGAGGGCTGCAAGCATGCGGTGTTTGAAATCCTCTCAAACGCCATTGATGAAGCCAGAGAGGGCTACGGAGATACTGTGATTGTCACCCGGTATGAGGATCTCTCTGTGGAGGTTGAGGACTTTGGCCGTGGCTGTCCCGTGGATTATAACGAAAAGGAAAAACGCTATAACTGGGAACTGGTATTCTGTGAGATGTACGCCGGCGGCAAGTACGGCGAAAACGGAGAAAACTATGAATACTCTCTGGGACTCAACGGTCTTGGCTCCTGTGCTACGCAGTATGCATCGGAATTCTTTGATGCAACCGTACGTCGGGACGGTTTCCGATATGACTTGCATTTTGAAAAGGGCAGAAATAAGGGCGGATTGAAGAAAGAGCCTGTTGACCGGAAGAGGACCGGCTCGGTGTTCCACTGGCGGCCGGATAAGCAGGTATTTACGGATATCAATATTCCGGTTGAATATTACCGGGATGTACTGCGTCGGCAGGCTGTGGTAAATAAGGGAATCACCTTCAAATTCCGCAATCAAGTGGGTAAAAAATTCGAGGAAGAGGAATACTGCTACAATGACGGCATCCGTCAGTATGTTGAGGAGCTGGTAGGGGACAATGCCTTCACCATGCCGGTGTACTGGGAAACGGAACGCCGTGGCCGGGATGCGGAAAACAGACCGGAGATGAAGCTTAAAATCACCACCTCTTTTTGCTTTAGCAAGCAGCTCAGCCACACAGAGTATTATCACAACTCATCCTGGCTGGAGTACGGCGGCAGCCCTGACAAGGCGGTGCGCTCCGGCTTTGTAGCAGCTTTTGACAAGCACTTGCGGGATACCAACAAATACACCAAGAATGAAAACAAAATCATTTTTCAGGATATTCAGGACAGCCTGGTGATTGTTACCAACTGTTTTTCCACAATCGGCTGCTTCGAAAATCAAACCAAAAAGTCTGTCAATTCCAAGTTCACACAAGAGGCTATGACTGCATTTTTCAAGGAAATGCTCCAGGTGTGGTTTATTGAGAACAAACAGGAGGCCGATCGGGCGGCAGACCAAATTTTGGTAAACAAGCGGGCAAGAGAATCCGCGGAAAAGACAAGAAGTAATATCAAAAAGAACTTGTCTGCCAAGGTGGATATTGCCAACCGAGTACAGAAGTTTGTGGATTGTAGAAGCAAGGATGTGGAGATTCGGGAGCTGTATATCGTGGAGGGTGACTCTGCATTGGGTAGCGTCAAGCTCTCTCGGGATGCGGAATTCCAAGGCATTATGCCCGTCCGTGGTAAAATTCTCAACTGCTTGAAGGCGGATTACAACCGTATTTTTGCTTCTCCCATTATCACGGATTTGATAAAAGTACTGGGTTGCGGTGTTGAGGTGGAAGGTAAAAAGTCCAAGGAACTCAGCTCTTTTGATATTTCCTCCCTGCGGTGGAACAAGGTTGTCATCTGTACCGATGCGGATGTGGACGGCTTCCAGATTCGCACCCTGATTCTCACCATGCTTTACAGACTCTGTCCCAAGCTGATTCGGGACGGTTATGTGTATATCGCCGAATCCCCCCTGTTTGAAATCACCTGTAAGGATAAGACCTGGTTTGCCTACAATGAACAGGAAAAGGTGCAAATCCTTAAGGAGCTGGAGGGGAAAAAGGTTACCATTCAGCGTTCAAAGGGTCTTGGTGAGAATGACCCTGAGATGATGTGGATGACTACCATGAATCCCGAGACTCGGCGGCTGATCAAAGTGATGCCGGAGGATGCTGAGCGCACATCCCATTACTTCGATATGCTGTTGGGCGATGCACTGAACGAACGGAAGAATTTTATAGCGGAAAACGGCTCCAGGTATCTGGACTTGGCTGATATTTCCTAAGAGAGGTTCCAAATGGCACGTAAGAAAAAAGAAACGGAACAGAATAAACCAAAAGTGAATACCGATGGCATAATGGGTCTTGTGGGTTCCACCACAGAGCAGGCCATTTCCGAAACTTTGGAAATCAACTACATGCCCTATGCCATGTCTGTGATTGTCTCTCGGGCGATTCCTGAGATTGACGGCTTTAAACCCTCCCACAGAAAGCTTCTGTACACCATGTACAAGATGGGTTTGCTTACAGGCTCCAGAACCAAGTCTGCCAATATCGTGGGTCAGACCATGCGCTTGAATCCCCACGGTGATGCAGCGATTTATGAGACCATGGTGCGTTTGGCACGGGGCAATGAAACGCTTCTGCATCCTTTTGTGGATTCTAAGGGCAATTTCGGCAAGGTCTATTCCCGGGATATGGCGTACGCTGCCTCCCGTTATACAGAGGCTAAGCTGGACAGTTTTTGTAACGAACTGTTTCGGGACATAGATTTTGATACAGTGGATATGGTGGACAACTACGATGCCACCATGAAGGAGCCGAGCCTTCTGCCTACTACTTTTCCCAATGTGCTGGTGTCTGCAAACCAGGGTATCGCTGTTGGTATGGCCAGCAATATTTGTTCGTTTAATTTGGCAGAGGTGTGTAATACTACCATTGCACTGATGAACAACCCGGATCACGATATTTTGGAAACCCTACCGGGACCGGATTTTTCCACAGGCGCAGAACTGCTCTTTAACGAAGAAACCACACGGGAGATATACTCCACCGGCCGCGGTAGCTTTAAGCTTCGGGCAAAGTGGCATTATGTGAAGGACGGTAATCTTATCGAAATTACCGAGATTCCCTATTCCACCGCTACGGAAGTGATCATGGACAAGGTAGCGGAGCTGATCAAGGTTGGTAAGATTAAAGAAATCGCCGATATGCGTGATGAAACCGATTTGGGCGGTTTGAAGCTGACCATCGATTTAAAACGCGGCGTTGAGCCGGAGAAGCTGATGCAAAAGCTGTTCCGGATGACACCCTTGCAGGACAGCTTCTCCTGCAATTTTAACATCCTCATTGCCGGTATGCCCAAAGTGATGGGTATCAGTGAGATTTTGGAGGAGTGGACCGCCTGGAGAACCGATTGTGTCAAGCGGAAGCTCTATTTCCAAATTCGGAAGAAAGAGGACCGCTTGCACCTGCTGAAGGGCTTGGAGCGTATTCTGTTGGATATCGACAAGGCCATTCGTATCATTCGGGAGACAGAGCTGGAAAGCGAAGTGGTTCCCAACTTGATGATTGGTTTCGGTATTGACGAGATTCAAGCCAATTTCGTGGCGGAAATCAAGCTTCGGAACATCAACAAGGAGTACATTCTTAAGCAGACCAAAGCCATCGACGAGCTGGAGCGGGAAATCGCTGACCTGCGTAGTACCTTGGACAGTTCCCGAAAGCTGAAGAATCTCATCATTAAGGAGCTGCAGCAGATATCCGAAAAGTACGGCCAGCCAAGAAAGACAAAGCTTATCTACGAAGCGCAGGAAAATCAGAGCGAAGACGAGGATGAGCAGATTCCCGACTATCCCGTAACGCTTTTTGTATCCCGTGAGGGTTATCTGAAGAAGATTACCCAGGCAAGTCTGCGAATGTCCGGTGAGCAGAAGTTCAAGGAGGGCGACAAGCTGTCCTTCTCCAAGGAAACCTCCAATCGGGCGGAGCTTTTGGTGTTTACCAATCAGTTCCAGTGTTATAAGACGCGTCTTGCTGACTTTGAAGACGGTAAAGCATCCCAGTTGGGTGATTATCTGCCTCAAAAACTGGGTATGGAACCGGGAGAAACAGTTCTGCAAGTGGTGCTGCCTGGAGATTACAAGGGGTTTGTTCTGTTCTTCTATGAAAACGGCAAGGCCGCCAAGGTTCCGCTATCTGCCTATGAAACTAAGACGAATCGCCGCCGCCTGACATCGGCCTTCTCTGATAAGAGTCCGCTTGTTGCGGCTATGGTGCTGAACGAGGACAAGCAGGTGGCACTCTACTCCACCGACAGCCGTGCGGCCATTATCTCTACAGCGCAGTTAACACCCAAAACCACGAAAAACACCATTGGTGTGGCTGTGATGACATTGAAGAAGAAGGCTCAGCTCAGTGGGGCTGTGCTTTTGGAGGAAAGCGGTATCACCAATACCGGCCGCTATCGTAATAAGACGATTCCCACCGCAGGTGCTCTTTTAAAGGAAGAGGATGCGCCGGAAAAACAAATCAGCTTTGACATGTAGGGGGCACTATGCAAAAGCATTTAAAGCCGGCATATGACACTTTGAAAATAGCTGTTGGGTGCGCTTTGTTTGGCATTGGGTTTAACCTATTCCTTGCACCAAACGACTTGAACGCAGGTGGATTATCCGGCCTTGCTATGGTGCTGGTCCATATATTGGAAGTGGGCAGTGTGGGTATGATAACAGCGATTATGAATCTGCCGCTGTTTGTGCTTGCCGGACTGAAAATAGGAAAGAAGTTCTTTTTTGGTTCCTTAATTGGTACTGCCTTTTGTTCTTTGTTTTTGGACCTATTTGCTTTATTTCCCAATCCGGAGACGGAACCGCTCATTGGCGCACTGTACGGTGGCGTTATCTGCGGTGTCGGCCTTGGCTTAGTCTTTATATCCGGTGCGTCCACAGGGGGTTCTGATATTGTTGTGCGTCTTTTGAAGCGACGCTACCAAAATGTCCCCATTGGAAGTATCGTCATCTGTTTTGACGTTTGTGTTGCGGTGTTGACTGCTGCGGTATTCAAGGATGCCTCTGTCGCCTTATACAGCGGTGTAGCCATATTCCTTTCCGGCCAGGTGATTGATGCTGTTGTGTATCGATTTGATTATTCCAAAGTCGCACTGATTATCACAGAGGAGTATGCGCGCGTTGTCTGCGAAATTGACCGGCAGTTGGATAGGGGCGCTACCTATCTCCACGGAGAGGGTTCCTACAGTCACCGGAACACGAAGGTTGTCTTGACTGCGGTGAAACGTCATCAGGTTGCGGATTTAAAGCGGCTGGTGGTGGAGGTGGACCCGGATGCGTTTGTTATTGTTCAGGAAGCCCACCAGGTCTTGGGTGACGGTTTCTCCCGCTATTCCAAAGATGCACTTTAGGAGGCTGCACATGAAATCAATTAGGAAAGTGCTTTTGCTGGTAATGTGCCTGTGTGTTACCCTTACTGGGTGCAACCTTTGGATGGATGGGTCTTATTCCAGCATGAAGCCCAACTACTCATCGGGAGAAAATCACATCGATGACGTGGTTGCTGTGTCATCCTATTATCAAATATGTTCGGTGCTGTCGGAAATGGTACAAGAGGGTATGCAGGAGGCAACTCTGCAGTTTGTTGATATACCCGACAGTCAAACTGATTACTACATCAAGATGGCAATCGACTATGTGCTTCATACCAATCCTATCGGTGCATACGCAGTCAATAAGATTACATATAACGTAGGTACGAAATTGGGTAAGCCGGCGGTGGCTGTGGCCATTACCTATAATCGCAATCGCTCAGAGATCCTGCAGATCAAAAAGGCGCAGAATATGGATGAGGCGATGTCGCTGATCCGTATAGCCTTGGATAACTGCCAGCCCGGTGTGGTTGTGCGGGTGAATAATTACACAAATTATGACTTGACTCAATATGTACAGGACTATGCCAAGGATAATCCCCAAAAATGCATGGAGATGCCTCAGGTATCGGCTGCATACTTTCCGGAATCGGGTCAAGAGCGTGTGATAGAGATATCTTTTACCTATCAGACCAGTCGGGAGACGTTGCGGGTTATGCAGCAATCCGTGGGTGAAGTATTCAAATCCGCTCAGCTTTACACGGACCCCGGCGCAGAACCTAGAAAAAAATATGGCCAACTCTACACGTTTTTAATGGAGCGTTACGACTATAAAATCGAAACATCTATTACACCGGCCTACAGCTTGCTTCGCCACGGGGTGGGGGACAGTAAAGCATTTGCAATGGTATATGCGGCCATGTGCCGCCAGGTTGACTTAGAGTGTCAGGTGGTGTCCGGTACCAAAGACGGTGAAGTATGGCACTGGAATGTTGTCAAGCAAGGTGATGCGTATTATCATTTAGATTTACTGCAGTGCAGTGTGGACGGAAAGCTTACCTTCAAGAACAAGAATCAAATGACTGGTTATGTGTGGGACTTTTCCGCATTTTGATATGCAGGCAGGCAACCGCTAGGTGCGATTGCTTCTTAATCCATTTTATCAATTAAAACGCCGTCCTGTGGTGCAGGACGGCGTTTTATATATTTAGTCCCAAACAGGATGTAAATCCTCATACATGGGAAGCGTGCGGAATATTTCCCGGGTAATAGACCGGTATTCAGCTATATCGGTGGTTTTCCGCAGGCGTTTGCCAAGCTTTTCCGAATCTTGGAATTTGCAAAGCCAGTGTCGCCAGTTTTCTTTCATGCGGAACATAGCGTTGCGACTGCCGCCGAATTCCCGGATGTATTCCTCCAGTAGCATATCATGGAATCGCTCCAAGGCAGGGACGGTGGTGCCGCCGGGGGTTAATAGACCCGGGTCACCAATGAGTCCCCGACCTATCATAACAGCTTTCACTTCCGGATAGGTGGCGGAAACGGCCGTAATCTGTGCCTTGGTGCACAGGTTTCCGTTGTAGCATAGAGGCGCATTGCTTTCCTGTGCCGCATAACGGAAGCAGTCTATGTCCACCGGGCCGTTATAAAATGCATTGCGTACTCTGGGATGAACCGTCAGTTCCCGGATGGGGTAGCGATTGTAAATGGAGAGAATGTGTTCAAATTCTCTCGGACTTTCAAAGCCGATCCGGGTTTTAACGGAAATGGGCAGGGGGGCGGCAGAAAAGATACTGTCCAAAAACGCATCCAAACTGTCCAAATCACGGAGCATACCTGCACCCTTGCCCTTGGCGGTCACGGTGCCTGAGGGACAACCGATGTTTAGGTTTACCTCCTCGTACCCTAAATCTCGAAGACTTTGCGCCATCCACAAAAAATCCTCCGGCACTTTTGTGAGGAGCTGTGGAATGACAGGAAAGCCGATGGTGTCTGCCCGAGGCAGTTCCCGGGCCTCTCGGGGTGTGAGTACTCGATGAACGGTGGGGGAGAAAAAAGGTGTGTAGTATCGGTCCAAACCGGGGAAGCAGGCGTGGTGCAGGCGGCGATAAATGCTATCCGTAAGCCCTTCCAAGGGCGCGAAATAATAACGCATATCAGTACTCCTATGTGGTAATAAATTGCAATTTATCGAGCAGCTTGCCAAAGACCACGTCATTGCGAAACCAGTGCGCACACTGGTTGTGGCAATCCGTTCTCCTTTTGAAAACAGTTGATAATTGGCAGTTTTTAGGGACGCGGATTGCTACGTCGCGTTGCTCCTCGCAATGACGTGGAAGAATAACGCTCTGCTCTACAAACCGAAATATATAAAATTGAAAAATGGGGCGTGTGAAGAACACGCCCCGTGTTTTACACTTCCATGAT
Source organism: Faecousia sp. (assembly GCA_045126955.1). Lineage (GTDB taxonomy): Bacteria > Bacillota > Clostridia > Oscillospirales > Oscillospiraceae > Faecousia. The sequence continues at coordinate 12,815 of JBGVPJ010000082.1, forward strand.
AACAGGCAGAATCATGGGATTGCGCTTGGTGGTCTTAAACAAATAACCGCTCAAGTCATTCTTGATGGCGGATTTCAGCACAGTCCAGTCCCGAATGTGCTTGCGGCTACAGCGCTCAATGGCCTCTAAGACCACATTCCGTAGCTCTTCCATCAGCTCCTCAGACTCCTTCACATATACAAAGCCTCTGGTGATGATGTCGGGGCCGGAAATAAGCCCGCCGTCCTGAGCGCTGATGTTGATACAGACTACGATCATGCCGTCCTGGGCAAGATGCTTTCTGTCCCGAAGCACCACATTGCCCACATCACCTACGCCGGTGCCGTCCACAAAGACCTTGCCGGCAGGCACCGTGCCGTTGATTTTACAGTTTTTTCCGGTAAATTCAATCACGGAGCCGATTTCTCCGATGCGTACATTCTTTGCAGGCAGTCCCATGGCAACCGCCAGCTTGCCGTGAATCTGCAAATGGCGCTGCTCGCCGTGGACGGGGATAAAGAACTTTGGTCTGCACAGGGCGTGGATAATTTTCAGCTCCTCTTGGCAGGCGTGGCCGGATACGTGCAGTCCCTCACTCTTTTCGTATACCACTTCCGCGCCCTTGCGGTAGAGCTCGTTGATAATCCGGGAAACGGCTTTTTCGTTGCCGGGAATGGCAGAGGCTGAGATGATAATCCGGTCACCTGCCTGAATATCCACCTGCTTGTGTGTGGAGAAGGCCATACGGTAAAGAGCGGACATGTTCTCACCCTGAGAGCCGGTGGAAACGATGACTACCTTGTTTTTGGGCAGGCTCTTGATGGCACTTAGCTCCACAAGAGTGCCTGCGGGTATCTGCAAATATCCCAGTTCTTGGGCGACCTTGAGCATATTCTCCATGCTTCGTCCGGTAACGGCAACCTTTCGACCGTAACGGAGGGCCGTGGCAAGAACAGCCTGAATGCGGTACATGTTGGAAGCAAAGGTGGTGACAATAATCCGGTTCTCGCAGTTTTTGAATTGCCTGTCCAGGCCCTCGGCGACAACATTTTCGCTGGGGGTATAGCCGGGACGCTCCACATTGGTAGAGTCGCACATGAGTGCCAGCACGCCCTCGTTGCCCAACTGGCCGAATCTGGTCAAATCAATCATGCCGTCCTTGGAGGACGGGTCGATTTTGAAGTCGCCGGTCATAAGCACGGTGCCCACAGGGGTCTTAATGGCAAAGGCTACTGCATCGGCAATGGAGTGGTTCACATGGATAAATTCCACGGAAAAGCAACCGGCCTTTACTACATCGCCGGGCTTGTGGGTAATGAGCTTGACTTTGTCGGTCAACTGATGCTCCTCCAGCTTCAGCTTAATCAAACCGTTGGTCATGGCGGTGCCGTGAATGGGGCATACCACCTGCTGCATAAAGTAGGGGATGGAGCCAATGTGGTCTTCGTGTCCGTGGGTGATGAACATACCACGGAGTTTCTTCGCATTTTGGACCAGATAGGTAAAGTCGGGAATGACCAAATCTACGCCGTACATCTCCTCATCGGGGAAGCCTACGCCACAGTCTATGGCAATCATATCCTTGCCGTACTCAAATACGGTGATGTTTTTGCCGATCTCATCCAATCCTCCCAAGGGGATAATTTTTAGTTTTTCAGCCAATTGATATTGTACTCCTTTCAAATTTTGACACAACAAACAGGCAGCCGTATGTGTTTCCTCTCAGCCCTGTAACGCTGGGGAAATCACGAAAACGCCTGCAGAATATGTGTGATTGTAAAATGGCTTTTCGCTGCCTTTTCGACAGTAAGCCGGTTGCACGGGTCTGCCCACCCGGTGCTGACGGTAATAGTATAGCACAAAATACCCCGGTTGTATACATTTATTTTCTTATGGGCATCAAACATAGGTATTTTTTTACTGGGGAAGCGAAAATCGTTATTGCACCTTTACTCCCTATTTGCTATAATATAGGGAATACTAGACTATTATGGGTAGTGTGCCCATTTATAAGGAGGCGACGGCTTTGAATAAAAGAATCGGAAGATTACTGAGACCCAATATGGGACTTTATTTTGTGTTGATGTTGGGCTTTGTAGTGGCAGCGGTGCTATTGGAGCAATATGTCCTTGCCGGCATTGAGCTGGTTATATGGGCGTTGATCATGTCACTGTATCTGGTGAACAGGGCCAACCGCAGAAAAAAGCTGAGAGTGTTCGTGGAAAAGGCCAACGATGAGCAAGCCGGTGTCCAGGGACAGCGTCCGCCGTTTCCTATGGTAGTGGTGCGACTGGCGGACAATGGCATTGTCTACGCCAATGATGCCTTTATCACATTGACGGATTTCAACGACACCATGCGGGAACGGGATGTTGCCGACGTTTTGCCTGGCTTTGATACCCGCTGGCTGGCTGCCGGAAAGAATGAGTACCCCTACGATGTGAGAATGCATGGACAGCGCTACCGTGTATACGGCAGTATTATTCAGGCAAATGACCCGTTGGATACCCAGCTTGGTGTCCTATACTTTGCGGATTTGACAGAACTCTATCAGGTGCGGGATGAGTATATTCGCTCCCGTCCTGTGGTATCTATTATCTTGGTTGATAACTACGAGGAGTTGACTAAGAATCTGTCCGAGGGTGCTATGTCCACCCTAAACGCAAGAATCAACGATGCCATCACCCAGTGGACAGAAGGCTATCATGGTTTGCTTCGCCGGTTGGAGCGCAATCGCTATTTGTTTGTTTTTGAAAAACGGGATTTAAAACGGGCAATTGAGGATAAGTTCTCTATTTTGGAGGATGTCCATGCCATCACCAGTCCTTCCGGACTGGCAGCCTCCATTTCCTTTGGTTTGGGTGTAGAAGGGGAAACTTTTGAAGAGGGCTATCAGTTTGCGGCTTTGGCAATTGAAATGGCCCTCAGCCGTGGCGGCGACCAGGCAGTTGTGAAGGACCGGGTGAACTTTAATTTCTACGGTGGCCGCAATAAAGAGGCGGAGCAGCGCAGTAGGGTTCGCTCCCGTGTTACCGCCAACTCCCTGATGGAACTGATAGACCAAAGCAGCCAGGTGCTGATTATGGGTCACAGAAATGCAGACCTGGACTCCATCGGTGCTGCATTGGGTATCTTCTGCATGTGCCGGAAAAAGGGCAGAGAGGCCCATATTGTGCTGGATTTGCAGAACAATATGGCTCCCGGTTTTGTGGAGGAGATTGTGCGGACACCTGAGTATGCCAATGCCTTCATATCCGGACAGGATGCGCTGCTTCTCAGCGATAACCGTTCCACTTTGGTGGTGGTGGACACCAACCGCCCTGACCAGGTGGAGTATGCCAATCTGCTGGAGGCAGTGCCCAGAATCTGCGTGGTGGACCATCACCGCCGTGCGGCAGACTATATTAAGCCTGTCGTGGTAAACCTTCATGAGCCATACGCCTCATCTGCATCGGAGCTGGTGACGGAGCTTTTGCAATATTCCGTGGAAAAGAGCGATGTCCTGCCCATCGAGGTCAAGGCACTGATGGCGGGTATCTTCCTGGATACTAAGAGCTTCAATGTCCGTACCGGTGAGCGTACCTTTGAAGCCGCCGCTTTCCTGCGGCAGATGGGTGCCGATACTGTGGAAGTCAAGAAGCTGCTGCAAAACGACTTCCAGGATACCATGGAAAAGTATCAAATTATCAAGGCCGCACGGCTTTACCGCCAGAATATCGCTATTGCGGCACTTAACTCCGGCACTACCCGGGCGCTTGCCTCTCAGGCGGCGGATGAGTTGCTGAACATCTCCGGTATTACAGCCTCCTTCGTGCTGTATCCGGATGGGGAAAAGGTCATCATATCTGCCCGCTCCATCGGTGAAACCAATGTGCAGGTGATTTTGGAGGCCTTGGGCGGTGGTGGCAATACCGCAACAGCCGGTGCACAGGTTGCTAACAGCACCGTGAAAGAGGCATTGGACCGGCTGGTTGCCTCAATTGACAGATTCTATGAAGCATAAGGAGAAACATTATGAAAGTTATTTTATTGCAGGATGTAAAGGGTAAGGGCAAGAAGGGGCAGATGTTGGAAATATCCGACGGCTACGCAAGAAATTTTCTTCTGCCAAAGAAGCTGGCGATGGAGGCCACACCCGATGCCATCAATACCATGCGCATGAACGATAAGGCCGCCGCTGAGAAGGCCGCCAAGGAACGGGCAGAGGCACTGGAGATTTCCAAGCGGTTGCGGGAAATGGTTGTGACCGTCACCGCCAAGGGTGGCGGCGCAGGCAAGCTGTTTGGCTCTGTTACCAATCAGGAAATTGCTGACGCACTGAAGGCCAAGTCCGGCATTACTTTGGACAAGCGTAAAATCGTTCTGTCCGACCCTATCAAGAATGTGGGTACCTATACCGTCCAGTGCAAGCTGGGTTATGAGATTACGGCGCCTTTAACCGTAAAAATCGAGGAAATCTAAAAAATTCACAGGAAAGGAGATGTGCACATGGATGAGGAACTGATTGCCAGACAGCTTCCCCAATCGCTGGAAGCAGAGCAAGCGGTGTTGGGTTCTATTTTGATTGACAGCCGCTGCTTAACCGATGTGATTGGCATTGTGCGCCCGGAGGACTTCTATTTACAGCAGAACCGGGAGATTTACGAGACCATTTACACCATGTTCAACTTCTCCCAGACCATTGACCCGGTGACCGTGCTGGACAAGATGCGGGAGCTGGGTGTGTATCACGATAATTCCCGGGACTACCTTTTGCAGCTCATGGAGATTACACCTACCGCTGCCAATGCGGTGCGGTATGCAAATATCGTCCGGGATAAGGCAACGCTTAGAGGGCTGGCAGATGCTTCCACAGAAATTTCCCAAATGGTACAGGCACAAGTGGGTACTACCGGCGAGATTTTGGAAGCGGCGGAAAAGAAGATTTATGCCCTGCGCAAGGGCGAACGTGGCGACTCTTTAGAGCACATCGGCGTGACACTCCATAAAGTGTTCGACCGGCTTACCGAGCTGAGCCAGTCCGATTCTGCGATTCCCGGTATGTCCACGGGCATGCGGGATTTGGACAAGAAAATCAACGGCCTTAACAAATCGGATTTGCTGTTGGTGGCAGCACGGCCTGCCATGGGTAAGTCTGCGTTTGCTTTGAATCTGGCGCTGAATGTAGCCAAGAAATACAATAAGACTGTGGCAATATTCAATTTGGAAATGTCCCGGGAGCAGCTAGCTATGCGACTTCTTGCAATTGAGAGCTTTGTGGACGGCCAAAAAATGGCCACAGGCAAGCTTACCGAGGAAGAATGGAGCAAGCTGAGCATGGCCTCTGTTTCCTTGAGTCAAACAGATATTCGTATCGACGATAACCCCTCTATCACCGTGGCTGAGATGAACGCCAAGTGCCGTCGGGTAGAGAATTTGGGCATGGTGGTTATCGATTATCTGCAGCTTATGAACGGCTCCGGTTACGGCAAGGGCGGTGACAGCCGTGTAAATGTGGTCAGTGAGATTTCCCGCTCACTAAAGATTATGGCAAAAGAACTGAATGTACCGGTTATTTGCTTGAGCCAGCTCTCCCGCGGTCCGGAAAGCCGTACGGACAAGCGACCCATGCTGTCTGACCTACGTGAATCCGGCGCTATTGAGCAGGATGCGGACGAGGTGCTGTTTCTGTACCGGGATGAATATTATAATGAAAATACCGAGGACAAGGGCGTGGCGGAGTGTATCGTGTCCAAGAACCGCCATGGCGAGGTGGGTACGGTGAAGCTCCAGTGGATTCCCCAGTATCAGACCTTTGCAGACCGGGAGTGGAAACATGCTGAATAAGCTCAGTTCCTTTATGGACCGGTACGGCATGACTCGACCGGGCGACAAGGTGGTATGTGCGGTTTCCGGCGGTGCCGATTCTATGGCACTGCTTTGGGCTATGTATATTATGCGGGACAAGCTGCAAATCCAGTTGTCCGCCGCCCACTTTAACCACCGGCTTCGGGGCGAGGAATCCGACAGGGATGAAGCTTTTGTAAGAGATTTTTGTGCCGGCTATCATATTCCCTTTATTGCCGGCTCCGGTCAGGTGGTGACAGGTGCCAAGGGACTGGAGGCAGCGGCAAGGGACGCAAGATATGCTTTTTTGCGGAGCCTACCCGGCAAAATTGCCACCGCCCACACGGCAGATGACAATGCAGAAACCCTTCTTATGCACCTGGTGCGTGGCACAGGCTTAAGGGGGTTGGGGGGGATATCCCCGGTGAACGGGCAGTTAATCCGCCCTATGCTGGGGGTGACCCGTACGGAGGTGCTGGCCTTTTTGGAGGAGTACAGCATCCCTCATATTGAAGACAGCTCCAATGCCGGTGATGATTTTCTTCGCAACCGCCTGCGGCACCACGTGATGCCTCTGCTGAAAAAAGAGAATCCCAGCCTGTCCCAAAATCTCTCCGCTATGGCACTGCGCTTGCGGCAGGATGAGGCGGCGCTGGAATCGGTGGCCAATCAAGAAAAGACCAACAGCGTGTCCGTTCTTCGTACCTTGGAGCCGGGAATCCGCAACCGGGTGCTGAATGGGATTTTGTTGGATGCGGGCGTAAAAGAGCCGGAGGCAGAGAATATCGGAGCTTTGGAAAAGCTGGTGTTCTCCGAGAAACCTTCCGCAAAAGCCTCTTTTCCCAACGGCGTGACCATCACCCGAAGCTATGATACCTTGGAAATTTGCAACGGAGCGGAACACATTTCTCAACGGGAGTTAACCTGCCCGGGAGTTACTGAGTTTCCGGAATTGGGTTTTCGGATTGTGTGCTGTCCCAATGAGAGCGACGGCAAGACTGTGGATTCCTATGCGGTTGTTCCCAACGGCAGACTCGTTGTGCGCTCCCGCCTTTCGGGAGACACTCTCCGCCTGTGCGGCGGCACGAAAAGCCTTAAAAAGCTTTTGATTGACAAGAAAATTCCAGCCTTCCGGCGGGCTCTCATTCCGGTGATTGCGGATGATGAGGGTGTTGTGGGTGTGGTCGGTTTCGGCGGAAATCTGGACAGGCTGTCCGGGGAGAAGAACGCCATTCGGATTTGTATAGAATACCTGTAAATGTATGAAACATAGATAAAGGGAGGATTCCGTAGTGGAAAAGAACATTGAAAAGGTGTTGCTCAGCGAGGAGCAGATTCAAGCCAAGGTGTTGGAAATGGCCGGCATACTGTCGGAAGAATATGCAGACAAGGATCCCGTATTTGTGGGTGTGCTGAAGGGCGTGGTTATTTTCTTTGCAGATATGGTACGCAAAATCCATATCCCCTGTGAGATTGATTTTATGTGTATCTCCTCCTACGGCGGCACCAGCACTACCGGCAATGTGGTGGTGAAGAAGGACTTGTCCGTGGATATCAAGGGTCGCCATGTGGTGATTTTGGAGGATATTTATGACACCGGTAACTCTTTGGACTTTGTCTACAAGTATTTGATGAGCAAAGAGCCCGCTTCCTTGAAGATATGCACATTGCTGGACAAGCCTGAGCGCCGCAAACCCGGCATCACCCTTGTGCCAGAGTACATTGGCTTTACCATCCCCAACGAATTTGTGGTAGGTTATGGTCTGGACTTTAACGAGCACTATCGAAACCTGCCTTATGTTGGCGTTTTGAAGCCGGAAGCCTATGAAAAGTAAGGAGAACCGCAAGAATTGAAAAATCGAAGATTGATAACCATTGTCATTTATTTGGCAATTTTGGCATTGGCGTTTTCATGGATGCTGGGCCTGTTTGGGATGAAAGAAGATAGGATTCCCTATTCCCAGGTGATTGCTCTGTTCCAAAAGGAGCAGGTGAAGAGCTTCGTGGTGGAGGGAGAGCATATTGAGCTTCAACTCCATGCACCCTATAACGGAAAAGATAAGCTGCTGGTTAAGCTGGCAGACCCGGAGGGCTTTCGCCGGGACATGTGGGATACACTGCAGACCCAGTCTCAGTCCGGCGTACTGGAGAGCTATAATTTCATTGCCGGGGATAAGCCGTCACCCTATGATTATGTGATTCCCATTATTCTGGCCGGTTTGGTGTTGTTGCTTGTGTGGATGTTCCTGGTAGGCCGTGCCAACCAAAACAATCCTATGGCCAATTTTGGCAAGGCTCGTACTAGTTACGGACAGCCGGGCAACAAAAAGGTCACTTTTGACGATGTGGCCGGCGTGGATGAGGAAAAGGCTGAGCTGCAGGAGGTGGTGGATTTCCTGCGCAATCCCAAGAAGTACACCGATATTGGTGCGAAGATTCCCCACGGCATCCTTCTGGCAGGTGCACCCGGCACCGGCAAAACACTTTTGGCGCGGGCTGTGGCAGGAGAGGCGGATGTGCAGTTTTTATCCATTTCCGGCTCCGACTTTATGGAGATGTATGTGGGCGTGGGCGCCAGCCGTGTCCGCGATCTGTTTGACCAGGCGAAAAAAATTGCCCCTGCCATTATTTTCATTGACGAGATTGATGCGGTGGGTCGCAAGCGCGGATCCGGTCTGGGCGGTGGTCACGATGAGCGTGAGCAGACCTTAAACCAGCTGCTGGTGGAGATGGACGGCTTCGGAAGAACCGATGGCGTGATCGTCCTTGCGGCTACCAACCGCCCGGATATTTTGGACCCGGCACTGCTCCGTCCCGGCCGGTTTGACCGGCAAATCTATGTGAGCACTCCTGATGCCAAGGGCCGTGAGGATATTTTGAAGGTCCATGCCAAGGGTAAGCGGCTGGACGAAGCCGTGTCCTTAAAGACCGTTGCGCTTGCAACCTCCGGCTTTACCGGTGCAGATCTTGCCAACCTTCTCAACGAAGCTGCTATTATGGCAGCCCGTGAGAATCGGCCGGTGCTGAATATGCAGGACTTGAATGGTGCTATGATGAAAATTTTGGCCGGTCCCGAGAAGCGTAGCCGTGTCAGATTACAAAAGGATTTGAAGCTGACAGCTGTCCATGAGGCAGGCCACGCAGTTGCCATGCACAGCCTACCCACCCATGACCCCGTGCACCAAATTTCCATTATCCCCAGAGGCCGTGCATTGGGCTTGACATGGACGACCCCCAAGGAGGACAGCGACCATCTGACTCGCAACGAGATGTATGAGCGGATTGTTGGTTTGCTGGGCGGCCGTGTGGCAGAGGCATTGTTCCTCAAAGATATCTCCACCGGCGCCTCCAATGACATTGACCGGGCCTCCAAGCTTGCCCGGGACATGGTATCCCGGTACGGCATGTGTGAATGTTTGGGAACGGTATCCTACACCGGCGGCGATGAGCTGTTTATCGGCCGTGATTATGAGAAAGTAAAGGGCTATTCCGAGAAGGTAGCAGGCACTATTGACGACGAAGTAAAAGCGCTTATCGACAAGGCCTACGACCACTGCGCCCAAATTCTTACACGGGATGCTGACAAAATGAAGCAGGTTGTGGCCTTCCTTTTGGAGCACGAAACCATGACCGGACAGCAGTTTGCCGATTGCATGGCAGGCAAAGAAATCAGCGAATCCAAGGAAACCACGCTGTTTGATGCCGTTCAAAAGACAGAAGAATAATTTTAGAGCCTGTTGCGGTTGCAACAGGCTCTAATGCTGTTAAAGAAATCGTGCAATGGATAATCTATAATACATACAGGAAAATGGATGAAAATTGCAGCACACTACCGATGACAACAAAAATGTGAAATACCGAGTGCATCCATTTTGTTTTAGTACCGATGCCATACAGTATGGCACCTATTGTGTAGGAAATTCCGCCGCTAAGCAACAGCAAAAAACCGGGAATAGTCAATACATGCAGTGCCTGCGGTAAAAAGAAAATAATACCCCATCCCATGCAGATATAACAAATCATAGAAAAAGTGTTGTATTTTTTTAGATCAATGGCTGTGAGGGTCGCGGCGAGAATTGCCAATACCCATTCTGTTACCAACAA
>JBGVPJ010000083.1:0-4806 GCA_045126955.1 Faecousia sp.
TGCCGCAGAGCCCGCATCGTCCGGTGATGGGAATACCTCCGAATCTACTGAGCATAAGATCTCTCTGGTGTCAGTACATGAACAGCTGAATGCGGCGGTACAGATTTTGACGGCGCTGGAGAAAAATGGCGTAATGAGCAATATTGATACTGTGAATGTGTCCGATTTACAGCAGCTTTCACTTTGGTATCAAGACCGTTATATGGTTACCTTAGGAGATACCTCCCGTCTGGAATACAAAATCGGCGCCATGAAAGCGGCTATTCAAAAAATGGGCGAGTATCAAAGCGGATATTTGGACGTAAGTTTCACAATTTGGCCAAATGAAGTGCATCATAAGCAGTTTAATTAGGTTTAAAATGCAAAAAAGTAGAAATTCTTTGACGAAATATGAGAATTTCTATTGACCAAATTGATTTTTCAATATAGAATATATAAGTACCATTGTAATTATAACAGATACGGGTGTCCGATCTGTAAAACGATACATAGGAGGATAAGCAAATGAGCGAAGCATTTCAGGAACGCGTAGTAAAAATCAAAGTGATTGGTGTTGGTGGCGCCGGTAACAACGTTATTAACCGCATGATTGAGGCTGGTGTTGGCGGTGTTGACTTTATTGTTATTAATACCGATAAGCAGGACTTGAATAAGTCCAAGTGTAAGAATAAGGTTCAGATCGGTGAGAAGCTCACCGGCGGTATGGGCGCAGGCTCCAAGCCTGAGATTGGCCAAAAGTCCGCTGAAGAGTCCAGAGCACAGATCGCCAAGATTCTTGAAGATACCGACATGGTATTCATCACCGCCGGTATGGGCGGTGGCACCGGTACCGGCGCAGCTCCCATTGTGGCAGATTTGGCCCGTGAGGCAGGCTGTCTGACTGTCGGTGTTGTGACTAAGCCCTTCAAGTTCGAGGGTGCTAACCGTATGCGTCAGGCAGAGGCCGGCATTGCCGCTCTGCACGAGAAGGTTGACTCTTTGATTATCATCCCCAACGACCGCCTGAAGTACGTCACCGACCAAAAGATTACCTTTGCTAACGCATTCGGCATTGCCGACGATGTGCTGAAGCAGGCTGTGACCTCCATCTCCGAGTTGGTTGGTTACTCTGATCGGGTTATCATTAACCTGGACTTTGCTGACGTGTCCGCTGTTATGAAGGATGCAGGCCGTGCACACATGGGTGTGGGTATAGCCTCCGGTCGCGAGAAGGCTGAGCAGGCTGCACTGGCTGCTGTTGCAAGTCCCTTGCTGGAGACCTCCATCAATGGCGCTACCGGCGTGCTGGTGAACGTCACCGGCTCTTCCGAACTGACCTTGGATGATGTGGAGACCGCTGCAGGTATCGTGCAGGAGGCCGCTAATCCCGATGCAAACATTATCTTTGGTGCTACCTCTTCCGACGAGTTCGAGGATGAAATGCGGGTCACTGTCATTGCTACCGGTTTTGAGCATAGAGAAGCTGCTAACGAGGCAAAGGCATCCGGTGCCGCTAAGGGCAACGATGACATCGACGAGATTTTTACCCTCTTTAACCGCTAATTGAGTTTTTGCGGCATCCCGGACGGAACGTCCGGGATGCTTTTTCACTTAAGGAGAATGAAATGAATGCATATCATAATTTGGCGGCCAGTTATGACCGGCTGACCAATGATGTGGATTACGGTGCTACCGTGGATTTTTACTGGCAGCTTTTGGAAAGAGAAGGACTGCGGCCACGGACAGCTGTGGATATGGCCTGCGGCACAGGCTCTGTGGCGCTGCTGCTGGCGAAAAAGGGCTTGCAGGTAACTGCCGTGGATATGTCTGTGGATATGCTCTGTATGGCGGAGCAAAAGGCTGATGGCATGGTGAACCGACCGGTATTTGTCTGTCAAAAGCTGCAGGAATTTTATTTGCCAAAAGGCGTGGATCTGGCGGTTTGCGCACTGGACAGCCTTGACTATGTGACTGACCCCGCAGATTGCAAGGAGGCAATCAGAAGGGTATATAAGGCGCTGAATCCCGGCGGCTGTTTTATTTTCGATGTGAACACGCCGGAAAAGCTCCGTGCCATGGATGGACAGGTCTTTCTTGATGAGGATGATGACGTATATTGCGTTTGGCGCGGGGAGTTCAATGAGGAAACCAATATCTGCTCTTATGCCATGGATTTGTTCCAACGGCAGGGGGGAGTGTGGCAGCGTAGCTTTGAGGAGCACAGGGAATATGCCTATTCCCGTGAGATGCTCGTGGACTATTTGAAGGCTGCCGGCTTTACTCACATTGAGGTCTTTGCGGACGGCCGGCTCTGCCCTCCTGAACCGGGTGAGCAGCGAATTTACTTTAAAGCGAGAAAGGGCAAAATCAAATGAATGACTATTTAGTGCGTGGAATGAGCATGGACGGCTTTGTAAAGGTGGTGGCCATCCGTTCCACGGAGCTTGTGCGCCGGGGTGCTGATATTCATAAGACCACGCCGAATGCCACTGCGGCCTTCGGACGGGCGCTCACGGCGGCCTCCATGATGGGCAATATGCAAAAAGTAGAAAACGGCTCCATGACCCTGCAAATCAAGGGCGACGGTCCCATTGGTGCCATCGTATGTGTTTCCGATCCTACCGGCAATGTCCGCGGCTATGTATATGAACCCAATGTCCCGTTTGTGGAAAAGTACCCCGGAAAGCTGGATGTGGGCGCCACTGTGGGTGCCGGCGGTATGCTTACGGTGATTCGGGATTTGCAGATGAAGGAGCCTTATGTTGGCTCTATTCCACTGGTTTCCGGTGAAATCGGCGATGATGTGACCGCTTATTTTGCAAAAAGCGAACAGATTCCCACGGCCTGTGCCTTGGGCGTATTGGTGGACAAGGATTGCAGTGTGAAGGTGGCAGGCGGTTATCTTATCCAGCTGCTGCCCGGCGCACCGGATGAGACCATTGATATGGTTGAAGCCGGAATCAAGCGTGCCGGTGCGGTTACTACCATGCTGGACCGAGGGTTGACCCCTGAGGAAATGCTGGGGCAGGTCTGCGGCGATTTGGGTGTGGTGTTTATGGAGACCACCCCGGTGGAATATAAGTGCTACTGCTCCTTAGAGCGGGTCACAGCGGCATTGATCAGCCTTGGTAAAAAGGAACTGACGGAGATTTTGGAGGAGGGCAAACCCTTCCCTGTGGAGTGTCAGTTCTGTGATACAAAATATGTGTTTACCCCGGAGGATATCCGAGAATTACTGAAGAATCTTGAGGAGGAATAATCATGGGCGTTCTCAGCTTTGCACTCAAAGGTAACTATAAGCGGTATTACGGGGATTTGAAGGAGCTATCCAAGAAGATCCACAAGCCGGCATGGTTTATGTTTTTAGACACTGCGATTTGCACTTTCCGGTACGGCTCCGGCTTGCAGGATTATCTTAACTATCAGTTTTACAATAAGAAGCATGCCCAACGTAAGACCTATGTGACCGTTGGCTATTTGGATAAGGTTATTACTCGCCTTTCCAATATCAAGTGGTCACCTTTTATCTCCAATAAGACCAACTTTCATAAGAATTACAGCAAGTATACTCGCCGTGATTTCTTTGATCCGGATGGAGGCTATGAGGCGTTTGAGGCTTTTTTGGAGCGCAATCCGGTGTTTATCTACAAACCGCAAATCGGTCAGTGTGGCGAAAATGTGTCCAAAATTACAACGGCTGAGATTGCCGACAGAAAAGCATTTTTTGAGAAGGCTCTGGCGTCCAAAGCATGCATCGAGGAATGGGTGGCACAGCATCCTGCATGGGAGGCGCTGCGTCCCGGCTGCTTAAACACTTTGCGGATTATCACAGGTGCGGCAAAGGGACAGTCTTGGATTATCTATACCGCTTCCAGAATCGGCTCCGGAAAGGGAGTTGCCGATAATTTTCACATAGGAGGCAGTGCCGTACTGATTGATGCGGAAACCGGTAAACTGACAGGCAACGCAATTGATAAGCAGCTTAATGAACATGAGTACAGCGATACCGGAGTTCGTTACGATGGCTATCAGGTCCCGTTCTGGGAGGAAATTAAGGCAATGTGCCTTGAAGCAGCGCTGGTGAATGACCAGATCCACTTTGTAGGTTGGGATGTGGCTTTGACACCAAATGGCCCGCTGATTATTGAGGGCAACCGGGGCTCCAGCTTCGACATAACGCAAATCACGACCAAACGGGGTTTGAAGGATATGCTGGAAACACTGATTGCCAAGGTGGATGCGCTGGAAGGAGAAAACTAACCGACACTTCTGCCGCCCGAATATCATCGGGCGGCAGAAGCATTCAGCTAAAAAAATTGCACATAAAAAATGAAAAAAGTGCTTGACAAAATCAAAGTCTATGTGTATAATGAACCACGTCGCTGAGGTGATGAACGCAAGCGATACTGATTTGGGAGCATAGCTCAGCTGGGAGAGCATCTGCCTTACAAGCAGGAGGTCACAGGTTCGAGCCCTGTTGTTCCCACCATATTTGGCCCTGTGGTGCAGTCGGTTAGCACGCCAGCCTGTCACGCTGGAGGTCGACGGTTCGAGTCCGTTCGGGGTCGCCATAATGCATCTGAGCAGAGCAAGTGCTCTGCTCAATATGCCTCTGTAGCTCAGTAGGTAGAGCAGCGGACTGAAAATCCGCGTGTCGTTGGTTCGATTCCGACCGGAGGCACCATTATGCGGGTGTAGCTCATCCGGTAGAGCGCCACCTTGCCAAGGTGGAGGTAGCGAGTTCGAGCCTCGTCACCCGCTCCAAAATGATTAGGAACGCGTTGCGTTCCTAATTTCATATGGTACCGTGGCCAAGTGGTAAGGCAA
>JBGVPJ010000084.1:0-2503 GCA_045126955.1 Faecousia sp.
TTATGACGATTCTTCCGATGCATTCCGTATTCTTACCACGGTAACCTTTAAGAATGGTACGGTCGAATCTGATAACGGCTATTGCTTCATTGTTGGTAATGAAACCACTGCAGGTAAACTCGTTATCGTAAGCGGCGAGTATACTGCAGTCAAGCACGATGTGTTCAAGCTTGAAAATGGTCTGTTGGTTGATAAGAGACCTCGTGAGGATGCAACTGAATAACTTGCATTTTGTCACAGCAAACTTAAAGTCCGCCCACTCCTTCGGGAGTGGGCGGCAATCAAAGGGCATAAGTCCCGTATTTATGCCTTTTGATTGCCGGATGCAAAAATCTTGATGAGACCTGGCGTTGATTAACGCCAGGTCTCGCTTTGGTGTCACAAGACGAACATTAGATAGATTTTCACCCTTGGGATAGAATCTTTTATTATGAATTGTCTTCGTATCTAACGACAATTTGCCCTCTGTTTGAAGGGAATGGGTGTATGTCGATTAAGACTTGATTTTCGGTGAGAGACAGCATATAATAAACGCTGGCCTAAGATGATGGGATGCGTCTGGGGTAATTACTATGTTGCAGAATAATTACTTAAATGAATTTAAGGAGCATCTATTATGCTTGAACAGTTTCTTCTATGGTACAACGGATTGACTGATGGATTATGGGGATCACTGCTGCTGTTTGCAGTTGGTGTTGCTCTACTCATTAAGGGCGGCGACTGGTTTGTAGACAGCGCTGTTGGGATTGCCAAGCGATTCCGTGTGCCGGAAATTATTATTGGTGCAACAGTAGTATCGATCGGCACCACACTTCCCGAGGTCATGGTATCTGTTACTGCTGCGGTAAACAATAACGGCGCTATTGCATACGGCAATGCCATCGGCTCGATTATCTGCAACACTGCGTTGATCGCTGCACTAACGATTGCCATACGACCTGCACCGGTGGATAAGAAGACGATCGCTACCCCGGTATTGTTCTTCTTTGGAGCTGCTGCCATTTATATGGTTGCCGCATACATATTCGGTCGTTTTGACAGATGGCTGGGTATCGTAATGCTGCTTGTTTTTGGCGCGTATATGGCAATGACGATCTACAAAGGCTTCAAAAATCCTGTGCAGCAAGAAACAGAAGAAGAGGATGCACCCAGCAGTTCTCTAATGAAGGATTTGGTTGTGCTTGTAATCAGTGCAGCATTAATTGCTATCGGCGCCGATATGCTGGAGGGGTCCTCGGTATCTTTGGCTACTATGGCAGGTATCCCCACGGAGGTCGTAGGTGTTACTGTTGTTGCCCTGTGCACATCCTTGCCTGAGCTGGTAACTGCCGTTACAGCGCTGCTAAAGGGTCACGGCGCGCTTTCCTTGGGCAATATCATTGGCGCGAACATCTTCAACCTGGTGCTGGTTTCCGGCGCGGCTGTAACGATATCGCCATTCGTGATTCCGGATGGCAGCAAGTTGTTCGGATATAACACCTCTCAGTTGATCGAGATTCCCTTAATGGTAGGTGTAATGGCGCTAATGACATTACCTGCTCTGTTCAAAGGCAAACTGCGCCGCTGGCAGGGCGTTGTGTTGCTGGGCGTTTACGCAGCTTTCGTGATACTGCAGGTTCTGATAGCACTAAGAGTCTTTTAACATATAACACCCCCTTTCCGACATGGTCATAACAACTTGTTGGAAAGGGGTACATTTATGCGTTGCAAAGGCTTTTCAATATCTTTTGGGGATACAAACAGGCGGATTCCCTGCTGCGGTTTGGCTTTTCAATAGATGTATTGGATATCGCCGGTACCAAGGCAATGTACAAATGGCTTGCGCTAACCCGACTGCAGAGCCTCTAAAGAGAGTTCTCCCGCCAGTTTAAAAAGCGCATCGCTTAGTACCTGCTCCAGGGATACCCCTGCATTCTGAGCAATGCGGGTATAAAAAAGAGCCACAGCCGGCTCCAGTAAAAGCGTTACCTGTGTCATGATTTCCTCCCCGAAAAACTGTGTTCCATCCTATGCAAACCCTTGACAGACGTGCTACAATATAAAGTACGAGAACATGCGAATATTGCAAGAGGTGAAAACTATGGCAAAAGAGAAAAAAGTAGAACAGATTACCGATATGGAGGTAGACTTCGGCCAGTGGTTTACGGATGTGTGCACCAAGGCGCAGCTGATTGACTATTCCTCCATCAAGGGTGTATTTATTTACCGTCCTTACGGCTATGCCATTTGGGAGAATATCCAAGCCATTATGGATAAGGAATTTAAGAAGCAGGGCGTGGAGAATGTGTACATGCCGCTTCTGATTCCTGAGAGCCTGCTTCAGAAGGAGAAGGACCATGTGGAAGGCTTTGCCCCTGAGTGCGCATGGGTGACCGTGGGCGGCGGCGAGCAGCTGGAGGAGCGGTACGCAATTCGTCCCACCTCCGAAACCCTGTTCTGTGAGCATTGGGCAAACGTCCTGCAGACCCACCGGCAGCTTCCTATGAAGTACAACCAGTGGTGC
>JBGVPJ010000085.1:0-12756 GCA_045126955.1 Faecousia sp.
TTGGTTTTGCGTCTCCCCCGCGTCGCGCCCTAGGGCCGCCGCCCTGTGTGCGGTTCGGGTCTTTGTGGGCGGCGGCCCTCGCTCTTTCGGTGCTGCTGCGGTGATCGGGGGTCTCCCCCCTGCGCCCCCCCGCCCCGCCGCCCCCGCTGGGGGCTCCGGGGAGCGGCAGGCTGGTTCAGCGGGCCTGCGGGCCCCCACCGGCTGCGCCGGCGGCTCCCCCGGGGTGTAGTCGGTACCGGTTCCGGCCGCCTTCGCCCGCGCTCTCCAATTATAGCGGCTGCGGGCAAGGCTCAAGCCCGGCGGGCTGCGCTCGCAGCGTCGGCGCCGATGCGGTGCTCGCCCGGCCTTGCCCTTGCCGCTGCGCTTTTTTTGGCGCCGGGCCTTGACAGGCTCGAACGTATGTGCTACAATGGCTGTGGCAGGCTGGTTCGGGTGCCTTCGAGGTACTCCACCCGCAAGGGTGTCCGCGGCCAGTTTAGAACGCTCTACCTTGGCGGGTAGGGCGTTCTTTTTTTGGCTCCGGCCGGCGTTGTATATGGCGTTTTTCGCCACTCACTCCGGCACCGCCGGCACCGGCAGCCGTTGGGCCGCAACGATTTTTTTCGCGGTTGACAATCCCTAAATTGTCAACTGCCTTTCCGGCCGGCCGGCGCGGCTGCCGTTCCGGCGGTACCTCCGTTCCTTCTGAGGGGGGGGCGATTTTACTTGATATACGGCAAAAGGCTGGACCCTTCCGGTCCAGCCTTCGAACATCGTTTGGCTGCCAAACCGGGTCCAACTTGCCCGGTTTCCACGGCCTAACGCAACAAAACCTTTGTCATTTTGTTGCGTTTAGGCAGAATTTATGATATAATATTTACAATATAAGGTTTTTTCTTAAAACAACTCGTCCAACAGTATATAATACCGTATTTTATCCCAATCCGGCCTTAACTCAAGCGCATCAAAAAAATGCGCTTCTTCAAAGTATGTTTGTATTTGTCCTGAATATCTGCCACTGTAATTATCTTTAAGGCTTCGATAACATAACGCAATATCGCACCATCTGTCTGCTATGCCGGCTCTTCCCAGATCAATTAATCCGGATAATCCATTTTTATCAAAAAAGATATTTGGCAAGCAGAAATCTCCGTGGGAAAAAACTGGCTCTTCATCGGGTTTATTCTCTTGCAACCAATATAGCAATCTCTCAGGACTGAAAAAACCATTTTTTCCGAATGTTTCTGGCTCAGCGTCATTGACATCTACTAGCCCGTTTGATACATTGTACTCAGCAATACATAGCTTTTCGCTTAATGAACAATCCGTCGGACAACCCTTACAGTCAATGCTCCACATTTGCCTCAATGTATTTGTCAATAATGTGCACAAAAGCTCCGGCTGTGCCATAAATGATTTATCGCATGCCATATTACCTAAACAGCGGCGCATCAATAAATAGGAATAACCATTCAAATGTTCGGTTTCAATTATTTCCGGCACAGGCAGCTTTCCTTGCAGCCAAATCAGCATGTTTCGCTCGTTTTCCGCTTCCTGGCTACATTCACAGACCTTAAGCACCATGTCATTATAGATATATACATTTGCACTTGATTTTCCTATATTGTCTTTAATTCCTAACTTTTTGCCTAATAATTCTTCGATAATTGAATTAAATACCATGATTACACCTATTTTAGGAGGAATTTATGAAACGATATACAGATTGCCCACAAATCTTAAGAGATTTTCTAACTTATCATGAGACTATTAAGGGCCAATCGCAACGCACCATTTCGGAATATTATCTGGATTTAAGAATGTTTTTGCGCTTTATAAAGCTTATGCGAAACGATATGCCTATTCACACGCGATTGGAGGATATTGATATTAGAGATGTAGATATAGAGTTTATTCGACCGATTACCTCATCTGACATTTTCGATTTTCTGTCATATCTTGCCAATGATCGGGTAATTAACCCTGATTCTGTGGCTCCGGAGTATGGTATTGAACCATCTGCCAGAGCAAGAAAGCTCTCAGCGCTTAAGTCGTTTTACAAATACTTAACCGTGCGAACAAAGCAATTGACTGAGAATCCGGTAGCTGATTTGGAGTACCCAAAGCTACGAAAGAGTCTTCCTAAATACTTGACCATAGAGCAGTCTGCGGCGCTTCTACAGTCCGTTTCCGGTCAAAATGAGAAAAGAGATTATGCAATCCTCATGCTGTTTTTGAACTGCGGTATCCGACGCAGTGAGCTTGTAGGGCTTAATTTGTCAGATGTATATGAGGATAGAATTCGCGTTGTTGGCAAAGGTAATAAGGAACGCATTGTATACTTCGGTGCAGCCTGTCGCAAAGCGATCGATGCGTATCTTCCTGAGCGCCAAAAGAAGGTTTTAACTGATAATCGGGCGTTATTTGGTTCCCGTGACGGTAACAGAATCAGTGTTACGGCTGTACATCGATTAGTTAAAAAAGCACTTTTGCAGGCGGGACTGGATTCTACGCAGTTTTCAGCACATAAACTGCGTCACACGGCTGCAACAATGATGCTCTCGGGCGGTGTTGATGTAAAAACCTTGCAGGAGGTTTTGGGTCATGAAAATTTGAATACAACCCAGATTTATACTCACATTGAAAATACTGAGTTGAAAATTGCTGCAGAGGCCAATCCCCTATCTAAACTTGATTTTGAAAAATAATCAGACGCCTCTCCCCTTCCCAATTCCTTTCATTGGTAATTGGGAAGGTTTTTAATTGCCTAACTAATTTCTAATAGACATTAGGCTGTAAACAGCTCAATTAAAGTGCTATTTCAATCGCTTCCATAATATTCTGCACGGGAAAAACCTTTAATTCAGTTGGTATATCTATTTTTTCGGCACAATTTCTTGGAATAATGCAACGTTTAAATCCAAGCCTTGCTACTTCGGCAAGCCTCTGGCTTAAATGTGATACGGATCGGATTTCTCCGGTTAAGCCAACTTCTCCGATTGCGACTAAGTCACAATCTAAGGGTCGATCCCGATAAGAAGATGCAACAGCTAGAACCACAGGTAGATCTGCACCCGGTTCCTCCAATTGAAGTCCGCCAATGACATTGATATACGCATCAAAAGCACTGAGCTTCAAGCCGGCTCTTTTTTCCGCAACTGCCATTAACAGTACAGCGCGATTATAATCAAAGCCGTCTGAGGTTCTTCTTGGTACTTGGAAGCTTGTCTTGGAAACGAGTGCCTGAACCTCAGCCAGTACGGGGCGTGTCCCCTCCATTACACAGGCAACACAGGAACCGGGCGAACACTCCGGCCGCCCCTCCAAGAGCATTTGGGAAGGATTGGGCACCTCTACCAGCCCCCTGTCGGCCATTTCAAATACGCCGATTTCGTTGGTAGAACCAAAGCGATTTTTTGCTGCACGCAAAAGCCGATAGGGAGAATTGGCATCTCCTTCAAAGTACAGCACACAGTCTACCATATGCTCCAGCACCTTAGGACCGGCAATTGCACCGTCTTTATTGATGTGGCCAACAACAAATATCGTAATTCCCTGGGCCTTTGACAGTTGCATTAGCGACATGGTGCAATCTTTCACCTGGGAAACACTGCCGGGAGCGGATTCGTTTTGCTCATTATACATTGTTTGTACTGAATCAATAATCAATGTGTCAGGTTTTAGAGTTTCTACGGACTCCAAAATATCGGATAGTCTTGTTTCGGACAAAATATACAGAGAATCCGGTGCGACGCCAATCCGTTCCGCACGCAACTTTAATTGCCGCTCACTCTCCTCACCGGAAACATATAAAACCGTTTTGCCTGCACACAAGCTGTTGCATATCTGCAGCAGTAAGGTGGATTTGCCGATACCGGGGGCACCGCCTACCAGCACCAGACTGCCTGCCACAGCACCGCCGCCGAGAACCCTATCAAGTTCACCCATTCCGGTGGAAAAGCGCAGCTCATCGTCACCGGTGACATCACGCAGTTGTTGTGCGGTCCTGCTCATACCAACCGGCGAAGACTTACCGCGGCCCACGGGATTGGGTTTTTCTACATGCTCTACCATGGTGTTCCACGCACCGCAAGCAGAGCATTTTCCCTGCCATTTAGGACTCTCATTGCCGCAGACAGAGCAATAGAATACGGTTTTTTCTTTTGCCATCGTTTTGCCTCCACGCAAGATTATCATTATAATCTATCAGTAGAAAAATGCTAATTAAGTATAAACTTTAATTGTGTACATGGAATTTTCTACTTTTATATTACTTTTATTATTATAGTTCACAAATGTGCATTTGACAAGTCTCAGTTGCCTTTCGGACAATTGAAGTATTGTGCTATTCTGCCAGAGAAAATTGACTGCAAACACAAGCGATAACACTGCACAATTTTTGCTGATATGCCTTATCCCGTAGCCAGTATTCCTCTTGCGGATTTGATAAGAAACCACATTCCACCAGTACAGCGGGACATGTAATGTGCTGCATTAGATAGATACCATCTGCTTTCTTGATTTGGCGGTGACTCATTGGATTGACAGCTTGTATCAGTGCTGATTGTAATTGTTTTGCCAAGGCGTTGCTCCCTTGTGTTTGGGCATAAAACACCTGTGCACCGTTATACCTATCATCCGAAAAATGATTTTGATGGATACTCACAAGAATCGCATTTTCGGTACTGTTGACAATGCGCACTCGCTCCTTTAGGTCTGATACCTTTTTCTGTGCGATGGTTTCCCCGCTGGTGTAGACAGAGCAGTCTGTTGTACGTATCATGACTGTATTGATACCCAACAGATGCATCAAATCCTCCAGCCTCAATGCGATTTCCAGATTGAATTGACTCTCCAAAACGCCGGTACAGGAGGTTGCTCCCCCATCCACTCCCCCGTGTCCCGCATCAATTACTACAGTTTTTCTGTTTGTAACTGGCGTATTCATAGACAATACTGTCACTGTCTTGCTCCCTGCAAGCGCAAGTAGCAAAAATGATACCAAAAGTGCCAGGTATACCGGCATAAGGGAAATATATCGAATCTTTTTCAACATCACGAACACCTCATGAAATTCTATGCAATCCAACGAACCAAATGAACCATACTGCATTTTTCGTCATAGAATGACTGGGAATGATAAGTTCCAAATAAAAAACAGGAGGATACCAAAATGGATTCGATAAAAATGGTCCAGCAAGGTGGTTACGGCAGATTGCCGGCAACCGCACCTCTAGCCAATCCTTATGTTCCGTTTCAAATGGAAGCCCCACCAAAATATGAACCGAAAACTGCAATTATCAGAGGAACCCTGTTTCCAGGATTAGATTTACCGTTCATGAACATGATAAACGAAAAAGAACTGCCAATGACACCCCTTGCAGAACTGCAGACAATGGGTTTTGCGCTCCACGAATTGGCGTTGTATTTGGATACGCACCGGGATGACAAAGAAGCATTCGAAGTGTTTCGCACCTTCAAGCGCCTCTATGCAAAGGGTCGAGAGAAGTATGAAAAGGAATGCGGTCCTCTGACACACATGTCCGAAATGGAGAACGGCTACAGCTGGCTGGATGATCCGTGGCCGTGGGAATATGCTGCAAATCGGGAGGTATAAGGTATGTTTATTTATGACAAGAAATTGCAGTACCCCGTGAAAATCGATAAACCCAATCCCCGTTTGGCTTCCGTTATTATCTCCCAGTACGGTGGACCGGACGGAGAACTTGGTGCTTCATTGCGCTACCTGTCACAGCGCTACAGTATGCCCTTTGATGAATTAAAGGGATTGCTTACCGACATTGGAACCGAAGAGCTTGGACATTTGGAAATGATTGGAGCAATTGTTCATCAATTAACAAGAAACCTCAAGGATTCCCAAATTCAGGACTCAGCATTTGCCCCCTATTTTGTCGACCATACAACAGGTGTTTACCCCACTGCAGCATCCGGCTTTCCTTGGAACGCGGCCAGCATTGCTGTCAAGGGTGACCCCATAGCGGATTTAACAGAAGACCTTGCAGCTGAGCAAAAAGCTCGTGTAACCTATGACAACATCCTGCGTTTAAGTGACGATCCGGATGTAAACAATGTTATAAAATTCCTGCGTGAGCGGGAAATCGTCCACTTCCAAAGATTTGGTGAGGCATTGCAACTTCTTCGTGAAAAACTGAACCAAAAGAATGTATACTGTAAGAATCCTGCATTTGATATGTAGCTAAAAAGAAAAGAGCCCTTCGGGGCTCTTTTTGTCGCTAGTAGGAACGCGTTGAAATAAAAATATATCAGTTATCATGATAAAAACGATAAATCGGAATATATACATCACTTTTATATCGTTCTGGATGTGAGCTGAGTGGCGAGCGTTTTCATGTACTCTGTTTCTTCAAAAGCACTGAGGAAGGAAACAGCTTGATCAGTGTGCTTGCGTACCAATTCGTCACATTTATCCAGGCCATACAACTGGACGAAGGTGTTTTTAACGGCATCCACGCCAACAGCCTTACCCAGTTCCTGTGCATTACCGATGATATCCAGCATGTCATCGCGAATTTGGAATGCCAAGCCGAGATGGGATGCAAAATCGCTTGCAGCTGCAAGCTGCGCATCAGTCCCCCCGGCCGCCAGCACACCGATCATGCAGGCGGCGCGAATCAGAGCACCGGTTTTACGGTTTTGAATATCCAAAACTTCCTGCTCTGTGCACTGTCGTTGTTCACTTTGCATGTCCAGCACCTGTCCACCCACCATTCCAAGCTCGCCGGCGCAATCGGACAGAACTTCCACAGCGCGAATCCGGACTTCTGCGGAAAAAGGCGCTTTTGCAAGATATGAGAAGGCGGCGGTCAAAAGAGCATCACCTGCTAAAACTGCTGTTGGTTCTCCGTATACGTTGTGGTTGGTCAGCCGGCCGCGACGGTAGTCGTCATTATCCATACAGGGCAAATCATCGTGGATGAGGCTATAGGTATGCACCATCTCAATGGCAGCCGCAAAGGGTGCGACTGACTTCCAGTCACCGCCGCACATGCGGCAGAAATCAAACACAAATATTGGTCTTAACCGCTTGCCTCCTGCCAAAAGGCTGTAGCGCATGGCATCAAACAACACCTTTTGCGGTTCGGAATCATACTGAAAGCACTGCTGTTTAAGATAATTCTCGATATATTCAAGATAAACTTGGTTTTGTTCTTTAAAGTTCAACATCAAAGTTCTCCTCTACAGGTGTACCTTCGGGGCCAGTGGCGATTTTCTTTACTTGTAATTGGGCTTCGTCCAAAAGTTTTCCACAGCTACGTACCAACTCTGTGCCCTCTTGGAATAGCTTCAAAGACTCCTCAAGAGGAACGTCTCCCCTTTCCATGGAACGGACAATTTGCTCAAGACGGTGCATATTCTCTTCAAAGGTAGGATTTTTCTGACTCATAATTCATTCTCCTTCACATGGGTTACAGTTGCGGACAAAGAGCCGTCATTTAAGGTGATATGGATGCTGTCCCCTGCCTCTGCCTGCTTTACTGACCGAAGCACATTCCCCTCCCCTGTCTGTATCATGGCATAGCCACGGGTGAGAACCTTTAATGGACTGAGAGCATCCAGTTTTGCTGTATAGGTTAGAAATTGCTGGCGGTGGTGATTGATAAAATGGTTCTGCGCCGCAAGCATGCGGCTCCGGAGTAGCTCAAGATTTTTCCCTCGCTGCTGCAGATAAACATCAGGACTTTGTAGCGCAGGGCTGGCCGCCAGCATGCTCAGTTGCTGGTGTGCTGCCTTAAGCTGCCGTTGAAGAGTCGTTGCCATTGCGCACGACATAGAATCCAGTGCTTGGCGCAAAGCGTCCTGATCCGGCACAGCCAGTTCAGCAGCATTGGATGGGGTGGCTGCACGCAGATCGGCTACAAAATCAGAAATGGTCACATCCGGCTCATGGCCGACAGCAGAAATTATAGGAATTTGTGATTTGAAAATAGCATAGGCAACCCGCTCATCGTTAAAAGCCCATAAATCCTCAATGGAGCCACCGCCCCGACCCACGATCAGTAGGTCTGCCAATTGAAAGTGATTGGCATAGCCAATTGCCGCAGCAATTTCGCTCGGTGCTTCTGTGCCCTGCACACGCACAGGGAACAGCCGTACTTTACAGAGAGGATATCGTTTATTGAGTATCCGCAACATATCGTGAACTGCTGCACCGGCAGAGCTTGTAATAATACCGATAGTCTTCGGATATTGGGGTAGCGGTTTTTTGTGGGCAGGATCAAACAGGCCCTCCCCTGCCAGCTTGGTTTTTAACTGCTCAAAGGCGGCATATAAGTCACCGACACCATCCAATACAAGACCTGTACAGTAGAGCTGATACGCACCGTCTCTGGGGTACACAGTAATCTTACCCATAGCGATAACCTGCATACCGTTATCGGGCCGAAAACGCAGTCGTATGGCATTCCCACGGAACATAACGCATTTTAACGCCCCACCCTCGTCCTTGAGAGTGAAGTAATGGTGGCCGGAGGGGTAAACCTTATAATTGCTGATTTCGCCCTTGACAGCGACAGCAGACAGCAGACTGTCCCCATCCATCACGGTGCGGATATATTCATTTATCTGGGTAATTGACAGTACTTGTTGGGACATATTATTTCTCCTGTTGACGATGGGTCAGCACCGCTACGCCCATAGCATTATCAGTCGCATACTGTGGCTCGGAAAAAATGGGGTTAAGCGGCGCTACCAACCGACGAAGCATGGCGTTGGAGGCAACACCGCCGGAGAACACAATCGGCAGTCCCGGATAGGCATTTTGGGCATTTTTCGTAGCTGCAAGTACTGCATTGCATATGCAACGCAGGGCGTAGGCCGCAGTTTCTGCCGTATCACCGCAAGCGTTATAGTATTGCAAAACCTTATTCTGTACACCGGAGAGGGAAAAGGTAAGCTCAGGGCACTTCACTTTGAATACGTCTGTGTTTTTAGCGTCCTGCCACAGTGCATCCAAGTGCTTGCCGGCAGGAAACGGCAGGCCCAACAGCTGACCTGTGCGGTCAATGAGCTGGCCGGCAGAGATGTCCGAGGTGCCGCCGATGCGGGTACACCGGACACTTTTCCCATCCGGTTCCACAAGCAGCAGTTCCGTTGTTCCACCGGAAAGATGCCACGCAAGATGGGGCACATCCATCAAATCCATCCGTTTTGCACTCCACAGGGAGGCCGCAACATGCCCCTGTTGATGGGAACATTCAATAAGCGGTACATGGAGCGCTTCAGCCAAAAGCTTTGCGTGGGAGTAACCCACCATAAAGCATGGCATATAGCTGCCGTCCACAGCCCTTGGCCTTGTACTCACGCCGATTGCCGTGATATCATTTACCGGTATATGGGAAAACAGCCTGCCGGAAAGCGCCGGCAGGCTTTTTGTGTGTTGAAATACTGCATCGCTTTGGCGCAAACCCAGTTCCCCTGCCCGGACGGGAAGAAGTTGTGAACAATTCACCCCGTCGTGCCCGTCAAAAAAGGCAATGGAGGTTGTGTAGTTACTGGTATCAAAGCCGATTACGCTCATGCCTCTACCTCGGAATTCTGGCTTCTGGCGAAGGTTCCCAAAATGCCGTTTGCAAAGGCGCCGGCATCATCTCCGTCATACAGCTTCACAAGGCGGACAGCCTCGGAAATTGCAACACCGGTAGGTACATCCTCCAAGTAGAGAATTTCAAAAATTGCCAGCTGCATGATGGTGCGGGTGAGTCTTGAAATGCGGGTGATATCCCAGCCGATGGAGTACATACTGATAATCTCGTTAAGCTCATCAATTCGGTTGGCAACACCCATGACAACACTGTCAATATAGGCTCTTTGGGCGCGACTGGGCCGCTCCTCATAGACCTGGTTCTCCTGGGAGAGATTGCTGTAATATTCCTTCTCTAAACGGGTGGCAATTACCAGCTCCGGCTCGTCACCGGTGAACTCCCGGGCATAAATTAAATGTACTGCCAGCTCTCTGGCGTTTGCTCTTGTCATGAAAGTTACCTCATTGACGGATAATTCCACAGATATTCACGTTCACAGCGGCAATTTTGATGCCTGCCATGGTTTCCAGTGCATTGGTAACTGCGGTCTGCACAGCCTCAGCAACTACAACAACACTCTGTCCGTAACTAACGGTCACATTGCAATCGATGGAAACGGAATTATCCTCAAGAATGGTAATTTTCAATCCCCTACCCCAGTTTTTCTTACCAATCAGCTCGGCAATATCTGCACCGGGCTTTGTATTCAGGCTCACTACGCCCTCTACTTCACCGGCAGCATGGGCAACAATCGCTGCAATTACATCCTCTGAAATCAACACGGAGCCATTATCCTGCAACTGTGTGATATACTGCTTGCTCTCTGCCATGGGAATACCTCCTAAATTATCGTCACACACGAGCATGACATACTTTTGTTTATTGTACCACAAATCCAAAAAAATACAATACTTTTCTTTTCTACAAAATAATCCCCCAGAGTATGCCTCTGGGGGATTGGTTATTTTACTTCAACAACATATATCTGGTCCATTTTAAAATTAGACTGTGTAACAACAATGTCGGAAATCACTGCGACATCCTGCTTCTGCAAGCCGCCCTCCGGTGCGGCAACAGCCACAGAGATCGCGTTGTCAGCAATATATGCTACACAGTCGGTGTATCCCTTGGCAATCACAAGGCTCTCTATCTGCGCTTCACACAGAGCTACATTTACAAGTTCTTCAAGCTCCGCAGAGGACTGTTCTGCGTTGGCATCACCGTATGCCATTGCCTCCTGTAACAGGCTCACAGCGCTGTCACGGGCCTCCTGTCTGGACAGACGCACGGCCGCAAAGTAGTCTGTCATGGTATTGTTGCTGTCACCCATAACCACACTGTCATTGCCGCCCATTACAAGCTTATCTGCTGATAGAATTTTATCCTCATTTAGCGTGTCTGTTAAATCCGACACCTGCTGGTCTTGACTGTACAACCAATTTGCATAGATACCGCCGCAAACTGTCAAAAGGACAGCAGCAGCCACCATATTTTTCTTCCATGTTTTCATATTTTATTGCCTCCCAGTCATTTCATTTTCAATACACATATATTATCGGAGCCAAGTCCTGTGATTCTTGCCACAGCCTGTGTGATTGCAAGCCTTACGGCGGCACTGTCTGCACCTTGGCACACCACGATTGCCCCCAAATAGGTGGGTGGGTTTACTTGTTGGATAAGTCCTGCTTCATTACGCTGAGAATCCGTTACAATTACTGTCTCAATTTTTGTATCTGTATGGTCTCCGGAAACGGAAGTGCCTCTGTTTGTTTGATATATTGTTTTCTCTCCCGATGCCACGGAAAGTAGCACCTGCACCTTCCCTGCCCCATGAATGGATTGCAGTATCTCTGTAAGTGCTTCAATTTCCAGCAGCTGCTGATTATTTGCAGGTTTGCTCACATCAACCGGCTGACTATTTTGTCTGCTCTTTCCCGGTAGTAACAAAAGTACAATACCAACTACCAATACCAGTGCAGCATACCGGTACTTCCCTACGATGCCCTGTAGTTTTCCGGTCAGCTGTTTTATCTCCATTGTTGATTCTCCTTTGCGATGCCAAGATTATCCTCCAAATATGTACCCATCACTTCCTTTGCGTAGGGTGAGAGTTTCCCTGTAATCGTTACCCCGCAGGGGACCGTATTGTCGCTGTCATCCAGTTCCACCTCCACCGCAATCTCCAAACCCATACGATTGGCTTTGTCCAAGATATATGCTTCCGCTTTTGACTTTATGATTTCGGCAATGCTTTCCTGTGCGGCTTTTTTTCCGTCCTCTACATAGGCATCTGACTCCATAGAAAGTCCATCAAAATAATTGGTGACGTTGCGAAACGAGATGTTTGTTAAGGGTGAAAGAATTGTAATGACCATCAGTATTCCACTGAGCAGTTTTGCTATCTGCCCTGTTGTAGTCTTCTCATTTAGCAGACCTCGTGCAATTCCGTACACGATAGCTGCTGCAATAATGCTTAAAATGTATGATTTTATGCTGCCCATTAGGTCATCCCCTTCATAAAGCACACTAGGCTGACAAGAAGCAGTACACAGACAGTTCCTGTCATTGCCAGTACCATTCCCATTCCGGTAGAGAAATTATGGATCAATTCAACTGCAGGTTTATATCCAAACAGGTTACACACTGCTCCAGTCAGTTTTAGCAAAAGATACTGGACTCCAATCTGCAGAAATGGGCTGACGCATAACGCCAGAATCGCAAAAATTCCATAGATGCCTGCGGTGTTTTTCATCACGCTTGCGCTCACTAGAATAGTTTCCGAAGCCGACGAAAGAATACTGCCCACAACCGGCACGGTACCGGAAATGGCTAGCTTTGCTGCTTTGAGTGCTGACGCATCCACAGTACCGGTAATCACATGGGTGATGCTGATATAGCCGGTAAACAGGTATAATATGCCTTTTAAGCACCATGTCATGACCTGTTTTACAAAATCTCGTACTTTTTTGAGCATGTCTTGCTCCACCGCGCTGCCTGCAACACACAAACATAAGTAGATATACAGTGCAGGCACAACGACTTTTGCGATAGCGGATGTAAGTACCGTATCAAAAAAGACCGTACCGGTGTAGAGTGCGGCGGAGGATGTAGTTCCTCCCTGTGCGGCAACTGCGGCGGTCATCACAGGAAGAAGCAGTTTTCCATATTCACTTATCTCTATGACCGTTTTAGCGCCAAGCTGAATCATGGAATT
>JBGVPJ010000086.1:0-31496 GCA_045126955.1 Faecousia sp.
GAACCCATGTTACCGCCGTGAAAGGGCGGTGTCTTAACCGCTTGACCAACGGGCCTGGTAGCGGCGACCTGATTCGAACAGGTGACATACCGGGTATGAACCGGCTACTCTACCAACTGAGTTACGCCGCCATATGGCCAAGTGACTTCGGCATCGCCGAAATCAGCTTTGTTATTATATACAGGGTTTGTCGTTTTGTCAAGAAAAATTTCTGTATTTTTCCGGAAATATTTGGCAATGCTCATAATGAGGTGACTATTATGGGAATTTTGAAACGCATTCTTTTTTTCGGTATTGGTGGCACGGGATATATGGCGTTGGAGTGGCTTTGGCGGGGTTGGAGCCATGGCAGCATGTTCCTTGCCGGCGGCTGTTGCTTTCTCTTATTGGGAAAGCTTAACGCCGTACAGCCCAGGCTTCCTCTGCCCCTCAGAGGGTTGGCAGGGGCAGGGGTTATTACCATGGTGGAGCTGCTGGCGGGTCTTCTGTTCAATCGGGAGTATCGGGTCTGGGATTACCGCCATCTGCCGCTGAACTTCCACGGGCAGATTTGCCTGCGGTTCTTCCTGCTGTGGATACCCATCAGTCTACTGGCGATGTATCTGTATGGGTATTTAGACCGCAGGATTGGGAAAAAGCATCGCGGAGCGCCCGGGCAAGCTGCTGCATAAGCTCCTCATCTGCCTTGTTTACCTTTCGGTCATAGGTAAGCATGCCGTTGATTTCGTCCTCCACATCGGATACCTGGGTGCAAATGGCGGCGCACAGTCCCCGCTCCACCGCCGGGAGCACCCGGGTTATATAAAGCTCTGAAATAGCGGCTTGAAACTGCTCCATGGTTTTGCAGGTTTTGTAGCCGTAGGACTTGTCCGGGTTAAACAGATGTCCCGGCACAGCATAGGTATAGCCGCCAAATTCGCTGAGCACCAGAGGCTTGTCACTGGGCTGAAGTGTGCGCCAAGGGGTGAAATATATATGGCGGCTGTCCACATCGGTTTGACTTCCCCGGAACCAACCGGAGGTGGTGTCAATAAATCGCGTGCTGTCCAGAGATTTGAGCAGGCGGTAGGCATCGTCGCTGCAGAACTGTCCCCAACCCTCGTTGAAGATGGTCCAGTAGCAGATGCAGGGGTGGTTTTTCAGTTGCTTGACGGTGGCGGCCATGGTGTCAAGAAACCATGCCCGACTTAGTTCGTTCTTGTGGAGGTTTCGGTCATTCCGCACTTGATAGCCAACAGTAGGGAGCAAGGTGTCACGGAAGAAGCGGTAATCTCCGTTGTTGACCATGTCCTGAAAAACCACCATGCCAAGCCGGTCGCAGTCGTAATAGAACTGCTCCGGCTCTATTTTAATATGTTTGCGCAGGGTGTTAAAGCCAAGGCGTTTCATTTCCAAAATATCGGTTTCATAGCAGGCAGGGCTTGCCGGGGTATAAATGCCGTCGCTCCAATAGCCTTGGTCCAAAAGTCCGTGGAAGAAGTAGGGCTCCCCGTTCAGGCATAGCCGGGGAATTCCGGCAAATTCCTTGATTTCCAAGGTGCGCAGGGCAAAATAGCTCTCCACCCGATCCGTCTGAGTTTCCACGGCAAAATGATACAGGTAGGGATCCTCCGGACTCCATAGGTGGGGATTCTCCGGAAACACCTCCGCCTTTCCCTCTTGGAGGGGATAGCGCTTACCCTCCAGCACCACAACGCCATCCGTGGCAGGGGTAACGGTAACCGTGGCAGATTGCGCTGTCACTTGAATATCCAAGTGCTCAATATACTGCTCCGGCACACTTTCCAGCCACACCGTCTGCCAGATGCCGGATACGGGGGTATACCACATACCGCCTCGTTTTTCCGGCAGGACCTGCTTGCCGTAGGGGATGGCGGTGTTGCGCAAATCGTCCTGACAGGAGAGCTTGATTTCGTTTTGCCCCATCTGCAGGGCGTGGGTAATGTCAAAGGTGACGGCGGTGATGCCAACCGGTTCGCCAAGATACTTGCCGTTAATGAAGCAGGCAACACTCTGGTCGGCGGCACCGATATGGAGCAGAACGCGCCCGCGGTTAAAATCCTGCGGAAGGGAGAAATAACGGCGGTAGTTTAGGGGTGTTCCCTCGGCGAAATGCTTTCCGATGCCGGAAAGCAGGCTCTCCGGACAGAAGGGCACCAAAATAGTGGAATCAAAGGTCACATCTCCGGCGGAAAATTCCCACTCGCCGTTCAGGTTTACATAATTTTCCCGACGCATTTGGGGACGGGGATAGACCTGCCAAGGGGTACCGGTAAGGTTCTCACCCTCGTGAGTATATAGATTGTTAAGCATGTTTTTTCTCCTTTTGCAGTGTCCGAAACAGTGGGATAAATACCAAGAAAATGCAGGCCGCCGCCACAAAGGCCGCCAAGAAAATGTTCTCATTAGGCACAAATGAGGTGGTTCCGTCATCATTTAGGATGGTATCGGCATTCTGCAGCACCGCCGCACCGATAGCAGGGCCGATGACGCCGGGGATGAGCACCTGCCCGATAATCCGCTGGCCTTGGAACATACCGGCCTTTTTCTCCGGTGTATAATCCCGAAGCATGGCACCGAACACTGCCATACCGGACAGGTAACCGCAGAGCATAACAAGGGTACCCACAAACACCACAGGGGTACTGCGGAAGAAATACAGAATCACAAAGCCAGCCATGAGCATTCCGATGGGAAGCAGTACACTGGCCTTGAAGCCTTTGCGGTCATAGACTTTACCGTAAAAGAAGGTAAAAGCGGCTGCCAAGATGATTGCCGGAGCAAAAATCAGCACATAGTTGTCCATCTGTAGGGTCACAGTGTAATACAAAATCAGATAGGGCATAAAAATATTGATGGCAATACCGAACACACCGTAGGCCAGAAGTGTCAGGTATAGGGTTTTATTCCCGGTAATCACACCGGGGCGGAAGCCGTACAGGAGGTTGGCAAAATAGTGCTCATTGCCACGAGTGTCCAGTTTTTTCTCCTCAATGAGGAAGAAGCCCAGCAGTCCCAACAGGAACACCACCGCACCAACGATGAGAAATACCGCCGTCCAGCTGCTTTGCTTGTTAAGGTCAAAGCCCATAAAGCCGCCGAACACTACCAAAATCGCAAGTAGCGGCATCATGGAGTTGATGCCCTCCACCGCACCGCGGTTGTTCTCATCGGAGGAGTCCGTCACCCATGCGTTGAAGCAGGCATCGTTTGCCGAGGAGCCGAAGAAAGTCATCACGCAATCCATGGCAATGACCAGCGACACACCGATACCGGCTGCGGAGACCGCCGCCGGAAACAGGGCGTTAATCACATCCATGCGGATGAGGGCAAAGCTCAAAATGGATACACCCCAGCACAGATAGCCACCGCAAATAAAGAATTTACGCTTACCGATTTTGTCGGAAAATGCACCCACAAGCAGGGTTGTCACCGTAGCAGCCACCGCCGAGGCGGCCACCATTGTAGAGATGGCCTCTGCACTGGCGTGGAACATCTTATAGATGAACACATTGAAGTACATATTCTCCATGACCCAGGCAATCTGCCCCACAAGGCTGAATATTACCAGAGCCAGATAAAATTTTCTGTTTTTCATATCCGTTTTCCGTCCTTTTTTAGGATATTTTCAGTATATCACATTCGCATCGCAAGGACAACCATCCTTCGGCGGTTTTAAAAAGCTTTTTCTTGCACAGGTGTTTGTCGGACTTGCCATTTTGCTTACCAACAATATGGGCATAGGGGTGTCCTACCGCTATGCCACCATTTACTGCACAGAGCAATGGCCCAATAAAACTGTCGGGCCATTGGAATTGTGGAAATTGAAGGATTAGTCCTCAGCTTTCTTTTTGGAGGCGGGGAGGGGGGGTGTACTCGTTTTCCCGGATGCCGGGGTACTTCTCGTCCAAATACTCCTCACGGTAGGGGTTGACGCCCCGGGAGACAGTCTTCGCTGTTTGGGTAGCAGCCAGCGCTTGCGCTTGCAGTAGTTATTATGAAACCGGTATTCTGTACGGTCCATATGCACAGTGACCAAGGTGTCCGGTACTCATCAGTAGGTTATTGCAACCTACTTTAAAGAATACAATGTAATTCAAGGAAAACCACCGGTCCTGTATCATACAGAACCGGTGGCATAAGAAATTTTGTGTCTGCTAACTATTGACTACTTCACAATATAATGCGCACACTTTTATATATTATTTTTGAATCATTCCTCTTCGCCCTTAGATAATAGTGTGTTAGTGATGATGCCCAGAATCAGAGCGCAGGCGATAGAGGTCAGAGTGACCTTGCCGAAGGCAACGGACAGGCCGCCGATGCCGGTAATCAGAATCACGGAAACCACAAACAGGTTCTTGCTGGCACCCAGATTGACCTTCTGAATCATCTTCAGGCCGGACACTGCGATGAAGCCGTACAGGGTGATGCAGACACCGCCCATGACGCAGTTGGGGATGGAAGCCAGGAAGGTGACGAAGGGTCCGAAGAAGGAGATGACGATACACATAATGGCAGCAGCGGTGATGGTAATCACGGAAGCATTCCGGGTGATTGCCACGCAGCCCACAGACTCGCCGTAGGTGGTGTTGGGGCAGCCGCCGAAGAGTGCGCCGGCGATGGAGCCAACGCCGTCACCCAGCAGGGTGCGATGCAGGCCGGGATCTTCCAGCAAATTGGAATCGATGATAGAGGACAGATTCTTGTGGTCGGCGATGTGCTCGGCGAAGACCACAAAAGCCACGGGAATATAGGCTACGGCGATGGTAGCAATGAAAGCGCCGTTTATTTCCTTTACGCCTTTAAAGGCCTCCAAGCAGGTGAAATCGGGGACGGCAAAGATTTCCATGTTCTTAAATACGGAGAAGTCAATTACCTGCAAAGCCACATTGTTGGTAGCAATGCCGATAACGGTGAAAACGGTGGCAACAACATAGCCGACCAAAATGCCCAGAATGAAGGGAATCAGTTTCATCATCTTCTTGCCGTAAACGGAGAACAGAATGATAGCGAACAGGGTTACCAGACCGCAAATCAGAGCCACATAGGGACTGCAGCCGGAGACCTTGGAAACCTGCTCAACAATGGCACCGTCCTTAATAACCTGTTCAACGAGGTCAACCATGACCTTGCCCTTAAACAGGTCGCCAACAGCGTTGCCGGCCAGGGACAGACCGATGATGGAAACGGTGGGTCCTATAACCACAGCGGGCATCAGCTTGTCGATCCACTTAACGCCCACGGTCTTTATCACAATGGCAATGACAACATATACAAGACCTGCAAAGATGGCACCGATAATCAAACCGGCGTAACCGGCAGCGGCGGAAGTAGCACCGGCAAAGGCGGCGAACATAGAGTTGATAAATGCGAAGGAAGAGCCCAAAAACACGGGACTACGGTACTTGGTGAATAACTGGTAAATGATGGTACCAACGCCGGCGCCGAAAAGTGCGGCGGACTGGCTCATACCGTTACCGATGATGCTGGGAACAGCGATGGTAGCTGCCAAAATTGCCAGAACCTGCTGGAATGCGAATACCAAAATCTGGCCGAACTTAGGCTTGTCTTTGATGCCGTAGATCAAATTCATGTTGTTTCCTCCAATAAATTTTTATGAAATTGCAATTTAAAGCAGGGTCAATCGGTAATTTGGACACCTGCTTTGCGCGCGCATTTCTATGGATGAGTATATCTCTTTTTTCGGCAAAAAGCAAGAAAAAGTTTCCGAAAATCACCAAAAAACCACCGGGCGCGGTATTTTTGCACCCGGTGGGAGATGATGCTGTAAAGCTCCGCTATGGTTACCGGCTGCCCTTGTTGTAGGGGATGCCCTCAGCTTTGGGTGTACGGGATTTTTTGGAAGTGAAGGCTAAACAAAACCGACATCAAGGTGGATTTACCTGCGCCGTTTTCGCCCAAAAGCACATGGAATTCACTGCTTTTCAACCGGAGCGTGATGCCGTCGTTGGCACAATTCCGGGGAACGCTTTTCTGATGTTGAGCATTTCAATAATGTATTCCGATTGCATATTGAATTTGCCCTTCTTCCCGTAAATTTGCGTAGTTTTCCCTATAATTATAAGAGGTGTTTCCCATAAGTCAAAAATTTTTCCGTTATCCATTAAAAGAATACCCATTTTCTGATCTTGTGAGTCATACTTATAAAAAAGCACCCTGCCTCTGTAAAAAGCAGGGTGCTTTATTGATTAGTCAGCTACGTAGGGCAGCAGAGCAATCTGACGGGCGCGCTTAATAGCGGTAGTCAGGGCACGCTGATGGGCTGCACAAGTGCCGGTGGTACGACGGGGCAGAATCTTGCCGCGCTCGGACAGGTAACGGCGGATCTTGGCAGTGTCCTTGTAGTCGATGGCGGTCACCTTGTCAACACAGAAAGCACATACCTTCTTGCGCTTGTGGGGACGCACACGCTGTTCGTTAGCCATGAGAATAACCTCCTTTGTAAGCAATTGTGAAAAAGTTCAGAGTGAAACCTTAGAAGGGCAGCTGTGCATCGTCGTCATCCAGGATTGCAATATCAGATGCAGGTGCGGATGCGGGTGCGGAGTAGCCACCGAAGCCGGCGGGTGCGGCGTAAGCATTTCCACCATAGGGACTGCTGCCATCGCCCTCGCGCTTGCTGTCGCCGAAGTAGACATTGTCTGCCACAACCTCAGCGGTACGGCGCTTGTTGCCATCCTTGTCGGTCCAGCTGCGGATCTGCAGCCGGCCGGACACCACTGCCATGCGGCCCTTGGTGAAATACTTGGAGACGAATTCTCCGGTCTGACGCCAAGCGACACAGTCAATGAAGTCGGTTTCCTTTTCGCCGCCATCCTTCGGTGAGAAATCCCTGTCAACTGCCAGGGAGAAGGATGTTACAGCGATGCCGCTGCCGGTACGGCGCAGCTCGGGGTCACGGGTTAGGCGACCCATGATAATGATGTGGTTGAGCATAGATTACTCCTCCACTGCGGTGGTCAGGCAGCGCAGGATGCCGTCGGTGATCTTCATCACACGTTCCAGCTCTGCAGGGAACTCGGGCTTGGACTCATAGTTCATCAGAACATAGTAGCCTTCTGCCATATCGTTGATAGGATAAGCCAAGCGACGCTTGCCCCATTCGTCAACATTTGTCAGAGTACCCTCCGCTTCCACCATTGCCTTGAACTTGTTCACAAGTGCGGCGATGCTTTCCTCATCGAGAGTAGCGTCGATGATGTAGAGCACCTCGTACTTACCGGTGATCTTAGCCATGTTGTTTGCACCTCCTTTTGGACTTTTGGCCCCCGGTCGCGCCGGGAGCAAGGATTGTCCGCATTCGCAGACCAGCATATTATATTGGCAACCAAATGAAAAGTCAAGGGTTTTTGTTGAGAAAATTCCGCATATCCATGAAAAAGGAGGGAAAACTGGTTCCTAAGAGGTGATTGGTTTGATTTTATCCTATGTTCGCACCATCGTATTATACCTGGTGCTCATTGCGGTCGTCCGGATGATGGGCAAGCGGCAAATCGGCCAGATGGAGCCATCGGAGTTTGTAGTGACTATGCTGGTGGCCAATTTGGCGGCAATTCCCATGCAGGACGGCGGGATTCCTCTGTTTTCCGGTTTTGTGCCCATTGTAACGGTGCTGGGGGTGGAGCTGGTGTTGTCCGCCCTGTCCATGAAGAGTGTGCCGCTCCGCAAGGTACTCTGCGGAAAGCCGGTGATACTGGTGGAAAACGGCAATATTTTGCAAAAGAATCTGAAAAAAACCCGGGTCACACTGGATGAGCTGACCGGGCATTTACGGGAGAAGGATGTGCTGGATTTGCAGGCGGTCCAGTACGCCATTTTGGAGACCAACGGAAATTTATCGGTCTTCCCTTATCCTAAAGAACGGCCTGCCACCGCAGGGGAGGCGGGGGTGCAGGTGCGGACGCAGTCGTTGCCCATCACCATTATTTCCGATGGGGCTCTGCTGGATCAAAATTTGCAAAAAGCAAAAAAAGATAAAAATTGGGTAAAACGGGTGCTGGAGGAACGGCAGGCAACCGTCAAGGAGACTTGGCTTTTGACCGTGGACGGCAATGAAAACATTGTATTCTACCGGAAGGAGGAAAAATAATGGTGAGAGGTTGGCTTGGTGCCGGAATTTTGGCGGTGTTTCTTGTTTTGGGATTGGTGACAGCCTATGCGATGGACAATGCCCACCTGCCTACCGGAGAGCTGCTGGAGGAGGCGGCTGACAAGGCACTAAACGGCGAATTTGAGCAGGGAGTGTCACTGGGGATGGAGGCCAAGTTTCGCTGGGACCGACAGTGGAACGGCACGGCGGCCCTTGCTGACCACAGTCCCATGGACGATGTGGATGCTCTGTTCGGGGAGATGGAGATTTATGCCAGGGCGGGGGAGGAGCCCCATTTTGCCGCCTGCTGTCAGGAGCTGTCCCAGCGACTGCAGGCCATTGCCGGTGCCCACAAATTCAGCTGGTGGAATGTTCTCTAATCTACCGGTTAACTATTATTGGGAGCCGGTGTGCGAACCGGCTCCCAATGATAGGTTTTTAATGATTTATTTGCTGCCGTGGGCGAGGGAGATGATGCCCTTTGCCAGCACCTCTGCTGCCCGGAGGGCTTGCTCTTTGGTGTTTCCGGAGGCGCCTACCTCCACCAGCATGGCGCCGTTTGACAAATCCTGATTGTACCGATAGGAGCGGAGGGTCATTTTTCGGCAGATGCCGGGACAGTATCCCTCTATCTGTGTCTGCAGCTTCAGTGCCAAAGCCAAATTCTCCTGCCAGTTAGGATGACTCAGTCCGTCATAATCGGTACCCACCACAAACATCAGCGGTGCCAATGTGGTGCCCTCGGAAAAGACCGTATGGACAATTTGGTTGCCGTTTGCATCCTCATAGGAATCCCGATGCAAATCCAGTACCAGCTTGATAGAGGGGTATTCCTGTAAATATTTTTGCATACTCGCGCGGCTGTTGCTATAGGCGGCATTGTAAGATGGACTGTCGTGGATGTCGGTGTCCTGTATTACGGAAATTCCCGCCTTCCGCAAAAGCTCTGCAACATACGCGCCTACAGATATCATGTTGTGGTCTTTATTTAAGGTGTGATAGGGTGAGGTCTCCTTGTACTCTCCGGTGGGAGCAAAGCTTTCTGAGCCATGGGAGTGAAGAATCAGTACCGTTGGCTCCTCCCCTGTTAAATCCCAAGACAGTGGCTGTGTCAGGAGCTTTGTCAAATCCGCAGAATATTGGAAACTGCATTTGATGGCAATCTCTTTTGCCTGCTCCGGCGAAAATGTGGGAAGGACCGGCTGGGGCGGTATTGTTGGCTGCGATGGCTCCGGAGTGGTTTCCGGCGTGGTTTCCGGAGGAGGTTCTGTAGCCTGGGGAGAGAATTCTACATTGGATGGCTGCACCAGCCGCCCGGTCTGCAGGAAAATCATCCAGGAGGCCACCTCCGGAGACAGGGTGAAATTGAGTGCGTGGCTCAGGTTTGCCGCACCCAGCAGCCGTAGCATCAGCGCGCACACAACCACCAGCGTGCTGGCACGCAGTACTTTTTGTTCCATGATTTCCTCCTTTGGTGAAGAGAAAGAGAGCGTTTTGCAACGCTCTCTTTCTCTTTATTCCGGTTTTTTCCATTTTGGCCTGTCCTTAAGCTGCCCCCGCAAGTCTCGGAAGAACTGACTCAAAAGTGACTGGGAGGCTTCCCCCAACAGGCCGAATTCTGTCTGGGGATGGTGATTAAAATCCATGGAAAACAGATCACACACCGAGCCGCAGGCCCCGCATTTTTCATCTTTCGCGCCTACAACCACCCGGGGAATCCGGGCGTTGATAATGGCACCGGCGCACATGGGACATGGCTCCAGTGTTACATACATGGTGCACTCCCACAGCCGCCAGCCGCCCAAATTTTTACAGGCATCGGCAATGGCTTCGATTTCCGCATGGCCCAGTGCGGTTTTTTCACACTCACGGCGGTTTCTGCCCCGTCCCACAATCTCACCCCTGCGGACAATCACACAGCCGACCGGCACCTCGTCGTCCTTTGCGGCCTCCTCTGCAAGAAGCAGTGCCTGTTGCATAAAAAATACATCCTCCATGGCGCACCTCCTTTTTCAGTATCATACTAAATCCGGCGGCGCACGTCAAGTGTACCATGTCCTCCTTACGAAACAAACAGAATACTGGAAATGTAAAATTTCTTCTTTTGGACTTGTACAAAACGGAAATGCTTGTAAGTGATGGTTTGACAGGAAAGGCCTGCTGTGCTAAACTTACAATAAAGTTTAATTATAGACCGAATAAGAGAAGAGCTTTTTGAAGAGGAGGATATTTCTATGAGCGACATGCAGCAGCCGGATTATTTTGAGAATGAACACAACGTACCGGAAACCCGGCAGAACCTGAAGAAGAAACGCCGCGGTCTGGGGGTAGCAGTGGTGATTGCCTGCATTGTGCTTTTGCTGGTGGCAATTGTCGCTGCCGCATTTGCTCTGCTTGATTTCTATTCTACGCCTACAAACAACACCCTGCTTGCGGTGTTTGACAGTTCCGGCCTTTTCAAAAGAATGGAAGATAAAGGCGGCAAGGTCCGCTTCCGGGCGAATGTGGCCTCGGACATCGTGGAGAAATTTGGCGAAAAAACGCTGAAATTTGAAGTAATCTCTCGTGGTTCCAAGGAAAACAGCGAAGTTCTGCTGTCCATGGGTGAGGGGAGCCGATTGGATATTGTTTTGTCCGGCGATGAGCACGGCTTGGAAATCGGCTCCAACAGCCTTCTGGGTCAGAAACGCTATGCCTTCCGTAGGGATAATATCCGCGAAGAGCTGAGCAAGTCCGTATTTGCCCCCGACAGCGGCACCAAATATGCACTGCCTCAGGATGCCTATGATGCGTTGATCACCGCTTTAGAGCAGGACAGCGAGGATGAGGCATCAATTGATGCGGCAATTTCCCGGGCGGTGGACAATATTTTTGCGGTCATTGAAGAAAATGCAAAGGTTGAGAAAAACAAGGAAACGGTAGAACTGATTGACGGCGCAACCGGCGTCACGGTGTATACATGCACACTGCAGGAGGATATGCTGCCCAAGCTGTCGGAAGCAGTGCGCAAGGAATGGAAAGAAAACGACAAGCTTCGCGAATACATCAAGGATCTGATGCCCAAGGAACAAGTGGGCGATGACGGCGAGATTCAGACCGCCGACGAGCTTATCAAACAGCTGGAGGAGGCCATTGAGAAGCTTCCCGAAAAAGCCAATGAGGCAATAAAAGACCTTGACGGTGAGCTTGTCATGAAGCTGGCAGTCAAGAACGGCTACATGGTATCCCTCACATGGGAACTGCAATTGGAGAGTACCGATGGGGAAAAGCATAGCAGCAATGCCAAATTCTCTTGGACTTTTGCCAAGAATCCCAAGAAAAACCCCAGTTTCCGTATGTGTTTTGTGGGCAGTACCGACGGAAAAGAGGAGATTACCCTAAACGCTGAATATGCCGTGGAGTTTGTCAGCCGGGATAGAACCGATTACAGCTTTACCGTAAAGACTGCTGATATGGAAGGCTCTGCGGAGCTTCGGTGTAAGCTCACCAAGGACGCAGAGACGTTCACAGGCAGCATGGACATTGATGACAAGGACTCCGAAAGCGAGGATATCAAGATTGCTTTTGCCGGTGTTCTGCAAGAGAAGCGAAACAGTCGAGTAATTACCCTAAACAGCATTTCTGTGAAAAACAATGAAAAGACGCTGTTCGACATAAATAAGTCCACCTTTACCCTTGAAATGACGGCAAAGAAAATTAAAATCAAGCCCAGCGACGATGCGGAAAATATTCTTGCCATGTCTGCCGAGTCTATTGACGGTATGCTGGAGCAGATAGAAGCTGAGTAT
Organism: Faecousia sp.; assembly: GCA_045126955.1. Lineage (GTDB taxonomy): Bacteria > Bacillota > Clostridia > Oscillospirales > Oscillospiraceae > Faecousia. The sequence continues at coordinate 11,902 of JBGVPJ010000086.1, forward strand.
GGGGCAACTCTCCGGAAAATCAATGAGGAGATGGAGGTCGAGCTTTTTACCGAGACCCAATTGGTGCAGGAAAAAGCCTCCCTGTCCCTATCCAAAGAAATCGAGTTGTATGCCATTGACCGGAAAACCGGCAGACTGTTTGTTACGGTGCCCACGCTGAGTGCTTCTGAGTTGCGGGTCTATGATCTGAAAACCTCCGAATTGCTTTCAACACAGCGTATGAAGGATCCAATCGGCTGCATGGATGCGGATAACGGCTATTTGGCCTATTCTTATCGGGGTTCTCTGATAATTACCGTCTGTGATGCTGAAACACTACAAGTGTTGAAAAAAATTGATATGCAGGATAAAATATTATGGCCTACGCAGCAGGTGGAGGTTGGAAACCTTATTGTAGATGGCGATGCGGTGATTTGTTCGAACCGAGGGCTAGTGTGCAAAATATGGAAATATAGTATTGCCTCAAATGATAGCAAGGAAATAGCCCTGGATGATAACTCTATATTTACCATTGACAGGAAGAATCATCGGTTGGCGGCAGTGAACACGGGATCAAGTAGATGTTCGATCAACTTCTATGATACTGTTTCGGGTGAGCATATTTCCGGAGTTAGAGCAGGCGATTTCTACAACTATGACGGCATGTATTTTAATGGCAAAACCTTTATGTTAAGAGGAATATATTACTACCCCGACGGCAAGACAGCAACCTTTGAGGAGCAGGCAAAACGCCAAGAGGATGAAAATCTGAGTATGGTGGCCTGTGCGTACTTTGGAGACTACTTCTGTGCAACCATTGAACAGTATCTCGGCGGCGGTATTGTCTCCTGTATCTATGGAGAAGAGGGAGACCGACTGGCTATGCTGAATACGCTGTTCGTTGCATGGGAAGATCTGGGAGACAGCAAGTACTTGGCGATTCAGTTTGATGGCCTCAACTATAGTGCAGTGACTTACCGCATTCCCCGGAGGTGGATTATAAATACCGAGGTATTCCAAAAGAATACAGAAACAACTTAGCTGCAAAAAGCCACACCTTTTGGTGTGGCTTTTTGCTTGCCATTTTTCTTAGGGACTACCGGTTTTTACCGAATTGGGAAGATGGTAAGAGCTGTGAAAAACCAAGGGTTCTTTGTACGCGTTGTAGGTTTTATTTTTTGGTTGTGGTAAAATTTCTTCTTTTGGACTTGTCGCCTTGCGGTTTGGAAAGGATTGTGTTACAATATCCTAAAAATATCCTTTTTTAAGGAGAAGACCATGAAAACCTTACTCCATATCTGCTGTGCCCCCTGTGCCAACCAGTGCATCGCAAGCCTGCGTGAGGAAAATATTGATGTAACCGGCTTTTGGTACAACCCCAATATCCACCCCTTTACCGAGTACCGGGAACGACGCAACTGTGTAAGAACCTATGCCGAGACCGTCGCCCTGCCTTTAATTGAGCACAACGACTATGCCCTGCGCCCCTTTGTGCGGGCGGTGGCGGAGGATATTGCCAACCGATGCGTAAAATGCTATGAAATGCGCCTGTTTGAAACCGCCAAGACCGCCAAGGAGCAGGGTTTTGACAGCTTTACATCCTCATTATTCATCAGTCCTTATCAGAATCATGAGCTTATGAAGGAAGTGGCAGAGCGGGCGGCGGAAAGCTACGGGGTGAGCTTTCTGTACCGGGATTTCCGAGAGTTGTTTAAGCCCGGACAGGAATATGCCCGAGAACACTGCTTTTACATGCAGAAGTACTGCGGTTGCGTATTTTCCGAGGAAGAACGCTATTTGAAACGCAATAAAATTATCCCCTAGGAGGATGTATGAGCAATATGCAATTTATCGTACCCTGTCTGTTTGGTCTTGAGGGTTTGGCCGGGGACGAGCTGAAACGGATGAATATGGAAAATGTCCGGGTGGAGGACCGGCGGGTTCTTTTTACCGGTGACGAAAATGCTTTGGCAAAGGCTAATATCTGCCTGCGTACCGGTGAACGGGTGATGGTGGTGCTGGCCCAGTTCCAGGCAAAAACCTTCGAGGAGCTGTTTCAGGGGGTGCTCCACACCAATTTGGAAGATTATATCCCCAAAGACGGCCAGTTTCCGGTGAAGGGTCACTGCTTAAACAGCCAGCTGATGAGCGTCTCCGACTGTCAGGCCATCATCAAAAAGGCCGCCTCCCGGCGTTTGGGTGAGAAGTACGGGGTGAGCTGGCTGCCGGAGACCGGCATCAAGTTCCAGCTTCATTTTACAATTTTGAATGACCAAGTGACCCTGTCACTGGATACTTCCGGAAACGGTCTGCATAAGCGTGGCTATCGGGCGGTGGGCAACGATGCGCCTCTGCACGAAACCTTGGCCGCCGGTATGATTCAGCTGACGAAATACCGGGGCAGAGAGTTCTTCTGGGACCCCTTCTGCGGCTCCGGCACCATCCCCATCGAGGCGGCACTGATTGCCAAAAACCGGGCACCGGGCTTAAACCGCACCTTTGCGGCACAGGAGTACCCCTGGATGCCGAAATCTGCGTGGGAACTGGCAAAGCAAGAGGCCAAGGATCGGGAATTTAACGGAAATTACCGCATTATGGGCTCGGACAACGACCCGACCTGCGTGTCGCTGGCCTTTGCCAACGCCCGAAAGGCGGGTGTGGCGGACATCGTCACCTTTAAGGACGGAGATGCCACCAAAATGAGCCTGCCCAGCGATGCCGGTATTTTGGTATGCAATCCTCCCTACGGCGAGCGAATGCTGGAGCAGAGCAGTGCCCAACGGCTGTATGCCGCATTGGGTCGCCATCTGAAATTTGCCAACGACTGGAAGCAGTATGTGATTACCTCCGAGCCGGAATTTGAGCACTACTTCGGCCGTCGTGCGGACAAGAAGCGGAAATTCTACAACGGAAAAATCAAATGCGATTACTATATGTTTACCGACAATGCCAGGAGAAAGAAGTAAGGCTATGAAGCATCTGTTTATTATCAACCCCGCTGCCGGCAGCCGCAACCAAACGGAGAGCTACCGGAAGAAAATTGCAGAGGTGTGTGAAGGACGGGATTTGGAGTATTCCATAGAGGTGTCCGGCGCACCCGGACAGTGCCGGAAGATTGCCAACCGGGCAGCCGAATCCGGGGAGGCATACCGGATTTATGCCTGCGGCGGTGACGGAACCCTCAATGAAATCGTGTCCGGCGTGGCAGGCTATGAGAATGTGGCGGTGACCATGTTTGCCGGAGGTAGCGGTAACGACTTTGCACGAATGTTCTCTCAGCCGGAGGCCTTTCGGGATTTAAACCGCCTACTGGATGCAGAGGAGGCCCATTTTGACCTTATCCGCTGCAACGAGGATTACTGTCTCAACATCTGCTCCGTGGGCTTGGATGCCCGTATCGGCACGGATGTAGCCAATTACAAGAGGATTCCGCTGCTTAGCGGCTTTCGTGCCTATGCCACTTCCGCGGTGGTCAATGTGATCAAGGGCATCAGCGAGCGCTATGTAGTGGAGCTGGAGGGCGAGCGCATAGATGACGAGTTCACTATGGTGTGCGTCTGCAATGGCAGATACTACGGCGGCGGTTTCAACCCGGTGCCGGAAGCCGATCCGGCAGACGGAAAATTAGAGGTGCTGCTGGTGAAGAAGGTATCCCGACTGAAGGCGGCGGCTGTGGTTGGTAAGTATAAGGATGGAAAGTATAAGGAGTTACCGACACTGATTCGCCATTTCTCCACCGACCGCGTGAAAATCATCTGCGGCAAGCCTACACCCATCAATTTGGATGGTGAATTGCGCGTGTCGGACACCATGGACATTCGGCTGGCACAGGAAAAGGTGCGGTTTTTCTATCCGAAAGGACTCACTTGGAAAATACTCCCGGAACGGGAACCGGCAACAGTATAAAGGACATCAAACGCCTGCTGCACAATGCAGCAGGCGTTTCAGAGTGTCAACAAACCCCCAAATCGTCAAAATCCAATTTTTGATGATTTGGGGTTATTCTTTTCTTCAGATTTATGCGTCAATTGGGCATATAAGCGACACAAAGGTGCAAAGATGCTTACTACGCAAGGGATTTTGACTTACTGCGCAAACGGGCAGACTACCGTACCTATGTACGCCGACGCCGCCCGTTTGCTTGTCTTTGGGGCTTTCTTGACCTCTGTCAGGCAATCAGGGATTGGGCATCTCTTTTGCAAATTTGTCAAATTCTGCTAAAAGCAAAAGTAAGTACTTGTGCAAGTACACAAATACAAACATATGTTTTACTTATCCCTTGACAAGTGGGGTTTTTTGGTCTATGATGGGGCTATAAAGTACTTGACCAAGTACAAACGGAGGTGAATGTGTGTACCTGTTATACAGAAGACCGCCTGTTTGGCGGCCGATATGGCTGGGTTCCCGTTTGGGCCTTTTGGATATGCAGGGAGCCATTCCCAGAGGCTGGTGTGTAAGCTGCGGCACCGAATTGTTCATACCCGATACGGAGCTGTGCCAAAGATGCAAAAAGGAGGAAGAAAAGCATGTGCGTGAAGAACTGTCAAAGTCCCTGTGAGGGATGTACCCGGGTGCGTGATCCCAATAGCTGTGAGAATAAGAACTGCAAGGAATGGAAGGCATGGTTTTTGCACCGCTGGGCAGCGATTCACCGCTACGGCAGGTGCTATGGCGTAAAAAAGAAAGGATGATTGTATGAAGTGGAAAAATGAAGCAATGGAAAAACTGCGTCGGTATGATGCCATGCGGCAGGCTCTGCGGAATATCCCCGAAGAGATTGACCGGCTGAAGGCCGATGCCTGTGCCCTCCGGGGTGCCACCACGGATGCCACTCCCGTGAAGGGCGGCGGCAACCGCCGTGAGGAGGCGCTGATCAATAATCTGGTGGAGCGGCAGGAGCTGGAATGGACCCTGCAGCAGGTACAGCGCTGGCTCTGCACCGCCGACCGGGGACTGGCGGCCCTTACATCCGATGAACGGCTGGTGCTCCAGCGGCTCTACCTTTACCCGGAGCGAGGGGCATTGGAACGACTGTGCAGCGAGTTGGGGGTGGAGCAGTCCTCCATCTACCGAAAACGGGATCAGGCGCTGCACCGATTCACCGTGGCGATGTACGGTTTTTTGGATACATGATTTTGTGAGGAATTTTTCTCCCCAAATTATTTTTTGCAAGAAAGGGGCGCAGGATCGACGATCCTGCGCCCCACAGACTGTCAAAAAAGTATTTTTTGACAGTCTGACAGAGGTCAAGAAAGCCCCAAAGACAAGCAAACGGGCGGCGTCGGCGTACATAGGTACGGTAGTCCGCCCGTTTGCGCAGTAAGTCAAAATCCCTTGCGCAGCAAGTATTTTCGCACCTTTGTGTTGCTTATATGCCCAATTGACGCATGAATCTGAAGAAAAGAATAACCCCGAATCATCAAAAATTGGATTTTGACGATTTGGGGGTTTATTGACACTATGAGGGGCGCAGGATCGTCGATCCTGCGCCCTGTACTGTTTTTTAGATAATTTGGTTCAGTAAGTACAAAATGATAAGATGCAAGGGGTAAATGATGTAGTAGCCGTATTTGATAAGATTGCTCTTTCTGCCTCGCTGGCCGTTGTACAGGAACACCATAGGCAGAACCAGCAACGGTATGAATCGATACCAAGCGGGATTGCCCGGTGTAATGACAAAGCTCTGGGCATAGTGCAGCACGCAGGAGGCGAAGAAAGCAAGGCTCTGCTTGACCTTGTCGCCACGGAACACACCGAAGGACAGAATCCAAAGAATAGCGATGCAGTTGAAGTTGCCTGGGTAGGAAAGTACGGCACACACCATCAAAATGGCACACCGCAGCAGCAGGTGGATGTTATTGTTCTCCCAAACCGCCAAGGACACAAGACCCAAAAACAGGGGCCACATGACGCTGGTGGCGTGGAACACATCCCATACGCCATGACCGAAGGCCAGTGCGTGGGGCACATGGGAAATCACGGCGCCGATCAGCAACCGCAGAGCATATTTCTTTAAATTGGAGGTGCGGTAGTAACCCTCTGCTACAAAAAAGCACATAATGGGCGCGGTGAAAGCGCCTGCCATAATCATCAATGTTTTAACAATGCCATCGCTAGGAATAAACAGGATAGCTATGTGCTGAACGATCATGCAAATAACCGCAAAAAGCTTCAGAACATTGGAAGTCAGACCGATCTTTGTTTTCATGAATCCATCTCTCTTTCTGCTTATTCGTTGTAAACAGGAATTAACAGATTCATTATATTTTGGAATTTATTGGATGTCAAGGACAAATACAATTCACCGGGTTTTTAAAAACGGTCTGGTATTTTCTTTTTCTTTGTTGTGCCAGGTGTTCGTTCCTTTATATCATATTTTTGCCACAAAAAGCGGATGCAAGCGCAAGAACTTTTTGTAAACAGACAGCACTTCTTATGGTAATCGCTGTGCAAAGAGCCAATGGTAAAAGGAGATATCGTAATACACTTTGTATAAAGGTGAGATATGCCCGCCGTCAGGAAATTCAATGTATTCCGCATTGGGGTGTTCCGCTTGCCGCAGCTGATAGTCCAAGCTCCGAGAGCAGGACACAGCCACCACCGTGTCGTCTTTGCAGTGGTAAATGCGGAAGGCAGTATTATACAGATCGGTGGGATTTTGTAGCTGCCGGGCGCCACTGAGGGGGACAGCCGCCGCAAAGGTATCCGGTGGCATTTGGTTTACAAGGTCACAGGTGGTATAGCCGCCCATGGATATACCGGTAAGATAGATCCGCTTAGGATCAATATTGTAATCCTCCACCAGTTGATAGATCAGTTTCTTTAAAAAATCTAATTGCCAGCTGGTCCACCAACCTTCGTTGCTGCCGGGGGTGACGGGAACCAGGGTGTAGGCGCTGAAAAATTCCTCCTGATTTTCCAAGGCGATCAGTTGATCTACCAAAGGACCCGCAGTGCCAAAGTTAGGTGTGTTGACATCATCGCCCAAGCCGTGGAGAAAAATGATCAGCGGGTAGTCCTTTCCTGTGTCCCAGATGGGTTCGTGAAACAGATAACGTATCATGCTGACCATGTTCGGAGGCGTATAGCCTTTGTATTTAAAATAGTTTTTCCGATTGTTGCTGGTTGGCAATTGGAAAGAAGGTTCCGACGGGGGGACAATCGGCGCTTGCGCCAGAGTCAGAGGATGCTCCCACCGGCTGTTGCACAAGGACCACAGGGAATCCTCCTGAAAATAAGGGATCATATTGGGATCGGTGCGGTCTATTTCCATATAGCCGTCGCTGGAAGCGGCGTTAAAGCGGCATACCTGTTTCGGTACACCGTCAGTGTATAGCAATTCGATGACGTTAAGATAGCCGGATTCTTCCGCAGGATTCCAATATACAGTCCGATCACAGACAAAATTCCGGCTTGCCTCATGGAAACTGTACATACTGTAAGCAGTGACAGAATCTGCTACTGTATAGGATAGAATAGCCTTATTTTCTCCATGAATGGCAAAATTGGGGATGTTTTCAAAGCCGGGCGCATGGATATACATACCGATTGCATCATCCCACACATAGCCTTTGTAATAGAGCTTGCTGGCAGTCCGATAATAGGGTACGACAATATCTTTTTTGCCGTCAAAAGAGATATCCATCCAATAGTAGGGGGATTCGGAAAAATATTCATGGTCTTCTAACTGAATAATTTGGTGTATGCGGTTGGTGGGGGAATCGTAAACCGTCAATACACAGGTCCCTATGCTGTCTGAATTCAAAAAACGAAAATAGTGTTGTTGGGGTGCGGTTTCGTTGGTAGAGGGATTTGTGGGAGCGGAAATGGAGTCTGTGGTAGATGTAGCCGATGCTTCGGGATCGGCAGGGAGTTTCTTGCAGCCAAAAAGCATACCCAGCAGCAGAATAAAAGTTAGCAGCAGGCAGATGGTTCTTTTCATGATTCCAGCTCCTTTTCACTGTTTTGTATACTTGTATTATAATGGCGCCGGTTATTAAAGGCAAGTTACAATGCAATTACAGTGCGGTAACAGAGTTGACAAGGGGTAATAAAAAAGCAAATACCGAAAACCGTATTTTTCACTGAAGCTGTCAGATATTCAAAAAAATATCCAACATTACCGAAAAGAGACAATTATATTCCGTCTCAAAGTGGCAAAGCTATGGACCGCTTCAAGATGCAGGCTGCACAGGAAGTGGGTGTGAACCTGACCAACGGTTACAACGGTCACCCGACCTCCCGTGAGGCCGGCTCCGTAGGCGGCCAGATGTTCAATAAATCATTGGATGTTATTAAGGGAAAAATACCATACATGGCAATACATAATCGATACAACGCTAAGTTGTGCCAAGACATTTTTGATTCACTTTGTTACGAATTGGAGTGTTCTGTAAACGAGTATTTATTATCTGTCTATTTTCGTAAAACACTTGCAAAATAATGTGATAGTATGATGTTTTAAGACTGAAAACCAAAAGTAAAGATTCCAGTTTATAAGAAGATCTGTCATGGAAAAGGCAAAGAGAAACGAAGAAATACAGCTTCATATAGTTTATGGCTTATATTCTACCGCCCCGCACTAAAGACAGGCTAAGATTTGAAAGAAGGAAAGAAAAAGGATAGGCTTCGCGCCTACCCATAAGCATATGTTCTTTTTCAACGAATGGATCAGCTTGATAATTCTGCGAGAATTACATCGTCTTGTATTAACGGATTGCATAATCTCTGCCTGTGTCTTTGAATGTAAGCATAGTAGTGACAATCCAAACGGTAATTTTAAAGGATGTGCTTTTATGAGGATTTTTTTAAAATTTTTACAAAAAAGGAAGACAAGTTGAAAATCATCTGTTATAATATAGTCGTTTTATGTAGATCATGTTTTTTTGACATAGGAAAATCCATTATGAGAAAGGCTGGAAATATATGACAATTGCAAACGTGATTCATTTATTGGGCGGTCTGGCATTCTTTTTGTTTGGCATGTCCCTTTTGGGTGATGGCCTGAAACGGGTAGCCGGCAGTAAATTGGAAACAATTCTCGGCAAATTGACTTCCACAACGCTGAAGGGTGTCCTTTTGGGTACGGTAGTCACGGCCGCAATCCAATCCTCTTCTGCCACGACGGTTATGGTGGTGGGCTTTGTAAACTCCGGCATCATGAAGCTTGTCAACGCCATAGGCATTATCATGGGCGCCAATATTGGAACGACTGCTACCGGCTGGCTTTTGGTTTTGGCCGGTGTGGATGTATCTTCCGCTACTATTTTCGCCTTTGTTGCCTTTGTGGGAATCATTTTGTATTTCTTCTGCAAGAAGCAGGTACTTAAAAATATCGGTATGATCCTGCTGGCATTTTCTGTGTTGATGACCGGCATGCAATCCATGAGCTCTGCAATGAAGCCGCTGCGGACAAGCCCGGTTTTTATTGAGTTTATGTCTGCGGTTTCCAATCCGATTGTCTCCCTGCTGGTGGGCATCGTGATCACTGCGATCATTCAAAGCGCCTCTGCATCTATCGGTATCTTGCAGGCCTTGTCTGCTACGGGCGTGATTGGCTATGACGCTGCGATTCCTATGATCATTGGTATGTGTATCGGCGCTTGTGTGCCCGTGTTGATCTCTGCTATTGGCGCCAATGTGAACGGCAGACGCGCTGCCTTTGTTTATCTGTATTTTAATGTAGCCGGTGCGATCCTTTTGATGCCTGTGTTTTATATCATGCATGCAATTATGGATTTTTCCTTTATGCATCAATCGGTGGATACCGTAGGTATTGCCATCATCAACACGGTGTTCAATACTCTTGCCACCATTGTTCTGATGCCGGTTATCCGCTTGTTTGAGAAGTTTACGATTCTTACTATCCGGGATAAAAAGGGTGCAGAGGAAGATGAATTTCAGGACAATTTGCTGGAAGAGCGCTTTCTTAACTATCCGCCCCTTGCCTTGGAGCAAAGCGAACGCGCTATTTCTTTGATGACCCATGCGGCCTTTAAGAGCCTGAAAAAATCCACGGACCTGCTGAGAGAATACAATCAGGAAAAATATGATAAAATCATGTCCCGGGAGGAACAGGTAGACCGTTATGAGGATGCGTTGGGCGCTTATTTGGTGCAGCTGAATACAAAGGCCTTGTCCGAAAAAGAGACCAAAACAGCCGCAAGATACTTGTCCTGCCTAACCAATCTGGAACGGATCTCTGACCATGCGGTGAACTTGGCAGATTTAGGCAAGGAACTGGCGGAAAAGAAGATCCAATTCTCGGAGCGGGGTCAGAAAGAGCTGCAGACTTGTGTGGATGCAGTGATCGAAATTCTGGATCTCACCCAAAAAGCCATGGAAAACAACGATCCGGATGTAGCAAAGCTGGTAGAGCCTCTTGAGGATACCATTGATCTGCTGACCAAGGAGAGCAAGCGTCATCATATTCAACGGGTGCAGGAAGGAAACTGCACGCTGGAATTGGGATTTATCTTCAATGATTGCCTGCATAATATCGAGCGTGTAGCGGACCATTGTTCTAATATTGCCGTTGCTGTTTTGGAGTCTGCAAATGCTACGGTGCATGCCCATGGTTACCTGCGTTCTATTAAAGAATCCGGAGATAATCAGTACCAGATTCTGGTAGCGGGGTATTCATCGAAATACAACCTGGATAAATAAAACAAAAACCGCCGGTGTGCTTGCTTGTGCTTGCTTGCCGGTGGTTTTTGTTGATGGGACAATGAAATTTCCGTATTTTTCTTTCTTTTCCGAAAAGAAACATTTATATTTTCTCCGGAACAGGCAAAGCTATGTTTGCGGAAACAAAGGCGTTTTCTTCGGAAAGCGGTTTTGGATTTCCGGAGAAATAGGAAAAAAGGAGAGAATTATTATGAAGAACAACAACCAGATCAACATTCCTCAGGCTCGCGAAGCCATGGACAAGTTCAAGATGCAGGCTGCACAGGAAGTCGGTGTCAACCTGACCAACGGTTACAACGGTCACCTGACCTCCCGTGAGGCCGGCTCCGTAGGCGGCCAGATGGTCAAGAAAATGATCGAGGCTTACGAGCAGGGCATGCAGTAATTGCCCCGTGCCAATTATCTCTCGGGATAATTGGCATTCCATAATTGCAAAACGGGCGATTTTGTGATAGACTATCCTTAGTTTACCGCAGGGAGGGCTTGCTATGCACATCCAGGAATCCGGCGAAATGTATTTGGAAACGATTTATGTTCTGCAAAAAAAGAACGGTCATGTCCGCTCTGTGGATGTGGCGGAGAAAATGGGCTATTCTAAGCCCAGCATCAGCCGCGCCATGGGCCTTTTAAAGACCGGAGAATTCATTGAAATTGCCCCGGACGGTGCCATCACTCTAACGGAAAAGGGTGTTGCCGTGGCGGAGAAAATCTACGAGCGCCACACCTTGCTGTCCCAGATTTTAATGCATTTGGGAGTTAGCCCGGAAGTAGCACTGGAGGATGCCTGCAAGCTGGAGCATGCCATCAGTGACGAATCCTTCGAGGCCATCAAGGCGCATGTGCATCAAAAAAAGCCTGTTGATTGACAGGTGCTGTATGAACGGTTAAGGTCGTGTATCAATTGCAATACACGACCTTTTACATACTGTATTTTGTGAAATTCTTTGGTGGAATGCTCGGCTTACTTCCGATTCCAGGTGTTTCGGGAGAAGAGAATGAGAATGGGGAAGATCTCCAGCCGGCCTGCCAGCATACACACAATCATGGTAAGCTTTGACAGTGTGCCGTAGGCTGCATAGGTGCAGGTGGGACCCACAGCTGCCATGCCGGGACCGATGTTATTAAAGGTTGCCAGTGTTGCGGACAGATTTGTTTCAAAACTGAAACCGTCCAGCGACAGCACCAGTGTACTCAATACAATAATGATGACATAGGCGGCAAGATAAGCATTGGCGTTGGAAAGTACCTTTTCATCCACTGCTTTTCCGTTGCTGCGTACCACCAGCACGTTTCGGGGGTTGAGGATTTGCCGGATATTCCGCCCCAAAGCCTTAAACAGCAACAGGACGCGGATGCACTTCAAACCGCCGCCGGTGGAGCCGGCACAGGCACCCACAATCATCAGCAGGAGCAGAATTCCCTTGGCAAAGCTGGGCCACAAGTCATAGTCCGTGGTGGTATAGCCGGTGGTGGTCATAATGGAGGACACTTGGAAAGCCGCATGACGGATGGTTTCCTTCAGAGTGCCGTACAGGGGCCGGACGGAAATTACCAGCGCAATCACACAGGCAACTGCCAGTCCCACATACAGCCGCAGTTCCTCGTCCTTTGACACACTGCGGAGCTTGCCCATGAGAATCAAATAGTAGCAACTGAAGTTCACGCCGAACAGGAACATAAATACTGTGGTTACATTCTGCAAATAGGGACTGCAGCTCAACATAGAATCGTTGAACACACCGAAGCCGCCGGTACCGGCGGTGCCGAAGGCGGTGCACACAGCCGGCAACCAGTGCATACCGCCGGCCAGCAGAAAAATTATGTTGATAACGGTCAATCCAATGTAAATCACATACAGAATCAGCGCTGTCTGGCGCATTTTTGGCACCAATTTGCCTACATCCGGGCCGGGACTTTCCGCCCGCAGCAGATGCATGGTAAAGCCGTTGCCTTGGCTGCCGGGAAGAATGGCCAGCAGAAACACCAGCACACCCATGCCGCCGATCCAGTGGCTAAAGCTGCGCCAGTAAAGAATACCCCTATACAGGCTTTCTACATCGGCAATCACAGAGGCACCGGTGGTGGTGAAGCCGGATACGATTTCAAACAGGGCATCAATGTAGCGAGAAACCTGTCCGCATAGAACAAAGGGCAGTGCCCCTAAGAGACCCATCACAATCCAGCTTAAAGCGACACAGACAAGACCTTCTCTGGCGCCGAACAGCCGTCCGGCTTTCCGGCACAGAGCGTACAGTCCGGCAGCTAAGACTGCCATAATGCCCAGGGTGATGAGAAAAGCCTTAACCGCCGGCCATTCTCCGTAGCCTAGACTGATGGCCAGTGCCGGCATCAAAAAGATCGCCTCAATGGCAATAATTTGGGCAATAAAGCGCCCCATCATCTTAAAATTCATGCGCTGAACCTCATTATGCGAAAATGTCGCCCAGTTGCTGCAAAGAGCCTCTGCGGCTGGTGACAACTACCACCCGATCCTGGAGAACAAACCGGGATTCACCGTTTGGCACCACGGATTTGACACCGTGGGTAATGCTGGCAATCAGCACATCCTGCTTTAGACGCATGCTTTTCAGGGGAACACCGCAATTGGGAGTGCTCTCGTCCACCACAAATTCTACCGCCTCGGCCTGTCCGTCGGCAATGGCATGGACGGATACGGCGGCACCGGTTTGATTCTGCATAGCACGGACGTAGCGCACAATGATATTGCTGCACAGCTCCTTGGGACTGATGATGCTGCCAAGAGCCATAGCATCGGCAAGGCTGATACTCTCCTCCCGACTGAGCTTGGTGATGGTCTGGGTTACACCCCGGCTGGCAGCATACAGGGAGATAATCATATTGGTTTCGTCAAGGCCCGTGAGGGCAACCAAAGCATCGCACTGGTCAATGCCCTGGTCATCCAGGTTGGATTGGTTACTGCAATCTCCGTGAATCACATTGGTGCCCGGCAGGGCTTCTGCAAGCGTCAGACAACGCGCTCGGTCTTTTTCCAAAATCTGCACGGAAATGCCGTCCTTATCCAGCAGCTCGGCCAGATAGAAGCTCATGCGACCGCCGCCGCACAGCAATACCCGCCGCACGCGCCGTGTGGCAATATCCAAATTCTTCAAAAGTACAGCCAAATCGGAGGTGGAGGCGGTGACGAAGATTCGGTCACCCTCCTGCAGCACAAAGTGGCCGCTGGGTGCCATAGCCTGACCGTCACGCAAAACGGCACACACCAGCACGCGGCACTTGACCACGCTGCTCATGTCCATCAAGGCCACATCCTTCAGCTTGCTTTTGCCATCAATTCGTAGCTCTACAATTTGGGCGCGCCCCTTGGCAAAGGATTCTCGACGCAAAAATCCCGGGAATTTCAGCAGCCGTTCGATTTCCATAGCGGCTTGTTTTTCGGGATTTACCGTTAAGGACAGGGGGAAGGTCTCGCGCATAGTCATAACCTGCTCTGTGTACTCAGGGTCGCGAATACGGGCAATGGTATGAATTTTGGGGTTAATGCCATGGGCGGTCATACAACACAGCAGATTCACCTCGTCGGCGTTGGTGACGGCAATAACCAAATCCGCTTCTGTGATACCGGCTTGCATCAGCACGGACTTGGCGGCACAGTTGCCTTGTACACCGATGGCATCGCACCGTATCACAAGGCTCTCCAAAACATGATTATTTTGGTCGATAATAGTTAGATTGTGACCTTCGGCAACCAATTGACGCACCAATGCCTTGCCCACTTTGCCGGCACCGGCAATGATAATGTTCATACAAATCCCCCCTGCTTTCAAATTTTTCTTATTATAGCAAATAAATCCGTGTTTGGCAATGTTATTATCACGGAAGTGACCGCTTGCTTTGGGTATACTAAAGAAAACACAACGAAAGGAAGCATTGTTATGAATAAAGTTTACGATATGCTTATTGTTGGCGGTGGCCCCGGGGGCTATACCGCTGCCCTCTATGCCGCCCGGGCAGGCATGTCCGTGCTGGTGCTGGAAAAGCTGGCGGCCGGCGGCCAAATGGTGGAGACACCCCAAATTGACAATTACCCCGGTTTTGTAGACGGCATTGACGGCTATACCTTGGGTCAGCAGATGCGGCAAAACGCCGAACGGTTCGGTGCCGAGACGCGTTTTACAGAGGTTACCCGGCTGTCTCTGGAGGGAGAAGTGAAAGCTGCCGAAACCACGGGGGGCACCTGTTACGGAAAAACGGTGGTTATCGCTACCGGTGCCGGACCCAAATATCTGGGAGTGCCGGGAGAACAGGCCCTTCAGGGTCACGGTGTCCACTACTGCGCCTCCTGCGACGGAATGTTCTACCGGGGAAAAACGGTGGTGGTGGTCGGCGGCGGCAATACCGCTGCGGCAGATGCATTGCTGCTGAGCCGGCTGGCGAAAAAGGTGATTGTTGTCCATCGCAGAGACACACTTCGCGCCTCCCGTGTCTATCACAAACCGCTACTGGAGGCGGAGAATGTGGAATTTTACTGGAACAGCGAGGTGCAGGAGATTCGCGCCGGAGAGCTGATCCTGCGGGATGTGCATACCGGGGAAATTCACCCGTTGTCCTGCGACGGCGTATTTGTGGGCATTGGTCGGCAACCGGCCACTTGGTTGGTGAAGGACAGTTTGGAGTTGGATGAGCAAGGCTATATCCGTGCCGATGAGACCACCGCTACCAATATACCCGGCGTATTTGCTGTAGGCGACGTGCGCACCAAGGCTTTGCGGCAGATTGTCACGGCAGTTGCTGACGGCGCCGCCTCCGTCCACCACGCAGAGGAATACCTGGCCACCTTGCCCGGATAAATATGTATTTGTCCTTCAGGATACACTGAAGGACTCAGAGTGTCAATAAATCCCCAAATCGTCAAAATCCAATTTTTGATGATTTGGGGTTGTTCTTTTCTTCAGATTCATGCGTCAATTGGGCATATAAGAGACACAAAAATGCGAAAATGCTTGCTGCGCAAGGGATTTTGACTTACTGCGCAAACGGGCGGACTAACGTACCTATGTACGCCGACGCCGCCCGTTTGCTTGTCTTTGGGGCTTTCTTGACCTCTGCCAGTTGCGTCAAAAAATACTTTTTTGACGCAACCGTGTCCTTCAGGATATACTGAAGGACTTACGCATGGATTTAATTGCTCCTTTTTCCAGCCGGGATACCTGAGCTTGCGAGATGCCGAGGGCAGTTGCCACTTCCATTTGTGTTTTGCCATCGTAAAAACGCAGAGAGAGAATCTGCTTTTCCCGATCCCCCAGTGCCCGAAATGCCGATTGCAGGCAAATTTGGTTGATCCATGCCCCCTCGGTATTCCGGGTATCCTTCACCTGATCCAAAATGGTTAAGGGGTCACCGCCCTCCGCATACACCGGATCATACAGACTCACCGGTGCACACACGGCATCCAGCGCCTCCGCCACATCGCTCTCCGGCAGCTCCAGCTCCTTTGCAATTTCTGCATTGGTGGGGTCCCGACCCAGTTTGAGGACCATTGCCTCTTTGCTCTGCAGCACCCGGTATGCCACATCCCTTAAGGATCGGGACACGCGGATTGCGGAATTGTCCCGCAGGTACCTCCGCACCTCCCCGGCAATCATCGGCACGCCGTAGGTAGAAAAACGTACCCCCTTGGTGGGGTCAAAATTGGCTATGGCCTTTATTAGGCCGATGCAGCCCACCTGAAACAAATCGTCCGGGCACTCTCCCCGTTTCTCAAATCGCTGAATCACCGACAGCACCAGCCGCAGATTCCCCTCAATGAGGGCCTGCCGGGCATTGCTGTCGCCGTTTTTTGCCTGCAGCAGCAGGCTATCCATTTCCGCCTGGGACAGCACTTTAAGCCTTGCAGTATTCACACCGCAGATTTCCACTTTCCCCTGCATACATCCTCCTGCAAAATGAAGATGTGTTCAGTATTTCCTGAAGGGGAAAATTCATACAGAAAAAGGATTTGTGAAAAATCAACAAAAATTTTAAAAAGTTGGGAGGAACTTATCCAACCGGCGGTGGACAGGCTGCAAAAAGAAACTTTTTCTGAGAAATTTTGGGGTAAAACCGTTGGTTTTAACAGGGACATAATTCCGCAAAACCTATGAAAAACTGCGATTATGCAACAGGATATACATACATTGCCCTCCGTGGACAAATGGCGAAAAATTGGAAAATCCGGCTTGAATCAATGAGTTTTCCACACTCTCCACAGGCTTTTCCACAGGCTGGATTTGAGGAAAAACAACCATGGTGATATGCAATTTGGTTAACATAAGTGATTTCGGCAGGCTGTGACTTTTTTGCGGATTTTTCACCGTGTGCGATTTGACGGGGGCTTTTTTCGAGAGTCAAAATTTCCTCTTGACAAGTTATTTTTTGCTGTGTGAAAGCTGGGTTCTTCTGTTATGGCTACACATTGTGGCTGGCTGGTTTTTACACACAATTTCTTTGAATACGGAGGTTTTTTTGAAAAAAGCGGAAAATATTCACTATTTTTTTGAAAAAGGTATTGATTTTATGGAAAACCTCCGCTATAATTGGACAGTGCGCGAGCGCAATACGTAACAGGAGGTGTAACAATGCCCAACATTAAGTCCTCTAAAAAGGATGTCATCCAGTCTAAGATTGCTTACGAGAAGAACAAGGCTAACAAGACTGCCCTGAAGACCGTCGTTAAGAAGTTTGATGCTGCTTTGGAGTCCGGTGACCGCACCGCTGCCGAGGCTGCTTACAAGCTGGCTGTTAAAGCCGTTGACCAGTCTATCAACAAGGGTATCATGAACAAGAATGCTGCAGCCCGCAAGAAGAGCAGCATGACGCTGAAGCTGAATAAGCTGGCCTAATTTCTCTGAAAATATCTCCTTCCGGATTTTCTGGAGGGAGTTTTTTCATTTTAGGTGTGTGGGGCAGGCAATCCGCTGCAGTGGGTCATGGCTGACTTTGGGGAGCATTTAGCCATCCCACGCTGTCGATACCGATATGAATCGGAGGAGTAACGAATTGCCATGCATAAGCACAAAGAATTAGTAGGCACAGCCAACCATAAATTGAGATTTCACCCCCAAAAATGGAAAACTTACGAAAAAAGTTGTTGACCTGGGTGGTTTTATCGGTTATACTATGTTAGCATGACCATATATGGTCAGTCATTTTGTTTCGCTGCAGCCATCCGGCTGTCGAGCATATTGTGATTTCAAGGAGGTGTACACAAATGAAGCGTACCTACCAGCCCAGCCGCCGTCATCGCTCCAAGGTTCATGGTTTCCGGCAGAGGATGGCTACTTCCAACGGCCGCAAGGTTCTTGCCCGCCGCCGTGCCAAGGGCCGCAAGGTCCTGTCCGCTTGAGTGTAACTTTGGTTGCTGAATTTATAGCAGGCCACCGCTCATAGCATAATGGGAGTCCAAGCGGGGCGAAGGCGATTCGCCCCGCTCCCTTTTTATATGGGGGATTTACCTGATTTTGGACATTTCCGGGAATAGCCCGGATGGGAGAGCTTTTATGAAATTTTCCTGTGCACTGAAGTTGAATCATATTTTCCGGCGACTCTATGCCACCTCCGGTCATGCCAATGGTTATCTGGTGCTCTATGCCAGACCGAACCGCACTGCCACCAATCGGGTGGGCATTACCGCAGGCAAAAAGCTGGGCCATGCGGTGGTCCGGAATCGGGTGCGCCGCCGATTAAGGGAGATTTACCGTCTTAATGAGGATCGGTTTGCTCCCGGTTGGGATATTGTTGTGGTAGCTCGGAACCGGTGTGTTGATGCCGACTTCCAAAAACTTACCCGTGCCTACCTGTCCTTAGCCGAAAAGGCAGGGATAACCAAGTCCCAATGAAACGTATTCTTTTGAAACTGATTCACTTCTACCGGCGCAACATCTCTCCCTACCGTCCTGCCTGCTGTCGATTTACACCAACCTGTTCCTCTTACGCACTGGAAGCCATTCACAAATACGGGGCTTTAAAAGGAGGCTTTTTAGCACTCAAGCGCATTCTGCGCTGTAATCCCTTTTATAAGGGAGATTTCTATGACCCCGTCCCCTAAGGAGGAGTATCAATGATTCTCGCATTCAAACTGGCTGATATCATTCAGGTTCCTTTCGGTTATCTGCTGTCCTGGCTGTATCAGCTTACCACCAATTACGGTGCGGCATTGATTATCTTTGCCATCATCCTGAAGCTCATTCTGTTCCCGGCCTCCGCCAAGGCCAAGAAGAGCACTATGAAGATGTCCCGGTTGACTCCCCGGGTACAGGCTATTCAAAAGAAATACGCCGGCGACCAACAGAAAATTAACGAAGCCACCCAGGCCCTTTATCGGGAAGAGGGCGTGTCCATGGGCGGTGGTTGCCTGTGGAGTCTGCTGCCCTTATTTATTTTGATCCCTTTGTATGCGGTTGTCCGTCAGCCTATCACCTACATGCTCCACGAGAGTGCAGAGGTAGCAGGAAAGATCGTTTCCGTCATTAAGACCGCACTTCCCGATGCCTTCGGTAAAAACAACTACTATGACCAAATGATCGCAGCCCCCCTGATTCCTCAGTTTGTGGAGCAGCTGAAGGACATTATTACCAATCCCGCTACTCTGGAGGGTTTGAATTTCAATTTCCTGGGCATTGACCTGGGTGTGGTTCCTACCTTTAACGTCTTTAAATGGAAAGTCTGGAACTGGGCCAACATCGGCGCTTTCCTGCTGCCTGTGCTGTCTGCCGGTGGTCAGGTGCTGAGCATGTTTATCTCTCAGCGGATGAACAACTCTCTCGTTACCAACGAAAAAGGTATTGAGGACAAAGAGACCGCCAAGAATTCTCAAGCAAATCAGAACAGCAAGATGATGATGTATATGATGCCGCTCATGTCCCTGTGGATTGGCTTTACCGTTCCCGGCGCACTGAGCCTGTACTGGCTGA
>JBGVPJ010000087.1:0-5281 GCA_045126955.1 Faecousia sp.
GAGCCCATGCAGACGATAACACGGTCGGCATCAGCTGCGCCGTAGTAGTTGAACAGCTGATAGTTGGTGCCCAGCTTCTCGTTAACCTTATTCATGTACTTCTCTACCACTGCGGGCAGGGCAGTGTAGTACTTGTTGCAGGCCTCGCGGTGCTGGAAGAAGATGTCGTCGTTTTCGTGAGAGCCACGCATTGCGGGACGCTCGGGGTTCAGGGAGTGCTTACGGAACTCGTCCACAGCCTCCATGTTGGTCATTTCCTTCAGGTCTTCATAGTCCCAAATGGCGACCTTCTGAATCTCGTGAGAGGTACGGAAACCATCGAAGAAGTTAATGAAGGGAACACGGCCCTCGATAGATGCCAGGTGGGCAACTGCGGACAGGTCCATAACTTCCTGTACATTGGATTCTGCCAGCATGGCAAAGCCGGTCTGACGGCAGGCGTAAACGTCGGAGTGGTCACCGAAGATGTTCAGAGCCTGAGCAGAAACGGTACGGGCGGAAACATGGAATACGGAGGGGAGCAGCTCGCCGGCGATCTTGTACATGTTGGGGATCATCAGCAGCAGACCCTGGGAAGCGGTGTAGGTGGTGGTAAGGGCACCGGCGGCCAAGGAGCCGTGCACTGTACCGGCAGCACCGGCTTCGGACTGCATCTCAACGACCTTTACGGTGTCGCCGAAAATGTTCTTGCGACCTGCAGCAGACCACTGGTCAACGTAGTCGGCCATGGGGCTGGAGGGAGTGATGGGGTAGATGCCAGCAACCTCGGTAAAGGCATAACTGACGTGGGCGGCAGCGGTATTGCCATCCATGGTTTTAAATTTTCTCATCAAAATGAATTACCTCCTAAAGTAATCAACTTTTTACTCACATATCATATCACCTCAAAGCGATTTTGTAAAGCCAACAAGGGAGATATTCCGTGAAAAAAAGCGAAATGTTTTTTTAAAAGCAAAAACGTTTAACATTATCTGACGATATTTGCGGGTTAAAGAAGAAAAAAGAATTGAGTTTTTTCTGACAATAGAGTATGATGTAGTATAGGAAAACGGAATGGGGGGGTTATGCTTTGATTTGCAGTGTCAATACCATGGGTGTCAACGGCATACATGGAGATCCAATTACTGTTGAGTGTTATATTTCCAACGGGCTACCCGGCTTTGATATTGTGGGTCTTCCGGATGCGGCAGTGAAAGAAGCACGGGAGCGTGTCCGTGCGGCGGTGAAAACCAGCGGTATGAAATTTCCGTCTAGCAGAATCACGGTCAATTTGGCACCTGCCAGTCTGAAAAAAGCCGGCACCCATTATGACCTGCCGATTTTACTTAGTATTATGGCGGCCAGCGGTATGGTCAAACGCCCCAAATCCACCAGCGCATTTTTAGGTGAAGTGAGCCTTGACGGACAAATTCGTGCCATCTCCGGCGTGTTGCCTATGGCGATTGCCGGTAAACGGGCGGGATTTGAAACCATCTATGTACCTGCGGATAACGCCCCGGAGGCAACCCTTGCCAGAGGCCCTGCCATCATTCCGGTACACAATGTACGGGAATTGGCGGCTGCATTAAACGGAGAAGCAGAACTACCTGAGGAGCCAATATGGGTTCCTGAGCATCGCGATGAGAACATTCTTGATTTTAAGGACGTGCTGGGTCAAGAGAATGTGAAGCGCGCTATGGAGGTTGCCGCCGCAGGAAGTCATAATATTCTGCTGGTTGGCCCTCCGGGTTCCGGCAAAAGCATGCTCAGCAAGCGTCTGCCATCTATCCTGCCGGATATGACATGGGAGGAGTCGCTGGAGGTTACGCAGATTTATTCTGTAATGGGTATGGTGTCCGCCAAATCGCCTCTTGTGATGCACAGACCGTTCCGTAGCCCTCATCACACGGTGTCCAACGCGGGCCTTGCAGGCGGTGGTGCCAACCCCAAGCCGGGTGAAATCTCTCTTGCCCATAATGGTGTGCTTTTTTTGGATGAGCTGCCGGAATTCCATAAGGATACCCTCGATATGATGCGCCAGCCTCTTGAGGATGGACAGGTGACCATCTCTCGGGTGTCCGGTACCGTGACCTATCCTGCGGAGTTTATGCTGGTATGTGCCATGAATCCCTGTAAATGCGGCTGGTACGGTGACCCTTCTGGGAAATGCACTTGCACGGAAGCGGCTGTGAATGCCTACCGCAGTCGGATTTCCGGCCCGCTACTGGATAGAATCGATATTATCATTGAGGTCCCTGCGGTGAATTTTGAGGATTTACGCCGTCGACAGGAGGCAGAGCCTTCCGCTGATATTAAAGAGCGTGTTAACATGGCAAGAAGCCGTCAGCATAAGCGTTTTGGTAATTTCAGCGGTATGTGCAACGCACGGATGGGTCCCGAGGAGCTTCGCAATTACTGCAAACTGGACGAGGAGAGCGAAAATCTAATGCGGCAAGCCTTTGATGCCTTTGGATTGACTGCCAGAAGCTACGACCGGATTCTAAAGGTAGCAAGAACCATTGCGGATTTGGAAGAATCCGATGAAATCACCGCTTCTCATATTGCAGAGGCTATCCAATATCGCACAGTGGAACTATAAGAAATGAGGAACGAACATTGAAAGAAATTTTTTTGTTAAAATTAGGTGAGATTGTACTGAAAGGCGCCAATAAGCGCCAGTTTGAGGATAAATTGCGGCAGAATGTCCGCCGCCGCATGAAGTTTTACGGTAATTTTGATGTATATTTGATGCAGTCCACAGTTTATGTGGAGCCTATGGATGAGGATGCGGATGTGGACGGCGCATGGGAGGCTTGCCATGCCATTTTTGGTTTGGTGAGTCTGTGCCGCTGCCGTGCCTGCGATAAGGACATCAATAAGATTTACGATACCGTTGAGGAGTATTTGGGGGAGGATTTGGACTGTGCAGCCTCTTTCAAAGTGGAATCCAAACGCTCCGACAAGCGGTTCCCTATGAATTCCATCGAGATTTCCCAGGAAATAGGCGGTAGATTGGCAGAGGCACATCCCACCTGTAAGGTGGACGTACACAAGCCTGTTTATACCGTTTACGTTGAAGTGCGTGATTTGGCGGCATACGTTCACGGACCAGCCGAGCCCGGTGCAGGCGGTTTACCCACCGGCGTAGGTGGCCGTGCAATGTGCCTTCTGTCAGGCGGAATCGATTCTCCGGTTGCCGCCTATATGATTGCAAAACGGGGTGTAGAGGTGGAATGTGTCCACTTCTTCTCCTATCCCTACACTTCTCAGCTGGCCAAGGATAAAGTGCTGGAGCTGGCAAGATTGGTGACCAAGTACTGTGGAAGAATGACAGTCAATATCGTTGGCTTCACACAGATTCAGGAGGCAATCCGAGATAACTGCCCCGAAGAGTTCTTTACCTTAATTATGCGGCGGTTTATGATGGAAATTTCCCAGCGGATTGCTCTGCAGGATGGCTGCGGTGCACTGATTACAGGCGAAAATTTGGGACAGGTGGCAAGTCAAACCATGGAGGCTATGCAGGTAACCGGCGCTGTGGTGGATATCCCCATTTTCATGCCCCTCATTGGTATGGATAAGGAGGAGATTGTGACCATTGCCCGTAAAATCGGTACGATGGACACCTCTGTTTTGCCTTACGAGGACTGCTGCACCGTCTTTACCCCAAAACATCCCAAAACCAAGCCTACTATCGGTCAGCTTATCAATGCGGAAAAGAAGCTGGATAGGGAAGCGCTGATTCTGGAGGCACTGGAGTCAGTGGAAAAGATTGCGGTGAAATATGATGATGCACCGTTCATGTGATGTGTTGGCAGCCCTAAATGGGAAAACTCTGGTCACAGCGGAGAGCTGTACCGGCGGCGGCATCGGCGCGGTGTTGACATCCGTTCCAGGCAGCTCCGAGGTTTATAAGGGCGGTGTCATTTCCTATACCAATTGGGTGAAAGAAAATATACTGGGCATTGACAGGAAAGTGCTTGAGCAATATGGTGCAGTGTCGTCACCTGTTGCACAGGCCATGGCGGCCGGTGTCCGAAAGCTGTTGCAAGCGGATGTTGCGGTATCGGTGACAGGACTTGCAGGCCCGGGTGGAGATGATTTTGAAAATCCTGTGGGCACGGTGTTCATCGGCTATTGCGATGAGAATAAACTACTTGCCAAGGAATACCATTTCTCCGGCAGCAGGGAACAGGTGCGCAATCAAGCAATCCATGCGACATTGGAACTGATTTTGCAAGAGAATTCGATTTGATTGGAGAACATATTCCCATTATTTCACTGATATGGTAGCCTATGTGGTTGATATATAATTTCCTGCCACTGGTACTACAGGCATAACAAAAGGGCGAGCCGTTGAACGACTCGCCCATGCCAGTTGTATGTTTCCGCCTGTTGTACCAATATCGGCAAATGCCAATATGCCAATGAATGACAAGGAAGTGCTGTATACTCGTTTGGTGAAATTTGTTCGGGAGCGCCGATACCTTGCGGTATCTGTTATATTATAGATTCGCTTGAAAAAATATAACTATAAGCTTGCTGATTCTAAAATTAGCTCGACATATTGGGTTTTATCTAATTTCCAAACTAATGATAGCGCGATACATCAGCACAAGTCCTGCACTAAGCAAAGCACCGCCAACAATATCGGTAAACCAATGCACACCCGAAATAAGTCTGCCAATTACCATAAAAACAATAAAAGCGATAATTGCAGAAGCAACACATCGTTTGAGAATATTGTTTTTGATACGGGCATTAAATTGCATGATAGCAGTCGGCATAACACACATTACGAGCATTGTTGTTGATGATGGATATGAGGCTTCTAAAATCCCACCAATCAATACAGGTCTGTAATTTACAACAACCATTTCAAATAGCACATATACCGTCATCACAATGATATAGAAGCCACCAAGAATAAGGATATTGTAATCCACTTTCAAGATGTGCCTTCTCTTAATCCATTGAATAAGTCCGAGCAAAGCAAACCCTATTACAAAAAAGAGTGGCACCAAACCCAACCAATCTGTGATAGTATACAGGGACATATGCACACCTGTAAGGTTATGAACGAACTGGTTAATCGTTGCAAATCCAACAGATGATTTTTGTGGTCCGATTGCTTCCACATCAACAAATTGAATTGCTACCGACCATAACAAAAATGCTAAAAGCATGCATGTTGCAATGCAAAAGTTTCTCTGGTTTTCTTTTTTCATTTGTTCAACCTACCTTTTTTGAATTTGGCTCTCGCCTAAACACATTTTAAGAGAAGGTATGAACAACCACAAGA
>JBGVPJ010000088.1:0-2136 GCA_045126955.1 Faecousia sp.
TGCACCTCACCCTTGGAGGCCGCCATGGCACGGCGAATGGACGGACGGTCCGGACAGGACTCAGAAACGCGCAACGGCACATAGTTTAAGTTAAACACTTCACCGGCAATTTTCGCTGCAATTGGGCGCCTGGAGAGCTCAGGTCTATCCAAACCGAGCATGTTCACCAGCTCCAACAGTGTCTGTCCCGGTTTTGCAATTACTTCAGTACCATCAATATACAGTTTCATGAGGATAACCTCCTTGATTATCTCTTTCTATGGGCGCAACCATGACAGTTGCTACAGTTGCCGCAGCAAGTTTTTCCCTTTTTAATAAATAAAATATATGCGCAATAACCTATAATTAGAACGAGAAGTAAAATATCCAGCCAACTCATAGGATTACCCCCAATTGGTACACTGCAAACGCAACAATCCATGCAACCACACATTGCAGAATCACAATACCCAAAGTTTTCCAGCCGGATTTTAATTCTTGCCGTATGGTTGCAACCGCCGCAATACAGGGTGTATACAACAGACTAAATGCCAAGAAGCTGCAGGCGGATTCTGTTGTAAACAGACTGTGGAGGGCTGTCGTAAGTTGCTCGGTACCGACACCAAGGATAACACCAAAGGTGCTGACGACAGCTTCCTTTGCGGTGAAGCCGGACACCAGCGCTGTCACCATGCGCCAGTCTCCAAAGCCGATGGGTGCAAAAATAGGTGCCACCAGTTTGCCAAGGGTTGCTAAGATACTCATTGCGCTATCTGAAACCACATTCAACCGGGTATCAAAGGTCTGCAGGAACCAAATGAGCACAGTTGCCACAAAAATCACCGAGAAGGCCCGCTGTAAAAAATGCTTCGCCTTTTCCCACATAAGCAAAAACACGCTTCTCCCGGACGGAAGACGGTAGTTGGGCAGTTCCATCACAAACGGGATAGGGTTGCCTTTAAATGTCGTCTTTTTCAGCAGCAGTGCAATTAAAATACCCACTGCCATGCCGCCAAAATACAGTGCAATCATCACCGGAAGCTCTCTACCGGGGAAAAATGCGGAGGCAAATACGGAATAAATGGGAATTTTCGCCGAGCAACTCATATAGGGCGTGAGTAGAATGGTCATTTTACGGTCACGGTTAGAGGACAGCGTCCTTGTTGCCATGATGCCGGGCACTGTGCAACCAAAACCAATGAGCATAGGCACAAAGCTTCTGCCGGACAGACCGATTTTTCGCAGGAGCTTATCCATTACAAATGCCACTCTCGCCATATAGCCGGAGTCCTCCAGCATAGAAAGGAAGAAGAACAGCACCACAATCACCGGTAGAAAGCTGAGGACACTTCCCACACCGGCAAAAATGCCATCAATGATTAAACTATGTACCACCGGATTTAAACCGTAAGCAGTCAGTAAATTATCGGCTAGCAAGGTTAGGCCGTCAATAGCATAGGCCAGTATATCCGACAGCCATGCACCAAACACATTAAATGTGAGAAAAAACACCAGTCCCATGATGGCAACAAACACCGGGATTGCTAAGTACCGGTTCGTGAGAACCTTGTCTATTCGCACGCTTCTGCGGTGCTCCTTGCTTTCTTTTGATTTGACAACACAATCCCGGCAGACACCCTCAATGAAATTGTATCGCATATCCGCAAGTGCCGCATTCCGGTCAAGTCCACGGTCAAACTCCATCTCAATGACCGAGTGCTCAATCAGCTCTTTTTCGTTTTGGCTCAGCTGCAGCATATCATAGAATTCCTGCTCGCCCTCAATCAGCTTCATTGCGCAGAAGCGGCGGGAAATATCGACGCGGCCAGCATGGTCTTCAATAATGTGGCTTACCGCATGGATACAACGGTGTACCGGGCCGTCTGGACAAAAATCCAGCACCTTGGGGAGCTGTTTATCTTTTGCAGTCTTTAAAAGTATATCGATCAGCTCAGAAATACCCTGTTTTTTAATAGCGCTGATTGGCACTACAGGAACACCCAAAAGATCTGCCATCTTCTTTATGTTTATACTGCCACCGTTACCGCTAAGTTCATCCATCATGTTCAGCGCAATCACCGTGGGCACGCGGAGGGTTAACAGCTGCAGGGATAAGTAGAGGTTACGCTCAATATTGGTGGCATCCACAATATTGAT
>JBGVPJ010000089.1:0-8325 GCA_045126955.1 Faecousia sp.
ATAAAAACCAGGTACCCATTTGGGTATCTGGTTTTTATTTTGCTAAGGATGTGGGATTCGAACCCATCTAAATGCGGCGCGGATGAGCGCCGCTTGCCGCCAGCTGGATGGCGGCAACACCTTGATTAAATCGAATCCCTCATCCTCTGCCAATAACACCACCAATAGAAAGGGTTTGAGCTGGAAACTGCGGCAGTCGGATTATTGTTTGCGGTTTGTACTTCCTAAGTATCGTCAGTCCGATAGCCTGTAATGCTTTATAAAATAAACAGGGCACAAGCAGTTTTTTGCTTGTGCCCTGTTGTTTATCATGCAAACTGGCTGGCATAGAGCCGATAGTACAAACCCTTGGCGGCCATCAGCTGATTGTGGTTGCCCTGCTCCACCACATCTCCGTGGTTCAGCACAAGAATGTTGTCTGCGTGCTGAATGGTGGAGAGTCGGTGGGCAATCACAAAGCAGGTTTTTCCCTGCATTAGAGTTCGCATGGCGACCTGTACCTGCTGCTCGGTGTCCGTGTCCACGTTGCTGGTGGCCTCGTCCAAGATAAGCATTTCCGTATTGTACAGCATGGCCCGTGCAATGGTCAGCAGCTGCTTTTGGCCCTTACTGATATTGTCCCCATCCTCGTTGATAACGGTGTTGTAGCCTTTGGGAAGGCGCATGATGTAGTTGTGGATATGAGCAGCCTTGGCGGCGGCTACCACTTCCTCCATGGTGGCGTTCTCCTTGCCGTAGGCGATGTTCTCAAAAATCGTCCCCTGGAAGACCCATGTGTCCTGGAGCACCATGGCATAGCTGCGGCGCAGGCTGTCCATAGTGACGGAGCGGATTTCGTGTCCGTCTACACGGATTTCACCGGCTTGTACATCATAAAACCGCATTAAAAGATTGATAATGGTGGTTTTACCGGCACCGGTTGCGCCTACAATGGCAATGGTCTGACCGGCATTGGCCTGTAAATTCAAATCCTTCAAAACAATGGTGCCCGGCACATAACCGAAGCAGACATTTTCCATTTCCACATTGCCGTCCACATTTTCCAGTGTAAGGGCATCGGCACAGTCTGTCGGTTCTTCCTCCTCGTCCAGCATACGGAAGACGCGCTCCGAAGCGGACAGGGCAGAGTAGATCTCGTTGATAATGTTGGCAATTTCATTGATGGGGCCGGAGAACTTTCGGGAGTAAAGAACAAAGCTGGATATTTTCTCCAAGTTAACAATGCCTCTAAAGTACAGAAGCGATCCCACAAGACCGATCAGTGCCAGTCCCAAATTATTGATAAAGCCAACGGTGGGTCCCATGGAGGAGCCTAACGAGTCTGCGTTGTAATACGCATCTGCAGCCTCGTGGTTGATGTCCTCAAATTGCTTGCATACACCGTCCTCGTGGGCATAGGCTACGATGGTTTTCTGACCGCTGAACATTTCCTCCACAAAACCGTTCATTTTGCCATAGGCGGCACTGCGCTTGGAGTACAAAGGCCGTGTCCGTTTACCCATGAACCGGGTATAGGTCAGTGCCATGGGGATGGTGATAAGCATGCACAGCACCAGAGGGGGAGAGATGGTCAGCATCATGATGAGAGAACCCACAACAGTGACAATGCTGGTCATAATCTGCACAATATCCGTGGACAGGCTGGTGCAAATCACATCCACATCATAGCTGACACGGCTGATGATATCGCCGGCTTGATTTCGGTCAAAGTACCCCACAGGAAGGGTCATCATCTTGTTGAACACATCGCCACGCATCTTCTGCGCGACTCGGCGGCTGACACGCATCATCATCATGTTGACGCAGAGGGACATCACATTGCTGATGGCATAAGCAAGAAGCATGTAGCCTGCATAGCGGCCCACTACGGCAAAATCCACCTTGCCTGCACCGGCAGCTGCCGCACCGATGGCGTTGCCGGCAAATTTCGGGCCCAAAAGATTCAGAATATTACCGATAAATGCGCAAAGGCAGGAAAACAGCACTGCCCAGCGAAAGGGTTTTAAGTATTGAAGCAGACGGCGCAGGGCTTTTTTGGCATCCTTTGGCCGTTCTTTTGTCCGCCCACGGTCTCCGCGTCCCGGCATTGTGTTTCCTCCTTTCAGCACATGGAACCCATTTGGTTCTCATAGATATTTCGGTATGTCGGGCAGTTCTCCATTAGGTGCGCATGGTTTCCGTAGCCGATACAGCGGCCGTTATCCATCACCAAAATGTTGGTCATGCCCATAATGGAGCTGACGCGCTGAGCAATCATAATCACGGAAGCGTCGTCGTAATTGGTAAAGATGGCTTTGCGAAGTTGAGCATCGGTTTTGTAGTCTAACGCACTGGAGGCATCATCCAAAACCAGTATTTCCGGCTTTCCTGCCAAGGCACGGCTGATGAGGATGCGTTGTTTCTGCCCTCCGGAGAGGTTGGCACCCTTGATGGCGGCTTCGTGCTGCAGTCCGTCCTCCAAATTGTCGATAAATTCAGCCGCAACCGCGTCCTCCACGGCTTCGCGGAGCTGTTCGGGGATTAGATTCCTGCCGAAATCGATGTTGTTCTCCAAGGTGTCGTTAAACACGATATCGTTTTGGAATACAACACCGAATTTTTGGTGCAGCTCCTGCTTGTCATAGCTGCGCACATCCCGGCCGTCGATGAAAATTTCACCGCTGTCAGCATCGTAAAAGCGCATGAGAAGATTGATAATGGTGGTCTTGCCACAGCCGGTAGGGCCGATAATACCGAGGGACTCTCCCCGGTTGATGGAAAAGCTAATATCCGAAAGGACCTGTTCTTGACCCTGACCGTCGAAATTTCCATCGGTTTCCGCACTTTGATAACGGAAATTCACATGGGAGAAGTGGATGAATGGCAATTCTTTCCGTTCTTCCAATCCGAGAACCGGCTGCAAATCCGCGTCTGTCTGCAAAACAGCATCAATCCGGTCTGCGGAGGCAGAGGCCTTGCTGATCATCATAAACATCCGGTTAATTGCCATAATGCTCTGCAGAATCATATTAAAGTAGGTTAAAAAAGCCAAAATCACGCCGGGCTTCATTGCACCGCTGTTCACCCGTGTGGCGCCCACAAATACCACCAGTGTCAGTCCGATATTCAGGCTGAGTTGCATGAAAGGACCGGGAATGGCCATAAAGGTGCCGGTGCGGATGTCTGTATCGGCCATCTCACCGTTGTAGCGGTGGAAACGCTGTTTTTCATATTCGGTTTTGGATAGGGCCTTAATTACACGGATGCCGGTGATATTTTCCCGCATGGTGCGTACCACATTGTCAAGGCGCTGCTGTACCTTTTCATACAGAGGGATGCCTTTTCGGGAAATGGTAACGACTACCAGGAGCATAACAGGCACCATGGCGCACAGAATACCGCTGAGTACCGGATCCATGGTCATAGTGACAATGATGCCGCCAAACAGCATGATAGGCGCCCGCACACAGAGCGTCTGAAAAGCACGCACAAAGTTTTGCACATTGTAGCTGTCACTGGTCATACGGCTGGTTAAGCTGGGTAGGGTAAAGGCATCAAACTGCCGTCCGCTCAGTGCGATGGTTTTGTTAAATAAATCCCGGCGTACATCATAGGACACCCGGTGTGCATTGTCCACAGCCTTCCGGTTGCTGCGCATATTCAGTTGCCAGGTAATGATGGCAGATACCACCATCAATCCGCCCCATAGGCAGATGGGAAGCACCTTATTTTGGGGGACAACATAGTCAATCATATGCTCCAGAATATAAGGGAGCATCAGCTCTGCAAAGGCGGCAGTGAGCTTCAGCGCCATCACAAGCACTACACTGCCCCAATATACCCGCAGATAGCGAAAAATCATTCTCATTGTTTCTCTGCCTCTTCTTTTTGATATGGCCAGTTTTTTCTGGGATACAGTTCGGTCCAGCTGTCATCCAGCTTGCTAAGCAGTTCTAAAAGGGTTTGTTGCTCTGCCTCGCTGAGCACTTGCAGATAGTTGATGTTTTGTTGCAAATCAGTTGCTTCGCTTTCTGCCAGCAGCCGGCGACCCTCATCGGTTAGACCAATCAGCATTTGCCGGCGGTCATCGGGATAGGGACTGCGGGAAATGAGCTGTTGTTGTTCCATTTTTGCCACCAGCTCGCTTAAGGAGCTCTGCTGAATGCCGATATGTTCCTGAAGGTTACGCTGGGTCATATCCCCGTGCCAACGCAATTCCCGCAAAACCCGGTTTTGACTCCATTTTCCACTATCGGCATGATGGTGAATAAATCGAAAACAGCGGCGTAGCTTGTGAATCAGAGAACCAACCCGCTCTTCCTGGGTCATTATGATCCCTCCCAATAATTCAATCGGTACCGATGAAATTATAGCATATAAAGTTGGTAAGAGTCAATCGGTGCCGATTAAAAAAGAGAGGCATCTTGACATTTTTGCATGTTTGTGGTATGTAACTATCAAACTAAAAAAGAGATGGGAGTTAATATGACTAAACTTAGTTTTACCACAACCGGTGCCTGGGATATGGCAGACGGCTTCGGCTGCGCCAGCCTGGGACTTGCAGGAATTTGCGGCAATGAGGAAAAACGGGTAGTCAGCCGAGAACTGCCGGCGGACTCTGTGGTGTTCATGGGTAGTTATGCGGAGCTTTTAGCTGATGTGGAGGCATTGGCAAAGCGGAAGAAAGTGCATGCAGCAATCGTTTTATTCGGAAATGCAGGCGGTGAAAATAGCTTTTTGACACAATTGCAGAAAATAATCCTTTGTCCCATGGTGGGCGGTGGTGCGGCCATTGATGGTGCCACCGGCAGAAAAGGCTTGATTCCGGGCGGTGGGGAAGCAGCGGTGCTTCTGTTTACGGACGACAGATTTACATACATCACACAGACGCTGTGCATTCATGATCAGATTTTAAAAACCTGTACCGTTGAGATGCTGGACGCCAGAACCGTTTTGACGATTGACGGTGAAGATGCTGCTGCTTTTTTGGCACGCAAGAAGGCAGAACGGAACTTGGAAGAAACCGACTTTGAGCATCTGACACTCTCGGATATGGACGATGTGAATACCCATCTATCCTTTGGTGATGGGCATATCAAAAGCGGACGGGATATGCATAGCCGAATGAAGCTGCGCAGTGTTGCTCACGAAAAAGTGTACGATACCATGCGTGCTTTTTATGATGACGAGGATGCCATCGTGTTTGGCTGTGCCGGTTTGTCCGGATTGTTGGATAGACCCTTGGATACCAAGTCCTTAGGCTTATTCCTTTTTGGTGAGGTGTGCACCGTTAACGGTCGGGCAGAGTTTGGTAATTTAATGCTCAGCAAGCTGAAAATCAGTCCCCGATAACATATGCAAATCCCGGATGTGCAAAAGCACATCCGGGATTTGTTACGGATTCAACCATTTGGCAAATTGCTTGGCAATTTTTGCTTTCAGTTCTTCGGCTTTTTCGGCCGTTACAAAAGCGGCAGAGGCGGCGTTGCAGGCAATGGTTTGCAATGTATCTGGCGAAAAACCAAATTTTTCCTGTAACAGGGCATACTCTCTGCGCAGGCAGGTACCGGACACGGTCATGTTATCGGTATTCACCGTGACAGGAATCCCGTTTTTCAAAAAAGTACGCAGGGGATAGGAGGTTTCTGTGTCCACCGCCTTGGTTTGCAGATTGCTGGTAAAGCACAGCTCCAAGGGAATTTGCCGTTGGGCCAGCAGTACCATCAGTTCAGCATCTTCCGCAGCGTGGATGCCGTGGCCGATGCGCTGTGCCCCCAAATTTAGGGCCTGCCGGATGCTCTCCGGACCGGCGGCCTCTCCGGCGTGGATAATGCAGGGAATTTCCAAATTCTTGGCAAGTCCGAAGACGGCGGCAAAGCTTTCTGTGGGATAGGCGGCTTCATTGCCCGCCAAATCCAAGGCACAGACGCCATTTCCCAGGAAATACTTTGCAGTGTGTGCCGTTTCGAGGTTTGCCTGCAGGTTGCTGTCCCCACGCATGCAGCACAGAATCAGCTGCGCCGGCATCCCGAATTCGGCAATGCCCCTTTGCAGTCCCTTGACAGCGGCGGCTACCACCTGTTGCTGGGAAAGACCCTGGGCAAGATGCAGCTGGGGAGCAAAACGGATTTCCGCATAACACAGTCCCTGTGAAGACAGACGCTTTAGCAGAAAGTAGACAGAAAGGGAAAGGGTTTCCTCCGTTTGCAGAACCTGTAAAGGCAAGTCGAATTTTTGTAAGTACTCTCCCAAATTCCGGCAGTTCGGCGCTACCTCCAGCAGAGGGCGCAGGGCATCGGCATCCGTGTGGGGGAGGGTAACATCGGAAAGCTTTGCCAGCTGTAGTACCTCCTCCGGGGAGAGAGAACCATCCAAATGTAAATGTAAATCAATCATAAGCAGTTACCGCCATGTCTTCGTAAAAACGGAAAAATGAGACTTTTTCTATATGCAAGTATACCCCATCATAGGAAAAAATGCAATAATATCCGTTGCATTTGCTTGTTCAAAACAGTATACTATGGGTAGAAATCAAGCCAAGGAGAGAATTATGGAACAGCTTCGTTACGGAATTTTAAGCACCTCCTCCATCGCACCCCGGTTCGTTGCGGCGGTGCGGGCAGCCGGAGTCGGTGAAATTGTGGCGGTGTCCTCCCGGACATCGGAGAAGGCACGGGAAAAGGCGGCGTTGTGGAACATTCCCAAGGCCTACGGCAGCCATCAGGCACTGCTGGAGGATGAGAATGTGAATATTGTCTATATCTCCTCCGTCAATGCCCAGCACTACCCCTTGGCAAAGGCCGCTTTGGAGGCGGGAAAGCATGTGGTTTGCGAAAAACCCTGCACAACCACAGCAGAACACACCCGGGTGCTGTTTGCGCTGGCAAGGGAAAAGGGTCTGTTTTTGATGGAGGCAGAGAAAATGCTCTTTCTGCCGGCAATTTTGGAGGTAAAAAAGCGGATCGAGGCCGGGGCGCTGGGTCAAATCCATATGGTAGAGATGAGCCACAGCTTTGCCGCCAGCTATAACACATGGATGTTTGATAAGGCAGCAGGAGGCGGTACGCTCCTATCCAGCGGCATCTATGCGGTGCAGCTGCTGATATGGCTGTTTGGTCCCATGAAGAGCATTCGCGGCATCAAATCCTCCTTAGAGGACGGCACCGAGTGGCAGTATGTGTTGTCCGGTGAGATGCACAGTGGTGTGCTGTTCAGCATCAAAAACAGCACCCGTGCCATTCTTGACAACACCGCAAGGCTTTGCGGAGCGAATGGCTATGTGGAGATTCCCGAGTACTGGAAGGCCAGAAGAGCGGTCTTTCACATCAAAGGCCAAGCGCCGGAGATAGTAGAATTTCCCTGTGAGCATGAGCTGATTTATGAGGCGGAGCATATTGCGCAGTGTATGCAGGAGGGCAGGCTCACCAGTCCCGTGGTTACGGAGGAGCTGTCTGTTGCCGGTATTGCCGCCTTGGAGGCGGTAGAATCCCAGTGGAACTGAAGAAACACAGGAGGTGCCAAAAGCACCTCCTGAATGTTTGCAATTATAGTGCAAGGAAGTTGAAAACCAATAGGTTTTGAATTTTTTCACGGGTCTTTCCTCCGGTTGACATAGCAAGGAAAGCAAGTTAAAATGTGTTTATAAGCAAAAAATGGTTTTCATCCGGCCGTAAATTTACTTAGGAGGAAATAAATATGCGTCAAATTCATGTAGAAACCCTTACCCATGAGGCTTTTGCACCCTTTGGCCAGTTCTATTCCATGGAGCACCCCCAAGGTCACGCTCTGTGCGGCGAACTCCACCGGTTCTTCCCGGATCGGGTGAATGCCGACAGCAATCATCGGGTGGGCTACTCTCCCATTCTGGTGAAGAAGCCTGCCGAGATGGTCATTACCCAGCAGGAGTATCATACCACCACTTGGGAGATGATTCTGCCCTTGAACGATGATATGATTCTCCATGTGGCACCCGCCTCCGGCGGTACTCCTGTGACCGAGCAGGCAAAGGCATTTTTGGTGCCCAAGCACACCTTGGTAAAGATGAACGCCGCCATTTGGCATTTGGCGCCTCTGCCTGCAAACGTTGAAGAACTGGCCGCAATGATTATTCTGCCGGAATGCACCTACGCCAACGACTGCACCGTGGTGGATTTGACCCCGGAGCAGCAGTTTGAGATTGTAAAATAAAGAATAAGAAAGACCACCCAAAGGGCGACGCTCCATAGAGCAGCATTGGTTTTGAACGGCCCTTTTTCGCCTAAACTGCACAAAAAGTTCCCGAAATGCGTCAGCATTCCGGGAACTTTTATGTTTGTTTATCCGAAAAATTACCACTTCAAAACTGCT
>JBGVPJ010000090.1:0-4216 GCA_045126955.1 Faecousia sp.
GATACCTGCATCGGCAAGGCGTGCGCAGGCAGCAGCCGAATCAGGAGTAATCTCGTTGGGATGGTTAAAATGGACATTGACCCAAATCGGATGGTATTTTTTCAGCATGTCGCAAAGATTTTGGGTAATCCGCTGAGGCATCACCACAGGAGTGCGTGTACCAAGACGAATAATCTCTACATGCTCAATTGCCCGCAGCGAAGAAATGATATACTCCAGCATCTCATCACTTTGCATAAACACATCACCGCCGGAAAGTAAGACATCCCGAACCTCAGAATGCTGGCGGATATACTCAATGCAAGCATCAATCTGCTCCTTGGGCATGGCATTGTCGGTCTGACCTACCAGTCTACGCCGGGTGCAATGTCGGCAATAGGCAGCACAGCGGTCTGTAATCAGAAAGAGCACTCTGTCCGGATATCGGTGAGTAAGACCCTTCACAGGAGAGTCTGTATCCTCATGCAGGGAATCTGCAGACTCCTCCGGGGCAAAATACAATTCCTCCACAGAAGGGATTGCCTGCTTGCGGATGGGGTCATGTGGGTCATTCAAATCGATGAGGGACAAATAATACGGTGTCACAGCCATACGGAAGGTTGAAAGACATTTTTCAATACCCTGCTCTTCCTCCGGTGTGAGGGTGATATACTTTTTAAGATCAGCTAAATTTGTAATGCGGTTCTTTGCTTGCCAGGTCCAGTCATTCCACTGCTGAAGAGGAACCTCTGCAAACAAGCCATTGGGTGTATTCATAAACGGATTCCTCCAAGACTACATAGAATATCATATTAAATGATATTAAATTGCCGTGCATTTGTCAAGGAGTATTTCCGAAGCCGGTGTACGACTGAGTCCTAAAAGAAAAACCCAACTCCTCAACTAACAGAATAACTTAATACAGCCAATGTGCCGACAAAGTCTGGTAATTACAATATGGTCAAAAATACAGTCTTCCGATTCACACCTTCGGCTTCATTGCGTTTTTCTTAGAAAACAGCATCAGGCACTGTGTTGTCAAATAGTGAATCCCCTTGCCTGCAAGAATGGATAGCAAATAAATCGGAATAGTCACACATATAAAAAGCAAAGGATACTTCGTGGGCGTGTGCCACTGGGGAAGCAGTTTATACACCCACACATCCAAAAGTCGTGACAATATGTAGCCTTCAAAGCAGCCACCGGCCACCC
Organism: Faecousia sp.; assembly: GCA_045126955.1. Taxonomy (GTDB): domain Bacteria; phylum Bacillota; class Clostridia; order Oscillospirales; family Oscillospiraceae; genus Faecousia. The sequence continues at coordinate 1,192 of JBGVPJ010000090.1, forward strand.
ATGCCAAAATTCTCCCCAACATTCCGGAAATCCGAAGACGGTACAGACCCACAAACAGCGCTGTGGTAATCACTGTGATATAAAAGCCACCGTAACCCTGACCGAAGCCGTCGCTTACCGTTTTATCGGTTGTCACCACAGAAAGAAGGCCTAACAGCATTGCCGTGCCGGCGGCAATCGCAAGGCCAATCCAAGCGGGAACCTTGGGCTGCAAGCGCTTGATAAGCGCGCCGATAATATAATAGGTAACAGGATACAAGCTCGTCCAATAATCCGGCACAAGATTCAAATAGGTTATCGAAGGAAGCGCTGTCAAGAACACCATCACTCCGCCAAAGGCAAGCTGTCTGCCCGGTGTTTTCAAGCCATCAAGCGCAAAATTGACCATTGGGCTGATAAGGAGCAGACCGATATACATCTCTAAATACCATGCGTAATTTCCAAATCCCACAAATACGGACATCCAATCCATAAATGACTGCTTCTCTCCAAGAAAGAAATGCCGAATTGGGAATGTAAACACACAGATCAGCACATACGAGGTCAGAATCGGAATCAAGCTTTTATAATAGGAACGGTTAAAGGGCTTTGTGGTTTTTAAGTAACCTGTGAGCATCATGAAGATGCCGTTGCAGCAGTAAAACAGCCACCGCCAGCTGTTGGCCGCCCAAATGACTACACCTACCTGCGGCTCGCTATAGTACCCGTTTTTCAAAAAAGAATGAACTCCAACCACAAAAAGCAGGCCTATGCATCGCAATAAATCAATTCCGGATTCCCTTGTTTTCATTCTCCTCACCATCCTTTATGGATTCTATAATAGCTATTAAAATGTAGCATGTCAACAAAGAACATATGGGTAGATCCCTATATTTTTTCTTCTTTTTGAATTTCGGTTCTGCTGAAAATAAGCACCCTGCGCCAAATGGTGCTTTTTGTTGGCGGAGAGCGAGGGATTCGATTTGCATTTTCTGCAGAGCAGAAAATTATGGTATCGCCCAGTGTGCTCACCGGGCGAAATAACAGTCCACCGGACTGTTGCACTGCTTTCGGTTCGAATCCCTCCTTCTGAAGACTAACCCTAATTTTAATACAAATGCACCCCCTTTTGAGGTTAGGGGGTGCAAAGTTATTTTAGGGGGTGCATTTTCAGGTCAGGGGGTGCAAATCACTTGTTTCTATTTGATTTCATTAGTTAGACAATGCTTTTGAATTTATATAGCTTTCAAATTCAATGTTGGGCAAACGCGTTGGAGGAGATGTTGAATCATCCCATACATTTTGGAATCCTCTAACACAGATCGTGCCATTCTCACTTAATCTGATATGATTAATACAGAAATCCACATGATTGTTTGTAAATTCTTTGTGAGTGAACGTTTCCATAACCTCAAGCGTATTCGCTTCAATTAGTTCCCATTTTCTTGCAGTTGTATGGCAAATAATATATTGGTTATCAAGTGCCGTAAATCCCCATGCTGTCGACGGTCGTTTCTCTTTGATAACCTCACCTGTATTCATATCCAACAATTGCATTGCATAATCGTGCAGTTGAACTGTGATAGTATCATCATTCACATAAATGTTGGTTATTCCTCTGCGACTCTTGGTGCGCCATATACGCTCTCCGGTTACAGCGTTAAAACAGAACAGTCCGTTTTCCCATGTCTGTGCAAAAATTTTTGTTCCATCAAATGAAACAGCAATTCCAAATTGATCTATGTAGGAATCAAAGAATTTGCAATTCCATGTGTAGGTATCACCGCTTCGATACTTCACAATAATTGCATTATCGGAAGACTTGTTGTTCAAGATCATTTGTACGGACTCAATAGATCCGTGGGAATAATGATACAACCACGGACTGTTATAGGAAAGACATATAGAATAATTCTTATGATAAATGATTCGATCCATATTATTGTACTCCGTTATTCAAATTGGCTATGAAACTTCAATGACTGTCTTTACTTATATTTTAGCACAAAACGAGTAGTATTTCAACGATTTGACAATTCCTTTAACGATTACACCTATAAATCAACGATTATGGTAATGATTTAACGATTCCCAATGTTTCAACGGTTTGAAATAGGGATACTTGAGAAATACACTTGTTCTTCTATTTGAAAGTACGCAATACTTGGATTTTGTGTGTAAAATAACCGTCATTCCGTTGTATCAGAATGACGGTTATTCTTTGGCGGAGAGTGAGGGATTCGATTTGCATTTTCTGCAGAGCAGAAAATCAAGGTATCGCCCGGTGTACTCACCGGGCGAAGCAACAGTCCACCGGACTGTTGCACTGCTTTCGGTTCGAATCCCTCCTTCTGCAAAAGAAGAATCCGAACAGCAAAAGCTGTTCGGATTCTTCTGGCGGAGAGTGAGGGATTCGAACCCTCGTGGGATTGCTCCCAAACTGATTTCGAGTCAGCCCCGTTATGACCACTTCGATAACTCTCCTTATTGACGACTGCCTTATTATAGCAAGCAACACCGAAAAAATCAAGGTCTAGTCATTCTTCTTTTTTGCCAGTTCTATGATGCCTTCCATCTTCTTTAGAAGCATATCATAGTTCTCCCGTCTGTGTGGAATCAAACAGCCGGAGCAATCCTTGATGCCCTGCTTGGTATATGTAAAATTTCCCCCGCATTTCTCTCCCAAAGCATATAGCGGACAATAACAGAACAGGCAGCTGAATGTTTTCTCGTCTGCGCCGTTGTGGCAGGGAAAATACTCGCATTCCCTGTTTTGAAAAAAGTCATAGTTTGCCATAAGCAACCTCCCTATTTTTAGCAAAAAGAATAGACTGTCATGATTTCTTACTGTACAGCTTTCCTGAATTTCCAATTGTTCTTTCTTATTGTTTGTCTTATTAGCGCGACTCTTATTATTCCATTCTGCCTATAATTTCCATGCCGTGTTCTTTCAGCCACCTGCGTTTGATACAATAGTCCGGCAAAATCTTCTCCACCTCTGCCCAAAAGCGAGCAGAATGATTCCATTCTTTTCGGTGGCACAATT
>JBGVPJ010000091.1:0-45285 GCA_045126955.1 Faecousia sp.
AGGTATGTCGCACAGCACAAACCGACGGATAAATCCCTCCGCAGCCGCCATGCCACCATCTAAAAAGCTTGCCGCAATCACAGACTCCACCGCATCGGCCAAAATAGACGGTCTTTTTCTGCCGCCACCCTGCTCTTCGCCGTGACCCAGCAGCAAAAACTTACCCAAGTCCACTTGCTCCGCAATCCGTGCAAGGCTTCTCTCGCAGACCATGTCCGCACGCATCCGGGTCAACTCGCCCTCCGGACGGTCCGGAAAGTTCCGGTACAGATACTCCGCAACCACCATGCCCAAAATAGAGTCACCCAAAAATTCCAGCCGTTCATTGCTCCTCAGGCTGTCATGCCAGTGCTCATTGGCATAGGAGGAGTGGGTCAGCGCATTTTGCAGCAGCATAATATTTTTGAATCGGTAGCCGATGGCTGATTCCAAATCCTTAATCATCCCGGGACTCCTTTTCCGTCAGTTCCAGCAGGCTCTGCTCCAATTCGGCAGAAAAATCTGCCTTGGCAGATTCCATAGCCTGATACACCGCATTGCGGAAGGCCAGTGCATCGGAAGAACCGTGGGCCTTAATCACCGGCTTGCGGATGCCCAAAAACTGAGTGCCGCCAATGGTCCGGTAGTCCAGCATGGACATCACCTCGTCCACACCGGTTTTACAGAACAGATAGCCAATCTTAGACAGGAAATTCCGCTTGAAGATCTTATGCTTCATAAGGCTGCCCATAAACATAGCGGTACCCTCAATGGACTTTAACAGCACATTGCCGGAAAAGCCGTCACACACCACCACATCCACAGCACCTAAGGGCACATCCCGTGCCTCAGTATTGCCGACAAAGTTAATGAGCCCCTTTTCACTTGCCTGCTGTAAAAGACCGAAGGCCTCTTTCTGCAAAGGTGTGCCCTTACTCTCCTCGGTGCCGATGTTCAGTAGGCCCACCTTAGGATTTTCCACCCCTAAGTACGTTTTGGCATACAGCGAACCCACCAGACCGAACTGGAGCAAAAATTCCGCCGTACACTCTGCATTGGCACCGCAGTCCAAGATAACCGTCTTGCCACCGGTTTTATTGGGCATCACAGGGCCCATAGCCGCACGGCGGATGCCCTTTACCCGTTTTACAAGCAAGGTTGCGCCAGTGAGAAGTGCGCCTGTGGAGCCTGCGGAGATGAAGGCATCTCCTTCCCCGTCAGCAAGCATTTTAAGACCCACCATCATGGAGGAGTTCTTCTGCTTCCGCACCGCCGCGGTAGGGTCCTCATGGGCATCCACTACCTGTTCGGCATTGACAACCTCCACGCCCTCCGGCAGAGCATCAATTCCCTGCTCTGTCAGCGCACGGAGAATTTCCTCCCCCCTGCCTACCAAAATAATCTGGGCACCAAAATCCTTTGCCGCCTGCACAGCACCCATTACCGGTGCCAAAGGCGCATTGTCGCCGCCCATTGCGTCCAGAATAATCTTCATAGCCGCACCCTCTTTCGTCTAAATCCCGTTTTTTGCTAAAGTATCGATAATGGCCAAGGACCGATTGGCAATGGCCAAATTCTTCTCTGCCTTTTTCCGAATACGTTGCTCCAAGGGAGAAATAATGCTGAAATTTACATTCATCGGCTGGAAATTCTCAATCCGCCCATCACTGATATACATACCCAATGCGCCGATGGCCGTCTCTTGGGGGAAATCGGGCAGTTCCCTGCCCTGCACCTTGGCCGCCATTGCAACACTTGCCAGAAAACCGGAGGCCGCACTTTCCACATACCCTTCCACGCCGGTCATCTGACCGGCAAAGGCAACCAACGGGTTGCGTCGGTCGGCATAGTATTTATCCAACAGCTTGGGGCTCTGCAGGAAAGTGTTTTGGTGCATCACGCCGTAACGGACAAATTCCGCATTTTTAAGGGCGGGTATCATGGAAAACACCCGTTTCTGCTCGCCGAATTTCAAGTGGGTCTGAAAGCCCACCAAATTGTACACACTCTTGGCCGCATTGTCCTGCCGCAGCTGTACCACCGCATAGGGCTCCTTGCCGGTTTTGGGATCAGTCAAACCCACAGGCTTTAACGGGCCGTACCGCAAAGTGTCCTGTCCCCGACGGGCCATTACCTCCACAGGCATACAGCCTTCAAAGACCCGTTTATCCTCAAAGCCGTGAACCTCCGCCTCCTCAGCGGAAACCAGCTCTGCAATAAACGCCTCATACTGCTCCTTATTCATGGCGCAGTTTACATAATCCGGTGTCCCCCGGTCATAACGGCTCTGCCACCAAGCCTCATCCATATCTACCGACTCAGCTGTCACAAGCGGTGCCGCCGCATCAAAAAAGTGGAGATAGTCGCTTCCGAAGTACTCTCCGATGGCTTTAGAGAGGGCATCGGAGGTTAAGGGGCCTGTGGCAACAATCACCGGTCCCTCCGGCACCTGGGTCACTTCCCCGGCAATTACGGTGATATTGGGATGGCTGCGGATTTTCTCCGTCACCAAATCAGAAAAACCCTGTCTGTCCACCGCAAGGCAGCCGCCGGCTTCCACACGGGTAGCATCGGCGCAGGCAATAATCAGGCTGCCCAGTCGGCGCAGCTCCTCCTTCAGAAGACCCACGGCATTTTCAATTTTATCCCCACGCAGAGAATTGGAGCAAACCAGCTCCGCAAAGGTATCTACATGGTGAGCAGGAGATTTTTTGTGAGGCTTCATCTCATATAGCTCCACTTGAATTCCCCTTTGGGCCAGCTGCCAGGCGGCCTCCGCCCCCGCCAATCCGGCACCGATGACTTTAACTGTTGCCATCATTTGGTCTCCTTGGTTTTTGCGGTCTTTTTAGCCGCAGTTTTCTTGGTCGCAGTCTTTTTCGCAGGTTTTTTCTCCTCCGCAGGCTCTTCTGTTTCTTTCTTTTTATAGTAGCCCCGCTTATCCTCCGGCAGGAAGTTTTCACAGGCTTCGTTGATGCAGAACGGCTTCATCCGACCGCGTCCCGATTTTTTGAACATGGTCTGTCCGCACTTGGGACAGTCCTCCGCTGTGGGCACATCCCATGTCATAAAGCCGCACTCAGCACCCCGTTCACAGCCATAGTAGGCAAAGCCGCGCTTAGATTTGCGTTTTAGAATGGTGCTGCCGCACTTGGGACAGCGTCCGGGCATTTTTTCCACAATGGGTTTGGTGTTTTTACACTCCGGAAAACCCGGGCAGGCCAAGAATTTGCCAAATCGGCCCACTTTGACCACCATATTTCGACCGCAGACTTCACAAATCTCCTCGGACACCTCATCGGGTACCTTCAGCCGAGTGCCTTCCAATGCGACCTCTGCATCCTCCAGCTCCTGATGGAAGCCCATATAGAAGTCAGCAAGCAAGTCCTTCCAGTTTTGGTTGCCCTCCTCCACTTCATCCAAGCGGGTTTCCATATTGGCGGTGAACTCCACATCAATGATGTCGTTAAACCGCTCCAGCATCAAGCCCGTCACCACTTCGCCAAGGGCGGTCGGCTGCAGGCGCTTTTCTACTTTGTTCACATACTCCCGTTCCTGCACGGTGGACACCATGGTTGCATAGGTGGAGGGACGGCCGATGCCCTTCTCCTCCATGGCCTTTACAAGGCTCGCCTCATCATAACGGACGGGAGGTTGGGTGAAATGCTGCTCCGGCTTCATCTGAGATGCCAGTGCCTTATCTCCCTCTTGCAATTCGGGTAGATGGGCACCGGGTGCCTCAGTTTCCTCTTCCTTGCTCTCCTCGTAGACAGCCAGGAAACCGGGGAATTTCACACTTTGGTGAGAAGACCGGAAGATATGGCCGGCACACTCTGTGTCGATGGACACAGTATCGTACACCGCATTTGCCATCTGTGAGGCCAAAAATCGGCTCCAAATCAGCTTGTACAGTCGATACTGCTCCTTGGTCAGGCTCTTTTCAATCCGCTCCGGATCCAACTCCACATGGGTGGGACGGATGGCCTCATGGGCATCCTGGGCGGCAGACTTACTTTTGAAGGTATGGAAAGAGCCGTAATAATAATCTTTCCCGTAACGGACTTTGATGAAATCCGCCGCGGCTGTCATAGCCTCGTCGGACAGGCGCAGGGAGTCGGTACGCATATAGGTGATCAGACCCAATGTGCCCTCTCCTGCCACATCCACGCCCTCATAGAGCTGTTGGGCGATGGCCATGGTGCGCTTGGGCGTCATGTTCAGCTTCCTAGAGGCTTCCTGCTGGAGAGTGGAAGTGGTGAAGGGAGGTGCGGCAGTACGCTTTTTGTCAGCACGTTTCACACCGGCCACGGTAAATTCCTTGCCGGTGATATGATCAATGACCTCCCGGACCTGCTCCTCATTCTTCAGCTCCCGCTTTTTATTCTCCCCGTGGTAGTGGGCCAGGAAGGAGCCGGGCTTGTCAATCAAATCCAGCTTCACATCCAGCGACCAATACTCCCGGGGTACAAAGGCGCGGATTTCATTTTCTCTGTCCACCACAAGGCGGGTAACCACCGATTGCACACGTCCGGCAGACAAGCCTCTGCGGACCTTCTTCCACAGAAGCGGGGACAGCTGATAGCCTACGATTCTATCCAGCACTCTTCTGGCCTGCTGGGCATCCACCAAGTCCAAATCGATGGCCCTTGGGTTTGCAATGGACTCAAGCACTACCTGCTTGATGATGGCATTAAAAGGGGCGCGCTTGGTCTTTGCATCCGGAAGCTCCAAAAGCTCCTTAAGATGCCACGCAATAGCCTCTCCCTCCCGATCCGGGTCAGTTGCAAGATACACGGTATCGGCCTTCTGTGCCGCAGTTTTCAGTTCCGCAATAATATCCCCTTTATTGGGCAACGGGACATACTCCGGCTCAAAATTATTAGCAATGTCCACACCCATGGTGCTCTTGGGCAGATCGCGCAAATGCCCCATACAGGCCTTTACCACGTAGTCCGGACCTAAATATTTACTTACGGTTTTTGCCTTGGAGGGTGACTCCATAATCACTAGATTGAAACCCATAGTTTCCTCCACTAAGATTATTTCAAGCTGACACGGCCGCCGGGATGCTTATGAACCAATCCCTTCACCGTCAGCATGGTAAGCGATGACAGCACCTTCCCCGAAGGCAAATCCAGTTTTGCAATCAGTTCTGCAGGCTCCTGGGGCACACGGGTCAGCAACGCCAAAACAGCCTGCTCTGTGTCACTGAGAGCAGGATGGTTGTTATCTAATTCAATATAAGTGGTATTTCTCCCGTTGTCAATGGGCTTTTTCTCAAATATTGCGGGTTTTTTTGAGGTTTTTTCAGGTATAAGCAGTTTTTGTGCCACTTTTGCCTCAGTTGGTTCTCCGGTATATAGAGAAGCAAACTGACTTTTGCAAAGCTTTCCGGGGTAGAGAAATTCATAACCGCTCAACACATCCCAACCGGTAAATACCGGAGTGGCCCCCTCCTGCAACAAGGCATTGCTACCGGCGCAGGTAGGAATATTGATATTTCCGGGCACCACAAACACATCCCGCCCCTGCTCTAACGCACGCTGGGCAGTAATCAGCGCACCGCTTTTAACCGGTGCCTCCACCACCAGCACACCGTTGCTGATGCCGCTGATGATACGGTTTCTGGCCGGAAAATGCCAGTCAATGGGAGGTGCTCCCGGAGGATATTCGGAAATCAAACAGCCATTTTCCACCACGGCATCAAAGAGCCGGCAGTTATTGCGGGGATATACCACATCCACACCGCAGCCCAACACTCCCACCACAGGGCAACCCGCCTCCAGAGCGCCTTGCATGGCGGCGGTATCCCCGCCGGCAGCACCGCCGGATACGATATGACCGCCTCCGGCTGCAATCTGTCCGCCCATCTGATGGGCCACCTGCAGTCCGTAAGCCGAAGCCTTTCGGGTACCTACAACGCCGATAAAGGGCACACCTTCCCAGTCCGGCAGAATACCTCGGTAATACAGCAGTATCGGCGCATCCGGTGTGTTACGAAGGCGGGTCGGATAGGCTCTGTCCGTGAGTGGCAGGAGCTTAATGTCCTTTTCGGTACAACGGAGCAGAATCTGCTCAGCTGCCTTCAAATCCCTGTTCTGCAACGCCTGCCGCTCTTTTTCCGGCAAGCCGAGCTTTTGAAAAACCCCGTCAGCCGTATGGTACAGCTCCTCCGGGTCGTGAAAACGCTCCAAAAGACGCTGCTTCTGCAAAAGTGTGATATCCTTGAGTTCTGCAAGCCAAATCCAGTAAAGGAGCATTTTCCTCACCCTTTCAAATTATACTTTCATCTGCCACATCACAATGGCTGCGGCGATTGCCGCGTTGAGGGATTCACAATTGGGATTCATGGGGATAATCAAGGAATTCTGTGCGCTGTCCAAAATCTCCCGGCGCACTCCCTGCCCTTCACTGCCGATGACCACCGCCATGGTCTTAAGGGGCGCTTCCCGTAAATCTTTGGCAGTGTCCCGCAGTGCGGTCACACCCACGGGAATACCGGCAGCATCGCAGGCGGCCTTTGCCTCTGCCCAAGTAGTCTGCACCACTTCCATACGGAACACCGCACCCATGCTGGCACGGACAACCTTATGGCTATAGGGGTCTGCACAGCCTTCCAGCAAGGCAACCGGAATTTGCAGTGCGTCCGCCGTTCTTAAAATCGTGCCCAAATTGCCCGGGTCTTGGATGCCGTCCAGCAAAAGCATGCCGGGCTTTGCCACAAAAGGCGATTTCTTCGGCAAGCGGCACAGAAACAGCGCCCCCTGGGGGGTCTGCATGGGCGAAACGGATTCCATCACATCGGCAGGTACCTCCACGGTACGCACCCAATCAGGAATGTCCATCTCCACATTGGGAGAAAGTATGACGGTATCAAGTCCCGGCCACCAGCGGATGGCCTCCTGCAGCAGCTTGGTGCCGTCTGCCACAAACAGTCCTGCCGCCTCCCGTTCCTTACGGGAGGTCAGCAGCTTCCTTACCTGCTGCAGTAAGGGATTCTTTCGGGAAGTAATCCGTTCTTTCATAGCTTCTGCACGGCATTCAATGCGCCCGTGTCTCCCAATACTACCATTACGTCTCCAGGCTGAACCGTATAATCGGCACCGGGTGCAACATTGATCTGCTCGCCCTGCTTCACCGCAATGATATTGACACCCAAATTTGCCCGAACATTCAAGTTCTTCAAGCTCTTATGAAGCCAAGGTGTGGGTGCCGGCACCTCAATAATGCCGTAGGCATCGGACAACTCGATATAATCCAGCACATTGGGACTGGACAGATTTCTGGCCAGACGGTTCGCCTGCTCCTGCTCGGGGATCAGCACCTTATCGGCACCCAGTTTCAACAGCACCTGCCGATGGGTTTCGTCATGGGCTTTGCAGACCACATAGGGAACACCCAATTCCTTCAGGTTCATAGTCGCCAGCACAGAATCGCCCAAGCTGTCACCGATGGCCACGACACCGCAGTCCAATTCTCCCACGCCCAGCGCTCTGAGTACCTCTTTATCCCGTACATCGGCTACCACAGCCTGGGTCACATCGTTGCTGATTCTCTGAATTAACTCGCTACTCCGGTCCAGCGCCAGCACTTCACAGCCCAACTCACACAGCCGTCTGGCTGCCTCACTGCCAAAGCGCCCCATACCTATTACAATATACGATTTCATATTTGCCCTCCTAGCCAATCAACAAATTGGTATCTGCATAACGGAAGCGGTCCTCCGCCTTATTTCCCATCAAAAAACCGAGGCTGATCGTCAGCACACCTACACGGCCAAAGTACATAAACGCAATAATCAGCGCCTGCGCAGGAATACCCATCGCCGGGGTGATGCCGGCTGTTATACCCACTGTTGCCAAAGCGGAGATTGCCTCATACAACCCATCAACAAAGCTCACCGGCACCGGAGAGGTGGCTGTGATGAAAACGCCACCGAAGAAGGCCAGCATGGTCATGATAAAGAAGATGGTCATGGCATCGATTGCTTTTTCATTGGGGATGGTGCGGCGGTACACATGTACCGTATTTTTTCCCCGGGCCTTGGCCCAAATAAACAGCACCAGTACCACAAAGGTCACAGTTTTCAAACCGCCTGCCGTGGAGCCGGAGGAACCGCCGATGAGCATCACTATCATGGACACTGCCTTTGCTCCATCCGTAAGCAAAGCCTGGTCAATGGACACAAAGCCGGCTGTCCGCAAAGTCACAGCCTGGAAGAATGCGTTGAGCACCTTCTGCCACAGAGGCATATTCCCTAAGGTATGAGGGTTATTCCATTCCAACAGCAGGATAACACCTGCACCTAAGGTGATAATAGTTGCCGTTGCAATCAGCACCAGCTTGGTATACACACTAAACTTTTTAAAGGAGCGTACCCGTGCCAGCTCCTCCCATACAAAGAAGCCAAGACCACCCACAGTGATCAGCACCATAAGGGTAATCAGCACCACCGGGTCATCATTGAAAACAATCAAGCTTTGCCCCGGTGCAATGGTACCAAAAATGTCAAAACCCGCATTGCAAAAACCGGATACCGCATGGAAAACACCCCAAATCAGTGCACGGCGGAAACCGAATACCGGCCAGAAACGGAGCATCAGTATCAGCGCGCCTGCCAACTGCACACCCAATGAGCCAAAAATCACAATCCGCTGCAAGCGGACAACGCCTTGCATATCGTTTAGGCTCATGGCTTGCGCCATCACCATCCGTTGTTTGAGTCCCACTTTTCTGCGCAGCAGAAAAATCACCAGAGAGGCCGCTGACATAAAGCCCAAGCCGCCCACCTCAATCAGCAACAGAATGACCGCCTGACCAAAGGCGCTCCATTGACTCCAAGTATCAAACAGCACCAGACCGGTCACGCAGGTAGCGGAAGTGGCGGTAAACAGTGCCGGAAAAATCCCACAGGAAACACCATCCCGAGAGGATAGCGGCAGTGTCAGCAGCAGTGTACCCAGCAGAATGATTCCCATAAACACCAGCGCAATAATTTGGGTCGTGCTTAAATGCAATTTTCTTGCACGTTTCCAAATTTGCAAAGTTTTATTCCCTTTGCTCATAAAGCGCCCCCTTTTGCCGATAGTAACGGTATTTTACCTTAATTATAACAATTTTACAACGCTTTGCAAGCAAGTTTTTCTGAACACTAAGCATATCGCTGCATTTTAGCTTATTTAACAGCAAAGTCGGGAGCAAATGCTCCCGACTCCAGACTGTCAAAAAGTATTTTTTGACAGTCTGACAGAGGTCAAGAAAGCCCCAAAGGCAAGCAAACGGGCGGCGTCGGCGTACATAGGTACGGTAGTCCGCCCGTTTGCGCAGTAAGTCAAAATCCCTTGCGTAGCAAGCATTTTCGCACCCCCCTGTCGCTTATATGCCCAATTGACGCCTGTATCTGCAGAAAAGAACAACCCCAAATCATCAAAAAATTGGATTTTGACGATTTGGGGGTTTATTAACACTCTGAAGTCGGGAGCAATTGCTCCCGACTGAGTTATTTGAGGCTTGCGCTGCTGTTCAGAATCAAAGTGCTGTAAGCAAACAACACATCCTGTCCGTCAAAAGTAATATACTCCTCCAGCAAATCAGAGTGAATATATCGGATATCCACCAAGGTCACCTTTTTGTAGTCCTGCACCAGCAAGGGCGCAAGCGAGCTTCCAAAGGAGTCCCTAAAAATAATCAGTTCTCTGTCCGTAGCGGCATTGGGGTTTTCCACGGTAAGCAGCGCCTGCGCACCGGACAGGTATACATCGTACGGGTCGGAGCCATTTAGCTTTTCTATGTCGTAGACATTTCCATATTGTTTGGTTTCGTGGTTATAGACCCGACAGTCGCTTAAAAGCCCGTTTTCCATAATATACAGTTCCTCTGCGGCCATAGGAAGCGCCGCCTGACCGTAGTACACCCCGTAGAAGCGCTGTGTTGCCAAGGTAGGTGTAAAATTCTCACTCTTCGGCACCGTCACGCCCAACGCCTTGCTCAGCGTTTGGGTAACCTCCAACAGCTTCTCCTGCCGCCAGTGGGTATCGGTGTAATAGTAATCGGTGAGGCTTAAATCCCCTGTGATATCCACCGTCTGTGCCCACGGCATACCGGATGCGATGTCCGCAAACAGTTTTTCATAATCCATGGCGGGATAACCCTTGGCTTCCGCCAAGTAATACCCCTTGTCCGGCACCACGGTCATAAAAATTTTACTGCCGGTGTCTTTCAAATATCGCTCATAAATATGGTTGAATTTTTTCAAGGCATTGTTCACGGAAACGGAATTGAGCGGGAACTCCAGCTTGGCGGCATAGCCGTCCTCAATATAAATGCCGTTGTTGTCCTGCTGTCCTAAAACCTTGTAGCAGAACAGGGATTTTAAGGTGCGGAAACCGTCCCGCAGAGGAAACTGGTCCACGGTATAGTCCTCGAATTTTTCCATGAAGCCGCCGTTTAGCAGGTTGTTGACCGAGATTTCCGGCAGTTGCTGCAGAGGTCTGCGCTCCGCTTCGGAGATTTTTTTGGCAGGGCCAAACCATGCAAATAGGGTCAGCGCCACCCACAGGGTAGCCAGCACGGCAATACCGGCGGTGCGAATTTTACGGTTCATCATAATCCCTCCTTAGAAACGGAAATACAGGAACGGGCTAAAGGAGCCGTCCACCAAATAGGCCGTACACAGCAAAAGCAGCAAAATCAGCAGAAGCGGCTCTAAAACCGCCCCCAAACGGGTACGCAAAATCCGCTCTGCCGCCCTCTTGACAAGGGGCGTTGCCCCCACAATACCTATCAAAAACAACACGGCAAAGCTACGCAGATAATAAAGGGTCTCTCCCGTGACCGGCGGTACACCGGCAAGGCCGAACATTCCTCTCAAATCGCCTGCGGCCTGGGCAAAGCTCTCAGCATTGAACAGTACAAAGCTGATGCAAACCAGCAGCAATACATAAAAATGCCTGAAAAATGCCGGCAGTTTTTGCAGAGCAGGCACCCATTTTTCAATGAGCAGCAGTGCCGCAAACAGCAGTCCCCACAGGACAAAATTCCAAGCCGCACCGTGCCAGAGGCCTGTGAGCATCCAAACCGTGAAAATATTCACCACCCAGCGGGACTTTTTTACCCGATTGCCCCCCATGGGGATATACACATAATCCCTGAACCAGCTGCCCAGGCTGATATGCCAGCGCCGCCAAAATTCCGTAACGCTTTTAGAAACATAAGGATAATTAAAATTCTCGGTAAAGTGAAATCCGAAGATTCTGCCCAAACCGATGGCCATATCAGAATAGCCGGAGAAATCGAAGTAAATATTTAAGGTAAAGGCAATGGCGTACATCCAATAAAACAGCACAGAGGGTGCTTCCGACTGGCGAAACAGCTTCATCAGCAGTGCAAACTGATCGGCAATGAGAATCTTCTTTCCCAGACCCACCAGAAAGTGCCGCAAACCGAGAGAGATCTCCTCCCAGCTATGGGTGCGGCTGTCCAGTTCCCGCGCTACATCAATATAGCGGACAATGGGACCGGCAATCAGCTGGGGAAACAGGGTCACATAGGCACCGAAGCTGATGAGATTCTTTTGCACCGGCACATCCCCTCGGTACACATCGATGGTATAGCTCAAGCTTTGGAAGGTGTAAAAGCTGATACCGATGGGCAGTGCCAGCCGCAAAAGCGGAATGCTAAGGCCTGTGGCCGCATTGAAACTGCTGACAAAAAAGTCCGCATACTTAAACACTGCCAGCAGTCCCAGGCTGATAACCACAGATACTATAAGCCAAAACTTTTTCCATTTACGTTCTTCGGCCTTGCCGATTGCCAGTCCGCAACCGTAAAACAGACCGATGGTCGTCAGCATCAAAAACACATATTTCGGTTCGCCCCAGGCATAAAACGCCAAGCTGAATACCAGTAAAATCGTATTCTTGAAGCTTTTGGGTACCAAAAAATAACAAAGGATGACCAGCGGAAGAAAATAATACAGAAAAGGAATACCGGAAAAGAGCATGGTTGCCTCCTTGACAAAAAGGGCAGCGGATATGCCGCTGCCCAAATTCCGTTATTGATTAGATGGTAAAGTCCGGTTCGCCGCCACACACATTTTTAAATGCATCCACATAGGACTGAGCGGTCTTACCCATATTGCTGTCCAGCATAATGAACAAAACGGTGTCACCGTAACCGGCAGCCATCACCTGATCGGCGGAAACGCAAATCCATTTGGCAGGATTTATATTGTCCTTCATCTGCTGAGCAACAGGCTTTGCATCGGCAGCGTCTGCCACACGCACCAGCACCAGCGAGAATGCCTGAGAGCCGGTCATCGGCTCATAGACGGCTGCATCGGTAATCTTGTCAGCAGAATCCAAGCCCGTGAAGTTCTTTAGGGCCCACTTGCCATCTTCTGTGGTGTCTTTTAAATCCAACACGGTAACACCACCCATAAATTCAGTGGGATTCGCCTGCATGATTTTGTTTATATTCTCCTCCATAGTGCCCGCCAATGCAGCAGTATTCTTCTTGCTGCGGCCACAGGCAGCCATGGTCAATGCCACTGTCATTACCAAAAGTAATGCCATCAATTTTTTCATGTTGTTGTTTCCTCCAGGGATTTTTGTTTTGTTTGCGCACTCTGCAACTTACCTTACAGCACATGCATATGCTCCAACAGGATTTTGACGCCCAGCAGAATGAGAATGACACCTCCGGCAATTTGTGCTTTCTTTTCAAACCGGTTTCCAAACAGGTTTCCGATTTTTACACCCAAAGCTGATAGCAAAAAGGTCGTCACACCAATAAGCACCACTGCCAAGGTGATATTCACATTGCCTGCCATGGCTAGAGAAATACCCACAGCCAATGCGTCAATGCTGGTAGCTACCGCCATGACGAACATGGTCTTTGCAGACATGTCATCACTGTTATCGCAGTCGCAGTCATGGGAAAAGGCCTCCTTCAGCATATTAATGCCGATGATTGCCAACAATCCAAATGCCACCCAGTGGTCAAAGGTCTCGATAGCCTCCGCAAAAAGTGTTCCCAAAAAGTAGCCGATTAAAGGCATCAGTGCCTGAAATCCGCCAAACCAGCCGCCGCAAACGGCACCTTCCTTTAGGCCTGCCTTCTTGACTGACAAACCCTTGCAGACGGACACCGCAAAGGCATCCATACTCAAACCAACCGCCAACAGGAACAATTCTCCGAAGCCCATAAAACCCCTCCGCTTATGTGATACAATGCAGTCGCCGGCCGGCCATATCCTGCAAGGTACGTGGACTGTTACTCTTTTCGGAGGGATTATATCAGCAAAACGCCCTGCTGTCAAGCGCTTCACAATTAGTTTGAATTTCTGGAAATGTCTGTCATATTTCGCAAATTTTTGGTGTAAAAAGTTTTTGTTTTTCTGTTTTTCAAATTCTGCTATTTACCTGGTGTCCGTAAAGAGAGAGTAACCAATCTATTGTTTTTTTATACTGTCCGTGCTATACTGTTTTCAAAAAATATGCGCGACGGAGGAAAAGCAATGGCTATTGAAAAAGTAAAAGCATACTTTGCCCAATTCGGCATGGAGGAGCAGGTGCTGGAGTTTCCCGTTTCCAGCGCAACCGTGGAGCTGGCCGCATTGGCTGTAGGCTGTGAACCCGGCAGAATCGCCAAGACCCTCTCCTTTTTGGTGGCGGACAAGCCCATGCTGATTGTCACCGCAGGAGATGCTAAAATCGACAACGCCAAGTACAAGGCCCAATTCGGCGCCAAGGCAAAAATGCTGACCCCGGAGGAAGTGGTCTTGCTCATCGGACACGCCGTGGGCGGTGTGTGTCCCTTTGCGACCAACCCCGGTGTAAGTGTCTATTTGGACATTTCCATGCAGCGCTTTCCTACCGTATTTCCCGCCTGTGGCAGCAGTAACAGCGCCATTGAGCTGACCATGGAGGCGCTGGAGAAGCACTCCGGCAGCCTTGGCTGGATCAACGTGTGCAAAGCATGGCAGGTATAATTCCTATACGCAAGATGGTTTATTTTCATTCAGCCTGATTCTTTTCGGGAGGTCTGTACGGAAGATATTGATGCAACTAATCAAACGTAGGTAATTAATTTGTTTTCCGCTCCTGCCTATCCAGCAGCAATTGCTCCTGGCGGTTGAACTGCCGTGCGATGATGCGGCAGATTTTCTTTTCCGCGATCATTTCTCTGACCTGCTCAAAGGTGGCCCACTGCACATCATCCGTCTCTCCCGGAAGCAACACAATCTCTTCGATGGGTGTATCGCGCCGGATACAATAATAATCATAATGGGTATTTCCGTCCCGTCCGGTATCCAACAGTTCAAACTCCTCCTCAGCGGCCTGTATACCGGTTTCCTCAAAAAGCTCACGCGCAATAGCTTGACGGCTTGTCTCCCCCGCCTTGGCGGCGCCGCCGGAGTTCTCCCATGTGCCGGGAAAGGTCTTACCCGGCGCCCTTCGGGTCAGCAGGAGCTTTCCCTTTCCGTCGTAGACCCACACGCACACCACAAGTCCGTACTCCCCCGGCTTCCACCGGGTGCCCCGTATATGAATGCGGCCCGTCAGGCTTCTGTCGCTGCTATATATGTCGTTGTATTCCACTGTCTACGCCTTCTCTCTGATCCGATTGTGCTTTATGATACCACAGCAATCCGCAAATAGCAACCGTCTGTGTAAAGGCGAGGCTCTGACTTTTTCTGCATTTTTCGTCAATTTTTTGGCATTTTCACCATGATATTCCATTAACATTTACGCGTCATTTGTAGGTACTGCCGAAAATTTCTACCTGTTTTTAGGAAAATGCCTCTATCTTTTCATTGCAAAATATGATATGTTATTAGTAGAAGCATAAAATGTGATTGGTTGAAACTTTTCACGTTTTCATTCACATAATAAGGAGCTGATATCATGCATTTTCAAAAAAAGCGTTGCATTGCCATGCTGCTGGCCGGCGGTCAAGGCAGTCGGCTGAAGGTCTTGACCGAAAAAACCGCAAAGCCTGCCGTTCCTTTTGGCGGCAAGTACCGCATTATCGACTTTCCATTAAGCAACTGTGTCAACTCCGGCATTGATACGGTGGGTATTTTGACCCAGTATCAACCGTTGGAGCTGAACGAGTACATCGGAAACGGTCAGCCTTGGGGTCTGAACAAAACCCACAGCTGTGCACAAATACTGCCCCCATACGAGCGCCACGATAAAAAGAGTGGCTGGTACAAGGGCACTGCCAACGCCATCTATCAAAATATCGACTTCATTGAGCGTTTTAACCCCGACTATGTGATAATTCTCTCCGGCGACCACATTTATAAAATGGATTACAACGCCATGGTGGAGTACCACGAAAAAAGCAACGCATCCTGCACCATCGCCGTTCGTGAGGTCCCACTGCGTGAAGCCAGCCGGTTCGGCATTTTGAACACCAACCCCGACGGCTCCATCTATGAGTTTGAGGAAAAACCCGCCAAACCCAAATCCACCAATGCCTCCATGGGCATTTATGTGTTCAACTGGCAGGTGCTGCACGACGCATTGCTGGCCGATGAGGCAGACCCCAACTCTTCCAACGACTTCGGCAAAAACGTCATTCCCAGCCTATTGCATGCCGGTCACAAGATGATGGCTTACACCTTTGACGGGTACTGGAAGGATGTGGGTACCGTTGACTCCCTGTGGGAAGCCAATATGGAGCTATTGGGTAAGGATCCGGAGTTCAACATCCGTGGGGACGAGCGTAGCAGAATTTACGCCCGAAACAACGCCCTCCCCTCCTCTTATATTGATGTACAGGCAAAAACCGCAAACTGCTTTATCGCAGAGGGTTCGGAAATCTACGGCACCGTCCGCCACAGTGTTATTTCCACCGGCTGTACCATCGGCGAAGGTGCCGTGGTGGAGGACTCCGTGGTGATGCCCGGAGTGGTGATTGAGTCCGGTGCCATTGTGCGCCATGCCATTTTGGGCGAGAATTCCAAGGTCTGTCGCAATGCGGTAGTAGGCGGCGCGTTTGCCTCCGGCGAAAAAAAGCGTATCAGTGTCACCGCCAAAGGCACCTTGATTGAAGCAAATACCGTGCTCCTGCCCGGTGAAATGCTGTAAAGGAGGAGAATACTATGAACGTAATGGGCATTATCTTTGCCAACGACGCCAACATGGGGGGACTCAGCTACCAGCGCACTATGGGCAGTATCCCCTTCGGCGGTCGCTATCGCCAAGTGGATTTTCACCTGTCCAATATGGCTGCAGCCGGCATCCATCATGTGGGTATTATCTCCCGCCAGAATTATCAGAGTCTTATAAACCACATTGGCTCCGGTGAAGAATGGGGCATGGGGCTGGAAGAGGGCGGTTTGGAATTTCTGACACCTTACGCCATGTCCTCTTCCCACAGCTACCGTGGTAAGCTGGAGAATCTGTACTATGCCATGAACTTTTTGAACTACGGTCCGGATGACGAGTACGTGGTTATGGCCGACTCTGCAATTTTGTGCAATATTGATTTGAACAGTGTGCTAAACTCGCACATTGCCAGCGGCAAGGACATTACGGTTGTGACCAAGGAAGGCATCGCAGACGGTGCCAAGCAATTGGATTTGGCCATTAAACTGGATGCAAACGGTGAAATTGCCGATTTAGCCGTTGACTACATTGCACCCAGCGATTATCTTGCCTCCATGGACTTGTTTGTGCTGTCCAAAAACCTGCTCAAGCAGCTGGTGCGTGAATGCATCGCCCGGAATCTGTTCCACATGGACCGGGATTTGGTGCTGGGCTCCTGGCAAAAAGGGCAGGTATCCATCAATGTATACCGTTTCCCCGGTCTTGCCATGTTCAATGAGTCTGTGGAGGAGTACTTCCGCAACTCCCTATCCCTGCTGGACAGCGCAACCCGGCACGATCTGTTTTACCACAACCACCCCGTCTATACCAAGGTTCGGGACCGGGTTCCCAGCTACTACGGTGAGGAATCCAGCATTGACAATTGCATCGTAGCCGACGGCTGTATGCTGGAGGGCCGTGTATATAGCTCAGTGCTGTTCCGTCAGGTAACCGTAAAGGAAGGGGCAAAGGTAGAAAACTGTTTGATTATGAATGATACGGTGGTTGGTGAGAATGCTGAGCTGAAGTATGTCATTCTCGACAAGGATGTGGTGGTTCGCCCCGGTGTCAAACTCATCGGCACCCCTGCCAATCCCATCATCATTAAGCGAGGAGAAATTGTATGAGAATTGCCATTTTGGCATCGGAGGGTGCACCCTATATCAAATCCGGCGGCCTTGGCGATGTGATGGAGGCACTTCCCTCCGCACTGGCAAGGATTCCCGGCAATGAGGTAGCGCTGTTTCTCCCTTACTACAAAAAGATTTTGGATAACCCCGCCTACGAGGTAGAACAGGCAGCCCAGTTTCATGTGGCTTTAGGCTGGCGGCAGCAATATGCCGGCATTTACAGGCTGAAAGGCCGCAAGGATGGCGTGCAGGTTTACTTTGTCGACAATCTCTATTATTTCGGTGCCCGGGAGGGCTCCGCTTACGGAGATAACGATGACGGAGAACGGTTCGCCTATTTCTCCAAAGCCTGTTTGGATGCGCTGGTAGCATTGGATTATATCCCCGATGTGATTCAGTGCAACGACTGGCAAACGTCCCTGGTACCGGTGCTTTTGAAGGCACAGTATTACCCCTTCTTCCCCAATACACGGTGCATGTACACCATCCACAACATTGAATATCAGGGCTGGGCACAGGCAGACTTCTTTGACGATGTGTTGGCACTGCCCTGGCAATACCGGGAGCATCTGGATATGGGCGGCGCTGTCAACTGTATGAAGGGTGCCATTGAAACAGCCGATTTGGTAACCACCGTTTCCGAAACTTACGCCAAGGAATTGATGTACCCCTACTATGCCCACGGTCTCAGCGATGTATTGGCCGGAAATGCCGGAAAGCTCACCGGTATCACCAACGGCATCGATATAAACACCTTCAATCCGGAAACCGACCCTGCGCTCCCCGCGCACTACAATGCGGATACCTTTGTAGAAGGCAAAGCTGCCTGCAAAGCCGCCCTTCAAAGGGAAGTCGGTCTTCCCCAACGTCCCGATGTGCCGCTGATGGTGATGGTCACACGGCTTGCCGGTCATAAGGGTTTGGATTTACTTTGCCACATTGCCCGACAGCTCATGTGGGAGGAGGACTGCCAGCTGCTGATACTGGGAACCGGCGAAGCCCATTATGAGGACTTCTTCCGTGGCTTGCAAACGGAATTCCCCCAACGGGTGGCTGCAAAAATCACCTTCAATCTGGGTCTTGCCGCCAGAATTTATGCCGGCGGTGACATTTACCTCATGCCCTCCAAGAGTGAGCCCTGCGGCTTAAGCCAGATGAATGCCATGCGCTACGGCACCGTACCCGTGGTTCATGCCACCGGTGGCTTGAAGGACACCGTTCCCCCCGCAGATGAAAACGGCGAGGGCGGTCTCGGTTTCAGCTTCCAAAGCTACAACGCCGATGATTTCCTGGCAGCACTGAAGCGGTGTCTGCACCTGTATAACTGCAACAGGCCTCAGTTCCAGGCTCTGCAGCGGACCGATATGCTGCAGGACTTCAGCTGGGACAAACCGGCAGGCCGTTATATGGAATTGTTCCGCAAAATGTTAAACCAGTAGTTTTTCCGTACCGGGGCAGCAATGCCCCGGTTTTTCTTGACCTTTTGGCAAAAATGCCGTATTCTATAGGGGTAACTCTCATTTTAGGAGTCGATCCATGCGTATTTTGTTTGATTCACAGCAATCTGTCTTCAAGAACCCCTTTGGGACACTCTCCAAAGGGCAGCTTTGTCAGCTTCATATTCATATTCCCTCTGATGTCGGTGCAATCAAGGCAGAATGCATTTTAAATTTTGACGACGGCACGCCAGTCCCTGCGGTTCTTTTGGAAAAAGAAAGCACCAAGGGTGCTTATGACATTTTTGGCGGCAGCTTTTCTTTAGATATGCCGGGGCTGTATTTCTACTACTTCCGCATTTATAAGCCCAACGGCTCTTTTCGTCTTTTTAAGCAGGGGCATGACACCAATATGGAGGCCGGCGACCGATGGCAGCTGACCTGCACGCCGGAAGATTTTACCACCCCCGATTGGGCAAAAGGTGCCGTCATTTATCAAGTGTTCCCCGATCGGTTCTGTAAGGCAGGTTTCCCCTCTCTGGACGGCAAGCTGGAACCCTACACTGTTCACAAAGATTGGTACGAGGATGTGGACTGGGAGCCAAATGAAAACGGAGAAGTTTTGAATAACGATTTTTTTGGTGGCAATTTTCAAGGCATTACCGAAAAAATGGACTATATCGCCTCCTTGGGCGCCACCATTCTCTATTTGAATCCCATCAGCAAAAGCTTTTCCAATCACCGCTATGACACCGGCGATTATAAAACTCCCGACCCCATGCTGGGTACCGTCGAGGATTTTAGAGCTATGTGTGATGCCGCCCACAGTCGAGGCATTAAGGTAATTTTGGACGGAGTTTACTCCCACACCGGCTCCGACAGCTTGTATTTTGACAAAAACCGCACCTTCGGCGGGGTGGGTGCCTACTGCTCCCCTGCTTCGCCCTATTATTCCTGGTACACCTTCCAGCGGTATCCTGACAGCTACAGTAGCTGGTGGGGGTTTGACACGCTGCCTACCGTAAACAAAGCCGATCCGGCCTTTGTGGATTATATCATTGAAAATGAGGATTCCGTGGTTGCCCACTGGCTGAATTTAGGTGCCGACGGCTTTCGACTGGATGTGGTGGACGAGCTGCCGGACGGGTTTGTGTTAAAGCTTAAAAAGCGAATTCGGCAGCTTCGGCCGGACGCCCTTCTCATGGGCGAGGTTTGGGAGGATGCTTCCAATAAAATCTCCTACAATATCCGCCGCCGGTACTTTGTGGACGGAATGCTGGACTCCTGTATGAACTATCCCTTCCGCACCGCTGTGCTGAATTTTGTAAAAGGTACGGATGACGGGCGGCAGTTCAAAGAAACTGTCATGACCATTGCAGAAAACTATCCGCCTCAGGTGCTTGCCTGCAATATGAATCTGTTGGGTACCCATGACACCCCCCGAATTCTCACTGCGCTGGTAGACGATTTTGAGGGTTCTCGCAAGGCCTATGCCGGCCGAAAGCTCTCCGTCACCGACAAAGAACTTGCCAAGGAGCGGTTATTGACCGCATCCTTTTTGCAGTATGTCCTTCCCGGTGCGCCCAGTCTGTACTACGGTGATGAGGCCGGCATGGAGGGTCATAAGGACCCCTTTAACCGCCGCACCTACCCTTGGGGGCGAGAGGACACTGCCCTGCTGACCCATTATCGAGCGCTGGGTTCTCTGCGCAAACGCCTTATGGCTCTTCAATTAGGTGATATTCGATTCTTTCAGGCATCTGACGGCAAATTGGGTTTTTCCCGTTGTTGGGAAGGCAAGCAGATTAAAATTTATATTAATTGCAGTCACGAATCTTGGGATATTCCCGCAGAAACGATACTATTAGGACATAAGGTGAACCCCGTTGCCCCTGCATGGCTCTCCCTTGCGCCCATGGGTTTCTGCATTACGGAGGTAAACGAATGGAAAAGGAACATTTTTTAAGCGGTTACTGCCGTACTACGGACGAGAGCCGAATGGTCACTGTGGTGGAAATGGACGGCAAGCTCATCGAGGTGGACTGTTGCTTTGAAAACTGCGTCCACACCCCCAACTGCACCATTGCCAGGGAAATCCGGGCACTTATAGAAACGGAATAATTTTACAATGCGTCCGTTATGAGGTAATTATATGAAATATATTCCACAGGTTTTGTATATCCTGCTGTTTTCCCTCTTGGGAGAGCTGCTGCAAGCCGTCATTCCCCTTCCCATCCCGGCCGCCATTTACGGACTGGTGTTGCTGCTGATTGCCCTGTGTACAGGGATTCTAAAGGAAGAAAAGATTGCCGATGCTTCCGGCTTTCTCATCTCCGTCATGCCTGTTCTGTTTGTGGCACCGGCAGTAAAAATTCTCCAGTTCTGGGGGCTGATTGCGCCCAATCTGGGGGCAATCATCATCATTACCGTAGTGTCCACTGTGGCGGTATTTGCCGTCAGCGGACTGGTAACCCGCTGGTTTCAACGACGGAAGGAGGACGCGGACTGTGAATAATTTTCTCACCGGCCTTCCCCTGTTCTGCTTGGTGCTGACAATCGGTGCCTTTTCTTTCGGACAATGGTGCCAAAAGAAGACCAAATCGCCTCTGTGCAGTCCCATTTTGATCGGTGCTCTGCTGGTAATTGGGGTACTGTTGCTCACCGGCATAGACCCGGAGGACTACCAATCCGGCATCGAGGGTCTCTCCTGGTTGCTGACCCCCGCCACCGTATGCTTAGCTGTGCCGCTGTACCGCCAACTGAAGGTGCTCAAGGGCAGACTGCCCGCCATTTTGGCAGGCATTACCGCAGGCACCCTCACCAGTCTCACAGTCATTATCCTGATGTGCAAATTGTTGGGGCTTGACCGGCAGGTCACTGTTTCTCTTATGCCCAAATCCATTACCACCGCCATGGGCATTGTCCTTTCAGAACAAAGCGGCGGCATTTCTGCACTAACCGCCGTGGTGATTGTTCTCACAGGAAACTTGGGTAGCCTAATCGGCTCTGCCCTTTGTAAAATTTTAAAAATCAAAGACCCCGTCAGCCAAGGTGTTGCCTTTGGTACCGCCGCCCACGTTATCGGCACCTCCCGGGCAACGGAAATTGATCTCCTTGCAGGTGCAGTGAGCGGTCTTTCTTTGGCGGTTGCGGGAATTCTAACCGCTTTGCTTTTCCCGTTGTTTTGTATGCTTTTATAAAAAAATACCGCCGTTGCAAACCATTTTTTTGCAGCAGCGGTATTATTTTGCATCTCTTTATCAAATGCGCCAAAATCCCCTCCCGGGGGATAGAAATTTACAGTCGTTTTATAGCTAAAACAGCAATTGACTTTTGGTTGAAAACCGAGTAAAATAATATCGATATATTATGTGTCAGTATGTCCATACTGGCGCAAGAATCATGTATATAGGAGGAAATCACATTGAAGGATTGGGAATTCTTAACGACTGTCGAGGAGATGGAAGCTGCGACCAATGAGCTACTGGAAACCGCACACAAGGTCGGCGCTGACACCTGGCAGAAGAGAGTCAAAGATCAGACTCCCCATTGTGGCTTCGGCGAAGCTGGTACCTGCTGCCGTATCTGCTCCATGGGCCCCTGCCGCATCACCCCCAAGAGCCCCAGAGGTATCTGTGGCTGTGACGTGCACGGCATCGTTGCACGTAACTATCTGATTTTCACCGCCGGCGGTGCTGCAACGCACTCCGACCATGGCCGTGAAATCATGCACACCCTGCACCAGACCCGCGAAGGCGGCAACTATCAGGTCAAGGATCCCGAAAAGCTGATCCGCATCGCTCACGAGTGGGGCGTTGAGACCGAAGGCAAGAACATTTACGATCTGGCTCACGAGATGGCAGAGATCGGCCTGCTGGAGTACGGTAAACCCTTCGGCTACCAAAAGTTTACCGAGCGTGCTCCCGAGCATACCCAGAAGCTGTGGGATGACGCTGAAATTAGACCCCGTGCTATCGACCGCGAAGTTTCTCAGTCCATGCACATGACCCATATGGGTTGTTCTTCCCTGGCTGAAGCTCTGATCCGCCAGTCCCTGCGCGCAGGTCTGTCTGACGGCTGGGGCGGCTCCATGATGGGTACCGAGTTCTCCGACGTTATGTTCGGCACTCCCCGCCCCATCGACACCGAGGCTAACATCGGCGTTATGGAGAAGGACAACGTGAACATCGTTGTTCACGGCCACGATCCCTCCCTGTCCGAAATGATCGTCTATTATGCCAACGATCCCGAGATGATCGCTTACGCAAAGTCCATGGGTGCTAAGGGCATCACCGTCTCCGGTGTCTGCTGTACCTCCAACGAAGTTACCATGCGTCACGGTATCCCCATGGCCGGTAACTACCTGAACCAGGAGAACGTGGTTCTCACCGGTGCTTGCGAAGCAATCGTCGTTGACGTGCAGTGTATCTTCCCCGCACTGGGCCCCCTGTCCAAGTGCTTCCACACTAAGTTCATCACCACTTCTCCCGTTGCTCGTATTCCCGATTCCGACTTCATCCAGTTCTCCCCCGAGACTGCAGGTGACAGCGCTAAGGCAATCGTGAAGATGGCAATCGAGAACTTCAAGAACCGTAACCCCGAGCTGGTACATATCCCCAACCAGAAGCAGAAGGCAAGAGTCGGTTACTCTGTCGAAGCTATCAAGGGCGTTCTGGATACTGTTGCTAACTCCCAGTTGGACGAGTTCGGCACCACCAAGCCTCTGATCGAGTGTGTCCACTCCGGTGTCCTCCGCGGTGCTGTGGCTATGGTCGGCTGTAACAACCCCAAGGTCCGTCCCGATACCGCTCACATCGGCCTGATGAAGAAGATGCTGGAGAACGATATCATCGTTATCACCACCGGCTGCAGCGCACAGGCTGCTGCAAAGGCCGGTCTGATGGATCCCGTACAGGCTCGTGAATACTGCGGCGCAGGTCTGAAGAGAGTTTGTGAGCTAACCGGTATTCCTCCCGTACTGCACATGGGCTCCTGTGTTGATATTTCCCGTATGATGATCCTGGCATCTGACATTGCTAAGGATTGGGGTATCAACATCTCCCAGGTTCCCGTAGTTGGCTGTGCCCCCGAATGGATGTCCGAGAAGGCTGTCTCTATCGGTAACTATGTTGTGGCTACCGGTATCGAGACCTTCCTGGGCGTTGATCCCTACTCCAAGGGTTCTACCGAAGTCACCGAGCTGCTGCAGGGTGAAAACGGCGTGAACAAGTGGGTTGAAGCTAAATTCGTTGTGGATACCGACATTGATGCTCTTGGCGACAAGATGATTGCTTGCATCGAAGCCAAGCGTGCCGCACTGGGTATCTGATGAAAGTTGCAATTACCGGTAAGGGCGGTGTGGGCAAAACCACCCTGTCCTCTACCCTGGCAAGGCTTTATGCCGATGAAGGACGCACGGTTCTTGCTGCCGATGTGGACCCGGATGCCAATTTGGGTTTGGCCCTCGGCCTCTCTCAGGAGGAAGTGGATGCCATCGTCCCCATCTCCAAGATGCGCACTTTAGTTGAGGAGCGTACCGGCGCCAATGCCGCCAATAAGTTTTTCAAGCTTAATCCCCAGGTTTCCGACATTCCGGACACCTTTTCCAAGGAGATTAACGGCGTAAAGCTTTTGGTCATGGGCACTGTGGATGTGGGCGGCAGCGGCTGTGTCTGCCCCGAGCATGTGATGCTCAAGTCCATCCTGTCTGCGCTGACCTATCGGAAAAACGATGTGGTCATCATGGATATGGAAGCGGGCCTTGAGCATTTGGGCAGAGGTACCGCGGCAAATATGGACCAGTTTATCGTGGTCATTGAGCCCGGTGCACGCAGTGTACAGACCTACCGCAATGTGAAACGCCTGGCAAACGATTTGGGTGTTAAGCGCGTACGCGTGGTGGCAAACAAGGTTCGGGACGAGCAGGACGAAGCATTTGTCCGCAATGCTATTCCCACCGAAGATTTGCTTGGTTGCATCCACTACAATACCCAGGTCATCGACGCAGACCGCCAGGGAAAATCACCCTACGACTTTAGTCCCACAGTAATCGAAGAAATTCGAAAAATCAAAGCGATTCTTGATCGTGATGAACTTGATTGATTATAGGAGGAAAAAACGTGACACTTTTTGAAAGAGTTTTTGGCGGTAACGACTACAATTACGAGCGCACAGTAGTCGCCATTGATGCTGCCATCGCCACCTACGGCGAAACAGAAGCAGTGTCCTTCCCCGACACCGCTTACTCCCTGCCTTGTTACTACGCCATCACCGGCGAGAAAATCTCCACCTTGGGAGAGATGAAGGCCGCTATGGCTACCATCCAGGCAAAGATGACCCGCAACCCCCGTCTGCACGACGCTTTTGAGAGCGGCATCGCATCTGCTCTGTGTGCAGAATTTTTGGAAGCTTTGAAGTACATCCATGGCGCCACTCCTTATGCCGAGCCCGAAATGGGTCACTTGACCGACGCCTTTGTCCGTAACCTGGGTGTTCCCCTGGTTACCGGCGACATCCCCGGCGTGGCTGTCATTATCGGCGGCGCTGACGATCCCGCTGAGACTGTGGAGCTGGCCAAGTCTTACCAGGCTCAGGGTATGTTGGTATCCCTGACCGGCGCTGCTGTCAAGCATTGCCATGAATCCGGCATGAAGCTGGGCGAAGGTGTCCGCGTGGTACCTTTGGGCTACGAGATGCAGTCTGTCATCCACATAGTTTCCGTCGCTCTGCGTGCTGCTCTGATCTTCGGCAATATTACCCCCGGCGACACCAAGGCCCTGTACAAGTACACCATGGACCGTGTCCGTGCTTTCGTCAATGCTTATAAACCCCTGTCTGACGAAATCGTGTCCTACGGTGCCGGCGCTATCTGCCTGGGCTTCCCCGTTGTGTCCAACGAAACCGAGAATATGTTCCGTGTTCCCAAGAGCTTGATCCAGCAGTTGGATACTACCAAGTGGAATGCCACCTCTCTGGAAGCCCGTGACATTAAGATTAAGGTTACCAAGATCGACATCCCCGTGTCCTTTGCCACCGCCTTCGAGGGCGAGATCATCCGCCGCGGCGATATGCAGGTGGAAGTGGACGGCTCCCGTGTGGACTGCTTCGAGCTGGTTCAAACCAGAGAAGCCAGCGAAGTGGAGGATCACAAGATCACTGTGGTCGGTCCCGAGATCGACGAGATCCCCGCGGGCTCCAAGATTTCCCTGTCCTACACCGTAGAGGTTGCCGGCAAGGCTATGCAGGCTGACTTCGAGGCCGTTATGGAGCGTAAAATTCATGCTTGGATCAACTGCATCGAGGGTGTTATGCACACCGGTCAGCGTGATATGATCCGTGTACGTATCTCCAAGGCTGACTTCGAGGCAGGCTTCAAGTTCCGCCACCTGGGCGAAGTGCTCTACGCCAAGGTTAAGAGCGAGTTCGAGGCTGTTGTAGACAAGTGCCAGGTCACCATCGTTGTGGATGCCGAGAAGAATGCCGAGCTGCGCGCCCAGGCTAACGAGATCTTCAACAAGCGTGACGCAAGACTCAGTTCCATGACTGACGAGAGTGTTGACACCTTCTACACCTGTATTATGTGCCAGGCCTTCTCCCCCAGCCACGTTTGTATCGTCACTCCCGAGCGTCTGGGTCTGTGCGGTGCCGTTTCCTGGCTGGATGCTAAGGCTACCCAGGAGCTGGATCCCGCAGGTCCCTGCCAGCCCATTCTGAAGGAAGGCTGCCAAGACGAGCGTCTGGGCCGTTACGATTCCATGGATGCCGCTGTTAACAAGTACTCTCAGGGTGCTGTTGAGCGCATCACCCTGTACTCCCTGTTCGAAGATCCCATGACCTCCTGTGGCTGCTTCGAATGTATCTGCGGTGTGGAGCCCTGCTCCATGGGTGTTGTTATCACCTGCCGTGAGCACGCCGGTGTCACTCCTCTGGGCATGAGTTTCTCCGAGATGGCTTCTATGACCGGCGGCGGTGTGCAGACTCCCGGCTTCATGGGCCACGGCAAGCACTTCATCTCCTCCAAAAAGTTCATCGCAGCCGAAGGCGGCCCCGGCCGTATCGTTTGGATGCCCAAGATGCTGAAGGATCAGATGCGAGAGCGCCTGGACGCCACTGCTCTGGAGATGTACGGTGTGGAGAACTTCACTGATATGATTGCCGACGAGACGATCTGCCAGGAAGATCCCGAGCAGCTGCTGGAATACCTGGGCACTGTGGGTCACCCCGTCTTGTCCATGGAACCCTTCGATATGTAATTTTTCCAACATAAAAGGCGATGGATTGTATCCATCGCCTTTTCAGAGTGTCAATAAACCCCCAAATCGTCAAAATCCAATTTTTGATGATTTGGGGTTGTTCTTTTCTTCAGATTCATGCGTCAATTGGGCATATAAGCGACATAATGGTGCGAAAACGCTTGCTACGCAAGGGATTTTGACTTACTGCGCAAACGGGCGGACTACCGTACTTATGTACGCCGACGCCGCCCGTTTGCTTGTCTTTGGGGCTTTCTTGACCTCTGTCAGTTGCGTCAAAAAATACTTTTTTGACGCAACTGAAAAGGCGATGGATTGTATCCATCGCCTTTTGTCTGTTTTATTTCTCATATTCCCATTTTTTGTTGGGAATAGTATGTATTTACAAATGCCTCCGCAAAATTACACCAGTCCCATCTGCTCGCTCCGGTAGCGGGCAATTCCTTTGCCTAAAAGTTCCATAGCATGCTCAAGTTCATTTTGCTTCAGCACATAAGCAATGCGAACCTCATTATGGCCACTACCGGGAGTTTCATAGAAGGGTGCGCCGGGAGCAAACATTACCGTTTCTCCGTTGTCATCAAACTCCGTCAGCAGCCATCGCTGGAATTTATCTGTATCATCCACCGGAAGTCTGGCCATCACGTAGAAGGCGCCCATAGGCTCCTCCACCAAAACACCGGGAATCCGCCGCAGACCCTGTATCACCGTATCTCTGCGATTTCTGTATTCCTCTTTGGATTTGGTGAAGTAGTCCGTATCCACCGAATACAATGCCGTTGCGCCAACCTGGTCCATAGTTGCAACAGAAAGTCTTGACTGGCAGAACTTCAACAGTGCTTGCTGCAGTTCCTTGTTTTTGGTAATAACACAGCCGATACGGGCACCACAAGAAGAAAATCGTTTGGAAACAGAGTCTACAATCACCAAATTCTCGTCAATATGGGTAAATCGGCCCATGCAGGGAATTCTTCCGCTGTCATCATAGCAGAACTCACGATACACCTCATCGCTGATTAAGAACAGATCATGCTCCTTGGCTACATCCGCAATCATCCGCATTTCATCTTCGTTTAGCACCACACCGGTAGGGTTGCCGGGATTGGTAATCATGATGGCACGGGTATTTTTGGTAATCAGCTTTTCAATGCGCTCCCGGTCGGCATAACGGTAGCCTTCTTCCGGGCAAGTGGGCAATGCGCGGATAACACCGCCCGCTGCATGAACAAAGGTCGCGTAATTCGGATAGTACGGTTCGGGGATGACGACTTCTGTAGAAGGGTCTAAGATGCTCAAGCACGCAAACAGAAGTGCCTCACTTCCGCCGGTGGTGACAAAAATATCATCCGGCTGTAAGGAAACACCCAGCTTTTTGTAGTAGTTTTGAATGGCCTCAATCAGCGATACCCGTCCGGGAGAGGCTTCATATGCCAGTGCACTTGGCTTAAACGCATTGGTCGCTTCAAAAAACGCACTTGGTGTCGGCAAGTCAGGCTGTCCAATGTTCAGGTGATAAATTCTTTTCCCCTTTTGTTTTGCTTCGACTGCCAGCGGATGGAATTTCCGCATAGGAGACAGTTTGCATTGATTTGCATTGACTGAAATTTTCATTAGTACCTCCAACGGCAGTACGACTGCCATAATAGCATTTGTAATCTTTTATTAAACGGACAAGCTCTGGGCTTAAGTATATCAAAACAATCAAATTAGGTATTGCCATCAAGCCATTTGCCGTTTCCGACATGGCCCAAACAGTTCCTGTGCTCAAAACAGCACCGAGCACCACAGAACCAGCCTGCAAAATGGCAAAGTGCTTCCACGAGGCATTTCCAAACAAAAACTGTGCGCATCTGGCACCATATAGACCCCAGCCAATAATCGTAGCAATAGCAAAACAGCACAAAGAGATTGCCAGCGGTATATTCACCCAACTGCCGTACACACAGGAAAAGGCATTCGCTGTAATGAGAATCCCCATATCCTTGCCGTATGGAATTGGGACACCGCTGCACAAAATCACCAGTGCAGTCATGGTACATATCACAACGGTATCCAAAAACACCTCAATAAGGCCCATGAAACCCTGCTGTACAGGGTGATCCACATTGGCTGCTGCATGGGCAATACCGGCGGTGCCCATACCTGCTTCATTGGTAAACACTCCCCGGGATGCACCGATACGCAATGCTTGAAATGCAGAACCCAACACGCCTCCGGTCACAGCCTCCGGGCAGAACGCCCCCTTTACTATCGCCGAAAAAGCACCGGGTACTGCAGGCGCTTTCACAATAAGCACCCCCATGCCTAAAAGAAGGTAAAAAACGGATGCAAACGGCACCAAAAAGGCCGCCACAGAGCCGATTCGCTTTGCGCCCCCAAAAAGAACCAGCACAATCAAAACAGCAAGTCCAATTCCTATCAACAGGTTCACAAACTCTGATTCGCAACCCCCCAGCGCCCTGACAGCACCGTTGATTCCTCCAAGCACAGCATTAATCTGCGTTGCGGAGCCAACACCAAATGCGGCCACAACGCCAAAAAAACAATAAACGCCGGCAAGCGGCTGCCACTTTTTACCCATCCCCAGCCGTACCATGTACATTGGACCGCCAAAGTATGTCCCATCACTGTCTGTCATTCGATAACGCACAGCCAAAGTAGCCTCGGCAAATTTGGTGGCCATACCCAATATGGCACAAATCCACATCCAAAAAACCGCGCCCGGTCCGCCGATTGCGATTGCGCCGGCAACTCCGGCAAGATTCCCGGTTCCAACCGTTGCAGCAAGCGCAGTGCACAATGCCCTGTATGGAGAAACGCCGTTTTCTTTCTCCGCTTTGGAAAATTGTGCAAAAAATGAGCGAAATGCAGCAGAAAAAAATCGAAACTGTGCCCATCCAGTGCGGATACTCAGCAAAATTCCGACGGCTAAAATCAGAATCAGTGCCGGAAACCCCCATACAAATTGGTTAATTGCTTCAAGCGCCTTCGTCATTGTTTCCTCCTATAATATCATTTTTTTGTTCTTTTTGCAAGGAAAATCTATGGGAATACGAAAAGCAGCCTCTCCACTGAGAAGCTGCTTTTGTAAATCCATATCGATTATTCCCACTTGTCCCAAATTTCCGGACAGTAGCCTACCGTTACCTGCTTACCGTTTCGCACAATAGGTGTACGCATGAGTGCCGGGTCATCAAATATTTTGTCCTCTTTTGCACGGACATCGTCCATATATTTCATCAATGTGATCTCCGGACTCTTTCCTTCCCAATCAATCAGCTTATCAACACCGCCAACGCCTCGCAACACTGCGTCGAACTCTTTTCCCGACAGGCCGTAACGAATTAGGTCCACCATTTGGTACTTAATGCGCCGTTCTTTAAAATATCGCTCTGCCTTCTTTGTGTCAAAGCATTTATTCTTTCCAAAAATCTGTATATTCAATAGGTTACCTCCATTAAGCATAGGCCACAGGCCGGAATCAGCGCCCCGGCATCGGCACGGCTGGCAGTAAACAGGTCTTGAATACTCTCCCGTGTCCGTTCTCCCCTGCCAACCTCCAGCAATGTTCCAACCATAATGCGAACCATATGGTGGAGAAACCCATTGCCGGTGACAGTGAATACAATTTCGTTGCCGTTGCGACAAATCTCAAAGCTGTGGATATATCGGCGGGTGGACTTCTTCATATTCTTATTGGCGCAAAAAGCGGCAAAATCATGTTCTCCCAAGAAATAGCCTGCAGCGCTCTGCATTGCTTCAAGGCACACAGGCCTTGCATCCACATACACAAACCTCCTGTCAAATACACAGGGCTGCTCACTGTTCCAAACCCGATAAACGTAGGTCTTGGTTTTTGCATTCAGTCGGGCGTGGAATCGCTCGGACACGTTCTTACAGGAATATATGCCGATATCCTCCGGTAAATAACGGCGAAGTTTCAAAAGAATCTCATCGCAGGGCATATTACTCTCACAGTGGAAACTCACAACCTGCCGTTTTGCATGGGTGCCCGCGTCCGTTCGACCGCTGGCAGACACCTCAATTGGCTCCTCTAAAATTCTGCTGAGTGTCTGCTCAAGCTTTGCCTGGATGGTATTGTCTGTATTGGACAGGCGCTGCCAGCCACGGTAACGGGTGCCCTCATAGCATATATCAAGCCGCAGATTTCGCATACTCCTTCAGTTCCTCTCTGGCCTCCTGTTCCGTATCCGCAGAAAACAGGAAGCTTCCTTGATTGTCATATACCTGAATGTGTCCGCTCACATAGCGAATGGAATACATAAGCCATACCTCCTCGGGATTTATGGCTTAAGTATACCGCCATTACGGTACTATAAAACGGACTTATTCAATCACTTCATAGCCTGCATCCAAGATGCTCTTTTTAAGGCTTGCAGCATCTGCCGTTCCGGTCACTGTGACGGTTTTGGCTTTCAAATCCACCACCGCATCTTGTACACCGGGGACTGCCTTACAGACGGATTCCACCCTTGCCTTGCAATGGGTACACATCATACCCTCAACCTTCAGCACTGTCTCCATTTTTATTACCTCCTTGGTTTTCTGCTTTGATTTAAAAAAGCGCAACCGCAGCGCATTGCTCACTACGAATACGGAACTCAAGCTCATAGCCGCTGCACCCAGCATGGGGCTCAGTTGAATTCCGAAAGCAGGATAAAGCACTCCTGCCGCAATGGGAATTCCCAGACAATTGTAAAAGAACGCCCAAAACAGGTTTTGCTTAATATTTCTAATCGTTGCCTTGCTCAGTTTAATTGCATTGGAAACGCTTATTAAGGAATTGTTCATCAACACCACATCAGCTGATTCTACGGCAATATCCGTTCCTGCACCAATCGCCATACCCACATCTGCCGTCACTAGTGCCGGGGCATCGTTAATGCCATCCCCCACCATCAAAACCCTGTGGCCTTGCTCCCGGAGCTCTTGCACCACACCGGCCTTATCCCCGGGCAGTACATCGGAAACAACATGCCCAATCCCAGCCGAATTGGCAATTGCCTCTGCTGTTGTCCGATTATCACCCGTCAGCATCACAACATCCAAATGCATTCTTTGAAGCATTTGAACCGCTTGCGCGGAATCCTCTTTCAGTACATCCGCCGCGGCAATTGCACCCAAATAATGCTCTTCGGTTGCAAAATACAGCGGTGTCTTTCCGGAAGTGGCTATTTCCGGGTAGTGTGGAGTTACCACTCCAATCTCTTGCATCAGACGTGCATTGCCCCCGAAAATTTTTTCATTCTCAATGATACCGGAAACACCCCGTCCGGGCAAAACATGAAAATCCGTGACGGACAGGGGCTTGAAGTTTCCGGCCTTGGTCACGATTGCTTTGGCAAAGGGATGTTCGGAGTACCGTTCAAGGGATGCCGCAAGCAACAGCAATTTCTCTGCATCCATCTTGCCGGGAAGTATATCGGTAACTGCAGGGGTTCCCTGGGTGAGTGTGCCGGTCTTGTCCAAAACCACGGTATCCACCCTGTGGAGATTTTCCAGCACCTCTGCGTTCTTAAACAGCACTCCCATACCCGCTCCCCGGCCGGTGCCCACCATAATGGCAACCGGTGTGGCAAGTCCAAGGGCACAGGGGCACGAAATGACCAGCACTGAGATACCCGTTATGAGGGAAAACTCCAAGGATTCGCCGGCAAGCATCCATGCGAGAAATGCTACAGCCGCAATTGCCATTACAACCGGCACAAATATCCCTGCAATTTTATCGGCAAGCCGTGCAATCGGTGCCTTGGAGCCGCCAGCTTCCTCAACCATACGGATGATTTGAGAAAGGGTTGTATCCGCACCTACTCTGTCTGTACGGATTTCAAGGTAACCCTCTGTGTTGATGGTCGCCGCTGCAACGGTATCTCCGCTCTCCTTCTCTACAGGTATGCTCTCTCCGGTCATTGCACTTTGGTCCACCGATGCACGTCCGGAAACAACCGTTCCATCCACCGGTATGGCAGCACCGGAGCGTACAATAACGATATCCCCCACTTGTACCTGCTCCACGGGAATTGTATGTTCTGCGCCCTGTCTGCGCACAGTTGCCGTCTTGGGACTTAAATCCAGCAATTCTGCAATGGCATCGCCTGTCTTTCCCTTCGCCCTGGCCTCCAGAAACTTGCCAAGAGTAATCAGTGTCAGAATCATGGCTGCTGATTCAAAATATAGATCCTTACTATACGCCTCAACAATTTCCCATTGCCCATGACCCGTTGCATATGCGATATAAAACAGAGCAACCATGCCGTAAAGCAGTGCCGCGCCGGAACCAATCGCAATAAGTGAATCCATATTGGGAGCCCTGTTCCAAAGGGCCTTAATGCCTTTAAAATAATAGGTTCTGTTCAAATACACCACAGGCAGGGTCAAAAACAGCTGCAAAAGTGATGCCACCGACGCATTTTCCGGTCCATGGTACCAAGACGGAACTGGAAAACCAATCATATGCCCCATGGTAAAATACATAAGAACCGCAAGGCATATAGCAGAACCGATGATGCGTACTCTCATTTCTCTTAGGTCGTTTACCGGTTTATGGGTTGCTTGCTTCTTGCCTGCAAGGCTCGCACCGTAGCCGGCATTTTGAACGGCTGCAATAATCTCATCGGATACAGCATCGCTTTCGGCCTCAACAACCATTTTACCGGCAAGTAGGTTGACTTCCGTCTTTGTAACACCGTTTACCTGACTTGTTACCTTCTCCACTCTTGCAGAACAGGCAGCGCAAGTCATTCCTGTAATATCAAATTTTAACTTCAATATCTACACTTCTTTCAAATCACAATTCATTTAATTGACAATATGCCCTTTTTATGTTACTATTTTACCAAGTTTTTAAGTAATTGCAAGTAGGAACCTGCTGTGCAAAATTAATTTCTTATATTGGAGTGCGAACCATGAAAATCAAAATTACTTCTGACAGCACCTGTGATTTATCGAAAGAACTACTGGAAAAATATGATATAGCCATTGTGCCCCTCACAGTAGTAAAAGATGATACTGCCTATATTGACGGCGTGACTATCACAACAGATGAAATTTTTGCCCATGTCGCTGCCGGCGGCAACCTCTGCTCCACCACTGCGGTCAGTGTCGGCGAGTATCAGGAATGGTTTGAAAAGTTTGCCGGAGACTATGATGCTGTTGTCCATATCAATATCAGCTCCGAATTGTCCTCCTGTTATCAAAACGCCTGTTTGGCCGCAAGTGAATTTGATAATGTAGTAGCAATTGACTCCAGAAACTTGTCCACCGGGCACGGTCTTGTGGTGTTGAAAGCTTGCGAATTAGCAAATTCTGCATCCTCTTTGGAAGAAATTAAGCAAATTTTAGATGAATTTACCACAAAAGTTGAGGCAAGCTTCCTTATCAGCCGCCTTGACTATATGGCTAAGGGCGGACGCTGTTCTGCTGCAACGGCCCTGGGTGCCAATCTTTTGAATCTGAAACCCTGTATCGAAGTTAAAAACGGCAAAATGTCTGTTGTTAAAAAATATAGGGGAAATTATTCTAAGTGCTTGGCCAGCTATGTAATGGACCGGTTAGCCAACCGCAACGATTTGGACAGAAAGACTCTGTTTGTTACCCATACTCCTGTTCCCGATGAGTGTTTGCAGGCTGTGGAAGCAGCAGTTGCAGAACATGCGGATTTTGAGAACATCTACTGGACTCAGGCAGGCTGCGCAATCTCCTGTCACTGCGGACCCGGCACACTGGGTGTGCTCTTTGTAAGGACCTAGCTATAAAACCGCCGGAGATTCTCCGGCGGTTTATTACTTATATTTGCGGTTTATTGCTTATATTTATTATGGGTATGGTATACTGATGTAGAGTAAACATTTTAAAAAAGGAGCCGCAAATGGATTACGACATTTTATTGGATTTGGTTGCTGAGCTGGGTTATAATTTGGCAATGGCAGGCGCTGAAACCTTTCGAATCGAGGACAGCATCAATCGGATTCTCTCAGCATATGGGATTGAATCAGAGGTTTTTGCTATTCCAAACTGTATGACCGTCAGCATCCGGACTGCTGACGGCAAATCCGTAACCCGTATGCGAAGAATCGGCTATCACGGAAACGATTTGGATTCCGTGGAAAGATACAACTCTCTAAGCAGACGAATCTGTGCCGAAAAGCCTGCACCTGCTGTAGCCATTCAATGGCTAAAAGAAACCAGCGCGTCAAGGATTAAATACCGTCTTCCTTTTTATTTGCTAGGGAACATTTTGGGGGCCGCGGGTTTTTCGATTTTTTTCGGTGGAAGCTTAATTGATGCACTCTGCGCCGGACTTTGCGGTACACTTTTGGGTCTGGCAGACCGTTTTTTGGAGAAGTTTAAGACCAATCAGTTCTTCAGGACCATTGCCACAGCCTTTATTATGACAATGGTCGCCTATATTACCGGTGTGATAGGCATTGCCGACAACACAGATGCAGTCATCATCGGAACCTTGATGATTCTGGTTCCCGGACTCATCTTCACAAATGCCATGCGGGATATTATTTTTGGCGATACCAACTCAGGTATCAACCGGATTGTGCAGGTGATTTTGATTGCCGCCGCAATTGCGCTTGGCACCGGTGTCGCTTG
The DNA here is from genome assembly GCA_045126955.1 of Faecousia sp. Lineage (GTDB taxonomy): Bacteria > Bacillota > Clostridia > Oscillospirales > Oscillospiraceae > Faecousia. Next base: position 35,517 of record JBGVPJ010000091.1, read on the forward strand.
GAATTTATCAAGCTCACTTTGGGGAATTGCCGTGAATGCTCCGGTTTTGGAGCATAGTGCTTTCATTCAATGCATCGCATGCTTTGTTGGTTGCGTAGGTTTCTTTATACTATTTAATATCCACGGTCCCGGCGGATTTTTATGCGCACTGGGCGGTGCTATTACTTGGACTACCTTCTGTTTGGTAGAGCAATTTGGGGGCGGTGAGCTGGTGTGTTACTTTATCTCCACACTGTTTGCTGCCGCATACGCAGAGGTTATGGCAAGAATTCGGAAATACCCAACTATTTGTTACCTTGTTGTATCCATTTTCCCGCTCATTCCCGGCGCAGGCATTTACTACACGACAAATTATCTTGTGCAGGGGGATATGTCCAGCTTTGCTTCCCAAGGAACGCTCACCATTGCCATCGCAGGTGTTATCGCCGTAGGCATTCTAATGGTCTCTACCATAGTTCGACTATGGAGCGAATGGCGGCACAACAAATAGTAAAAAGAGCTTTGGAATCGCCCAAAGCTCTTTTTATATTACTTATTTTTTTCGGCCTTTTTAGCAGCCTTTTCCTTTGCTCTTTGCTCCTGCTTCTTCTTGGCTTCTTCCTTTGCCGCTGCAGCAGCAGTCTCATTGGTGGACAATGCCCACTTAGTAAACTCGATACGAACCTGATCAGCACCGGTCTCCAGCACAAACTTGTCGCTCTTAATGTCAACTACAGTGCCCACAATACCACCGATGGTGGTAACCTGGTCACCGTTCTTCATGTTAGAACGCTGCTCCTCAGCTTCCTTCTTACGCTTCTTCTCAGGACGGATCAGCATGAAATAGAACAAAGCGGCCATGATAAGCAACATGGGCAGCATGCCCAAAAGGCCACCGGTGGGTTCAGTACCGTTGGGGGTAGTTGCAGCGTCAGTTAAAAATTGAAACATAAGTTAGCTCCTTTGTATTTTGTCATCCTGCTTATTATAACATTGTTGCCATAAATTGCAAGGAAAATTTAGATTCTTCTGCTCAATTTTTCAGAATATTCACATCTAAACTGGGCAAATGTGCCGCAATCCAAGGCATTTCGTATCCGTTCCATCAGTTTGTTGTAAAAATAGAGATTATGCATTACACACAGGCGCATGGCAAGCATCTCCTCCGCAACGAAAAGATGGCGAATGTAGGCTCTGGAATATCGGCGGCAAACTGGGCAGTCACATTCTGAATCAATGGGCGACATATCCTTTGCGTATTTTGCATTCTTCAAATTGATGGCTCCCTGCCAGGTAAACAGCCTTGCATGTCTGGCATTTCGTGCCGGCATCACACAGTCAAAGAAGTCCACGCCTCTTGCAACGCCCTCAATAATGTTTGTTGGTGTTCCAACACCCATCAAGTACCGGGTCTTGTCCTTTGGCATATGGGGTTCTACAGCCTCAATGATGTCATACATCTGCTCTGCAGTTTCGCCGACAGCAAGACCGCCGATGGCATAGCCGGGCAAATCCAAATCCGCAATCCGTTTCATGTGATCAACACGGATATCCCCATAGGTGCCACCCTGGTTAATACCCCAAAGCATTTGCGCTTTATTGACTGTATCCGGCAGGCTGTTGAGCCTTGCATTCTCAGCCTTACAGCGTTCCAGCCAGCGATAGGTACGGTCCACACTCTGCTTTACATAGTCCCGTGGAGCAGGATTCTCAATGCACTCATCAAAGGCCATACAGATATCCGAACCCAAATTGGACTGAATCTGCATACTCTCCTCCGGACCCATAAAAATCTTGTGCCCGTCGATGTGAGAGGCAAAGGTAACTCCCTCCTCCTTGATCTTCCGCAAGGATGCGAGGCTAAATACCTGGAACCCCCCGGAATCGGTGAGGATCGGACCATCCCAGGTCATGAATTTGTGCAGACCGCCGCACTCCTTCACCAGTTGGTCGCCGGGACGCAAATGCAGATGATATGTGTTGCTCAATTCTACCTGACAGCCGATGTCCTTCAAATCCTTTGCGCTCAGCGCACCTTTGATGGCTCCCTGTGTTCCCACATTCATAAACACCGGGGTCTGGACTGTGCCATGGGCACAGGTGAACACACCACGGCGGGCATTGCCTTCAGTTTTTATTAACTCAAACATAAATTTCTCCTACAATATACACATGGCATCTCCAAAGGAGAAGAACCGATACCGTTCCTGCACCGCCTGTGCATAAGCATTTAGCACAGGCTCTCTGCCGGCAAAAGCGGAAACCAGCATCACAAGTGTGCTCTCCGGCAGGTGAAAATTGGTAATCAGACCATCCATTGCCTTAAATTCATAGCCGGGATAGATAAAAATCTCCGTCCATTGGGACTTTTCTTCAAAGGTTCCGTCTTCATTGACCAGGGATTCCAATGTTCTGCAGGATGTGGTTCCCACGCAGATGACTCTGCCTCCCGCCTTCTTGGTCTCATTGAGAAGTTTGGCAGTTTCAGCATTCAGCATACATAACTCCGAATGCATATGATGGTCGGTAATCTCCTCGGCTTTGACCGGTCGGAAGGTACCGAGACCCACATGCAGTGTAACGAATGCGGTCTGCACACCTTTTTCCCGGATTTTCTCCAGTAGCTCCTTTGTGAAGTGCAAACCGGCAGTGGGTGCTGCCGCAGAACCAATCTCCCGGGAATACACAGTCTGGTACCGTTCCTGATCTTGGAGCTCTGCTTTGATATAAGGCGGCAGAGGCATCTTACCCAACTGTTCAAGCACCTCAAGGAAAATACCTTCATAGTGAAATTCAACTATACGGTTGCCGTCCGGTTGTATCTGCACAACGGTAGCGGTTAGCTGTCCGTCACCAAACACAATCTCCTGGCCCTCCTGGAGCTTTCTACCGGGTTTTGCAAGGCACTCCCACTTCCTGTCTCCCAAATCTTTCAACAGCAGCAGCTCTGCCGCACCACCTGTGGGGCGGTGTCCCAAAAGGCGAGCCGGCAGCACCCGAGAGTCATTCATCACAAGACAGTCGCCGGGATTTAAGCAGTCCAAGATATCAAAAAAATGCCGATGGGTTACTTCACCTGTCTGCCGATTTAAAACCAACAGCCGGGAGGTATCTCTTTGCTCCAGCGGTGTTTGAGCAATCAACTCCTCGGGCAAATCATACCAAAAATCATGGGTTTTCAAGTAAATACCCTCCAAATTTCAGTGAATATCAAAAATTAATTCAATTATAGACGATTTTTGCGCAATTTGCAACAGCAAATCATACCTTCACGGCATAGATTGAATCGGAGGTGTGTTTTTATGCGCAAACCGTTATTCACCGGAGCCTGTACTGCCCTTGTAACCCCGTTTCTTAACGGAAAACTAAACTATCCCATGGCAGAGCAGCTACTACGCAGACAGATCGCCGCCGGCATCTCCGCTGTGGTCATTGCCGGAACCACCGGCGAATCCCCCACCCTGACCGATGACGAAAAAATTCAGTTGTTCCGCAGATGCAAGGAATACGCCGGCGATGCCTGTACCATCATTGCCGGTACCGGCACCAATTCCACCGAGCATGCCGTCGCCTTAAGTGTTGCCGCAGAAGAAGTGGGCGTCGATGCGCTTTTGGTTGTGTCGCCCTACTACAATAAAGCAACGCCCGACGGGCTTCTCGCCCACTATCTTTCCATAGCACACGCCGTCAGCATCCCGATTATTCTCTACAATGTACCCACTCGGACCGGCGTAGACATTCCTGTTTCTGTCTATCAGCAATTATCAAGAGTCCCTAACATTGTTGGAGTGAAGGAAGCGAGCTCCGACATTACCAAAATCTCACGAATTAAGCTTGCATGTGAGCCGGATTTTACAGTTTGGTCCGGAAATGACGACCAAATCGTACCTGCGATAGCATCCGGCGCCAGCGGTGTCATATCGGTGCTGTCCAATGTGTTCCCGGAGGAGACAAACGACATGTGTCGTGCTGCCTTAAACGGAGATTACGAGACTGCAGCGGCACTGCAGCGGCAACTCCTGCCGCTGATTGACCTGTTGTTCTGTGAGGTAAATCCCATCTCTGTAAAGGCAGCAATGAAGTGCATCGGCTTTGACTGCGGCGGTTGCCGCCTGCCCCTGTGCGGCCTCACAAAGGAACATCAACAGCTAATCGAAGATTATTTCGCATAAATCAGGGCTTTACACAGGCTTTCGATATCATTTCTTGGACAAATGCAGAAAACATCCACCGATTTGCATCGGTGGATGTTTTCCGGAGCGTCAATAAACCCCCAAATCGTCAAAATCCAATTTTTGATGATTTGGGGCGGTTCTTTTCTTCAGATTCATGGACTATTTGGCATATAAGCGACACAAAGGTGCGAAAATGCTTGCTGCGCAATGGATTTTGACTTACTGCGCAAACGGGCGGACTACCGTACCTATGTACGCCGACGCCGCCCGTTTGCTTGTCTTTGGGGCTTTCTTGACCTCTGTCAGACTGTCAAAAAATACTTTTTTGACAGTCTGAAAAACATCCACCGATTTGCATCGGTGGATGTTTTTCAATGTTAATTTTAATCAATCTCTCTAACGCGGATAACGCCTTCGATTTGGCTCAATTCCTGCACAGCCTTTACAGAGGGAATACTATCCAAATCCAGCATCGTGTAAGCATATTCGCCCTTGCTGCGATTCATCAAATCGGAGATGTTAATGTTCTCGTTGGCCAAAACAGCTGTGAATTGACCCAAAGTGTTGGGGATGTTCTTGTGGAGGATGGTAATTCTTGCCGCTTTTGTGCACACGCCCATATCACAGTTGGGGAAGTTAACGGAGTTGACGATATTACCGTTTTTCAGGTAGTTCATCACCTGCTTAACTGCCATCTTTGCACAGTTGTCCTCCGATTCCTCAGTAGATGCGCCCAGGTGCGGAATCGCAACAACGCCTTCCATCCCTGCCGTTTTATCATTGGGGAAATCGGTAATATACCGACGAACTTTACCGGATTTCAGTGCCTCCTCCATAGCTTCGTCATCCACCAGCAAATCCCGGGCAAAGTTCAGAATCACCACGCCGTCCTTCATCTTGGCGATGGCCTCCCGGTTAATCATTTTCTTGGTGTCCTCCAGCAGAGGCACATGCAAAGTGATAATATCGCAGTTTGCATAAATCTCATCACGGGTCTTTACGGGAATAATGTGGCTATCCAAATGCCACGCGGCATCAATGGAGATAAAGGGGTCGCATCCATAGACATTCATACCCAACTTACGGGCAGCGTTGGCAAGAGGGCCGCCGATGGCACCAAGACCGATAACGCCCAAATTCTTACCCAAAATTTCGTGGCCCGCAAACTTAGACTTACCCTTTTCCACCTGTTTGCCCACATCCGGGGTATCCTTAATGGACTGCACCCAGTTGATACCGCCAACGATATCACGGCTTCCCAACAGCATACCGCAAATAGCCAGCTCTACCACGCCGTTGGCATTGGCACCGGGTGTATTGAACACCACAATACCCTCCTGTGCACAACGGTCCAAGGGGATGTTATTTACACCCGCACCCGCTCTTGCCACTGCCAGCAGATTGGGTGAAAAGGACATCTCATGCATGGCAGCACTGCGCACCACCAAGGCCTGCGCCTGCTCAATATCTTCCGTCTTTTGATAGTCCTCGGTCCAAAGGGCAGTGCCCTTATCGGAGATTTTATTCAAATAGTGATACTGAAACATACAATCCCTCTTTTCCTCTTATGTATGGCTTTCTTCAAATTCCTTCATGAAGGCAACCAGCTTCTCAACACCTTCAATAGGCATAGCATTATAGATACTTGCACGCATGCCGCCCACTGTGCGGTGGCCTTTTAGATTTACAAATCCCGCGGCAGCTGCAGCCTTTACAAATTCAGCATCCAGCTCCTCACTGCCTGTAACAAAGGGAACATTCATCAAAGAACGGTCTTCCTTGCGGACAGTGCCCTTAAAGAGCTTGCTATTGTCCAGAAAATCGTAAAGAACCTTGGCCTTCTTTTGGTTGTGTGCCTGCATAGCCTCCAGACCGCCCATCTTTTTCAGCCACTTAAATACCTTGCCGCAGATGTAAATGCCGTAGGCTGGAGGTGTATTATACATAGAGCCGTTGTCGGCATGAATCTTATACTTCAGCATGGTGGGTGTACCGGGTAACACATCCTCAGTAATCAAATCCTCACGGATAATGGCAATTACCACGCCGGCAGGGCCGATATTCTTCTGCACGCCACCGTAAATCATACCATACTTGGTTACATCCACCGGCTCGGACAGGAAACAGGAGGACACATCGGAAACCAAAAGCTTACCTTTCGTATTGGGCAGGGTGTGGAATTTGGTGCCGTAAATGGTGTTGTTCTCGCAGATATATACGTAATCTGCATCCTCGCTGATAGGCAAATCGGAGCAGTCCGGAATGTAGGAGAAGGTTTTATCAGCAGAAGAAGCAACAGCATTGGCCTTGCCGTATTTCTTAGCCTCCTCATAGGCCTTCTTTGCCCACTGTCCGGTGATGACATAGTCGGCAACGCCATTCTTCATTAAATTCATGGGAATCATCGCAAACTGCTGGGATGCACCGCCCTGCAGGAACAGCACCTTGTAATTTTCGGGAATGTTCATCAGGTCACGCAAATCCGCTTCTGCATCATCAATAATCTTCTGATAAGCCTTGGAACGGTGGCTCATCTCCATTACAGACATACCGGTGCCGTTGTAATCCAGCATTTCTGCTGCTGCTTCCAGCAGGACTTCCTCCGGCAGCACAGCCGGACCTGCAGAGAAATTGTATACTCTTGCCATTTTCATTTCCTCCTAATTAATCAATATTTCCATTAATCGGTAACCGTTTTCTTGAAAAACACCAGTTAAAGCTGCATTCTTTTCCGAAAAAGCAGTCTGCTTTTTCTCATCAAATCTACTGTCATAAAGCACATAAGGCACCGGATCTGATGTGTGGGTGCGCTTACAAATGGGTGTAGGATGATCGGGCAGCACCAAAATTCGATACGGTTCACCCGCCTCATCCAAAGCATTTTTGACAATGCCAATGACATTTTTATCAATTTCCTCAATGGACCGTACCTTATGGGACAGATTTCCCTGATGCCCCATCTCATCCGGTGCTTCCACATGGATGTAGACAAAGTCCCGGGAATCCTCCAAAAGTGCCTTTACGGCTGCCTGCGCCTTTCCAACATAATTGGTATCCAGCGAGCCGGTAGCGCCCGGCACCTGAACAACCTCCATTCCTGCACCAACGGCAATGCCCTTGAGCAGATCGACCGCGGAAATCATTGTGCCGGAAAGTCCGGTCTTTTCTTTAAAGTTTTGAAGAGCAGGCTTCGTACCGGCACCCCAAAACCAAAGAGAATTCGCTTTATTCTTGCCTTCCTTTGCACGTTGCACATTCAAAGGATGATTGTTAAGTACATCAAAGCTCTTTTCCATCATCTTCCGGAACTCGGCGTTCTGAGGAAGATACTGTTCAATCACTTGACCCAGGTGGTCATGGGGAGGCTCCAGTTCCAAAATCTCTCCCTTATCCCAAATGGTAATATGGCGATAGCTGGTACCGGTATAGAACCGAAATTCTTCATTTTGGAATGCCTCCCGGACAGCATCCATCAGAATATCTGCATCCTGCGTGGAAATCTCTCCTGAACTGTGGTCCAGAATCGTCTTCTCGGGGTAAGGCTCTTCTTCAGACAAGGTCACCAAATTACAACGGAAGACTACGTCAGTGTTTTTCATAGCAACGCCAACACTGAGTGCCTCCAAGGGTGAACGCCCGGAGTAACACGCCAACGGATTATAGCCCATAACCGCCAAATTTGCCACATCGCTACCGGGCTTCATGGATTCCGGTACAGTACGTACCATACCCATAGACCCACCGCAGGCAAGTTTATCCATAAAGGGCGTGATTGCATATTCCAGCGGTGTCTTTCCACCAAGCTCCTCTATCGGCAGGTCAGCCATACCGTCTGCAAGCACTATAATATATTTCAAGCAAAATCCCCCTCACTATATGTCCTCTACCTGTGTACAAATGTATTGTAATATACTACCACTTTTGTCTTCAAAAAACAATACACAAGATAAAAATTATCATTTTTTTCCGAAAAATTTCTTACAGATATGACTGATTTTAGGAAAATATATCAAAAGCCCTCGACAAAGTTATCCTTCGCCGAGGGCTTTTATGCCAATCTCAAGAAAATGTAACGGTTCCACACCTGATGTCACAGTATTTTTATCTGATAATGCTCCAGCCAAAAGTTAATTTGCAGCATATAGGCTATCGTCTGCGGTAATTTCATGAGCTGCCCATACCATGGCCAGGTAAAGTCTGCGTTAAGAAGTTGTTCAAGGGAATTTTGCGCAATCAGTGCATAAATTGGAGCATCTTTTTTCTGTAGAAGCTGTTTGAATAGGTCGCTGACCCCCTCCAAATACCGTGGGTCATAGGTTTTTGGATAGGGACTCTTTTTGCGCCACAGTACTTCATCTGGCAAAATCCCCTCCATAGCATGGCGCAGTAACCCTTTTTCATAATTGCCGTAATCCTTGTATTCCCACGGGACACCGTACAGGTACTCTGCAATCCGATAGTCACAGAACGGCACACGAACCTCTAATCCGCAGGCCATGCTCATCCGGTCCTTCCGATCAAGGAGGGTCTGCATAAACCACACTTGGTTTAAGTTCACCATTTCCTTCATCCGCTTTTCCTGCGCAGTAGTACCGGGCAAAATATCACATTGGTCCAGTGTTTGGCGATAATGGTCATTTACAAAGCTCTCCGGGTCAATTTCTGCCAAAATATCCGGATGCAGAAACTTCGCTCTTTGCTTTGTGTTCTGCGCCCACGGGAAGCCGTTAAATGACCGAACATCCGGGTCTCTATACCACGGGTATCCTCCGAAAATCTCGTCAGCGCACTCCCCTGAAAGCGCCATTTTCACTTCTTTGCGAATATTCCTCGAAAACGCAAGCAAGGAAAAGTCCACATCTGCCATTCCGGGCAAATCCCGTGCAACCGTGGCATTTTCCAATTCATTGATTAAATCATCCGGTTTAAGCACTGTCCAGTGCTGTTTACTCTCAAGTGTCTGCTGCATTATAGTAATATAGCTGTTGTCCGAATTGGGCTGAAATTTACCGGAAACAAAATATTTGTCATTATTTTCGTAATCCACAGAAAACGTGTTGAGCCGCTCTCCCCTGTCTTTTAGTTCCGAGGCACAGATTGCGGAAATCAAGCTGGAATCCAAACCACCGGACAAAAATGTCCCGATTGACACATCGGACACCATCTGCCGGCGGATGGCATCTGTCACAAGATACCGCACACACTCTGCGGTTTCCTCAAAGGTATCTGTATGCTCTCTGTCACGGAGTTTCCAGTACCGCCACCAGTTCCAGTTTCCCTTGCTGTAATAGCCACAACAGCCCGGCATAAACTCCATAATGTCCTTAAATACACCACTGCCCGGAATTCGTCCCGGTCCAAGCAGCACAATCTGTGCTGCTCCCTCCCTATCCAATTCTCTCGGTACCCCCGGATAGGCAAGCAGTGTTTTTATCTCCGAGGAAAACAAAAATCCCCCGGCAAATCGCGTATAAAACAATGGCTTAACACCCATTCTGTCCCGGGCAAGAAACAGTCGTTTTTTCTTTTTTTTCCAAAAACCCCAAGCAAAAAAAAAAATTAATTTTTACAACCACCCCCCAATTAACTGGGCAGAATCATTAATCACCACATAC
>JBGVPJ010000092.1:0-18533 GCA_045126955.1 Faecousia sp.
TATTTGACCATTCGCAATCGACTCTACCGCAGCCGAGATGCCCAAAACCTCGGCTCAGAGGTGCCGTTAAAGAATGTGCCGGCATACAGCAGCTTGGCGGATTGCTACTGCTTCCAAAAGCCGGTGGGCTCTGTGGGGCTGATACAGATGAAGCTTCCCATCCTCAACTGTGTGGACGGCTCTGCCGATGGCGTGGCGGTGTATGCCGCCGCGGAGGGATTGATTCGGAACATTGACAAAAATGAGGCACAGATGAACGGGGAGTTTAATCGGGGTGAGAGCCGGATTATTGCATCCCGGGATTTGCTGGACAAGGAGCTGGGTCTGCAGGACCATCTGTTTGTTGGGTTGGATGAGGACCCGGAACGGGTGGGACTGACTGTTTTCTCACCGGAGCTGCGGGAGCAGTCCTTCTTGGCACGGAAGCAGGAATACCTGCGCAATGTGGAGAGTGTTTTGGGACTGAAACGGGGTATGCTGTCCGATGCCAATATGGAGGACAGAACTGCTACGGAGATTACCGCAAGTGCCGCAGAGTTCTCTCTCACAGTGATGGATTTCCAGCAGATGTGGCAACAGGCGGTGGAGGAAACCGTGGCACTGTGCAAAACACTGGCGGAGCTTTACGGCTTTGCGTTATGTGAGCCGGGGCAGGTACACATTGACTGGGGCAACGGTACTCTCTATGACCAGGAGAAGATATGGAAGGACTACATGGAGATGGTGGAAAAGGGACTTTTGAAGCCGGAGGTGGCCCTTGCATGGCGGTTTGGGCTTGCAGGAGAGAATGAAAAAACCGTCCGGGAAAAATTTATGCCCCAATAATTAACAGATGGAATTGAGCACGATGCGAAGGCATGGTGCTTTTTTCATAGCTGCCGTGGCTGGCGTAAAAAAGCCAAACGTTTGGGATGCAACCCCGTAAAAAAGCGTAATACGAAAGGAGAAAATCATGAAACGGGAATTTTTGCAAGGGTTATCGGTGGGGGATATGCCCCTAACCAAAGAGGTTATCGATGCTATCATGGCGGAAAACGGACGGGATATTCAAAATGTGAAGGCCCACTATTCCGATTATGAGGCGCTCAAGGAGCAGCTTGCGCAGGCAGAAGGCGCGCAAGAGGCTCTGCAGGCGGCCAAGGACTGGGAGGAGAAGTACAACCGGCAGTTGGATACCCACAGACGGGAAATGTCTGATTTGATTTTTGACCACACGCTGGAAAAAGCAATCCTCTCTGCCAAAGGCCGCAATGCCAAGGCAATCACCGCCCTTTTGGATGTGGACACCCTCAAAGCCAGCGAAAATCAAACCGCCGCACTGGAGGAGGCGCTGCAGCTGTTAAAGAAGGACTGCGGCTATCTCTTCCAGGCAGAAACACCACCCCCTTACGCAAGGGGTACCGGTGCAGCAACACCGGAGGAAAACAGAAGTCCTGCCACACTGGCGGGCGCACTATTAGAAAAGTTTGAAAGGAAGTAAACAATTATGGCTATTACACTCGCAGAAGCAAAAGTCGGCATGGCCGACAAGGTCGATCAGCAGATCGTTGACATGTTCCGCCGCAGTTCTCTGCTGCTGGACAAAATGGTATTTGACAACGTCATTGCTCCCGGTACCGGTGGCAGCACCCTGACCTATGGCTACATTCAGCTTAAGTCTCCCGCTACCGCCTCTGTGCGTACCATTGGCAATGAGTACACCCCCGGTGAGGCCAAAAAAGAGAAGAAGACTGCAAATGCCATCATCATGGGTGGCTCCTTCCAGATGGACCGTGTCATTCAGAACACCGCCGGTGCTGCCAATGAAATGGCATTCCAGGCGGAACAGAAGATTAAGGCTACCGCCAACTATTTCCACAATCTGGTGATTAACGGCACCGGTGACTCTACCGGCGCAGGCTATGTTACCGGCACCTTTGACGGCTTGAAGAAGCTGCTCACCGGCACTGCCAACGAAATCACCAGCCAGGTAAGTCTGACCACCTCTACCGAGCTGGATTCCAACTACAACGCCTTCCTGGATGAGATGGACAGCTTTATCAGCTGTCTGGACGGCACTCCCTCTATGCTGCTGATGAACCGCGCTATGCTGGTAAAGCTGCGCTCCATCGCCCGCCGTGCCGGTTACTATGAGCGTTCTCAGGACGACTTCGGCCGTACTGTGGAAACCTATGCCGGCGTGCCTATGGTGGATATGGGTCAGTATTACAACGGCACTACGGTTCAGGACGTGGTGGAGACCGATGCAACCACCGGCAAGACTGCCATTTATGCAGTTTCTTTGGGTCTGGACGGCTTCCACGGCATTTCTCCCATGGGCGACGGTGTGGTGCAGTCCTATCTGCCTGACCTGAATGCTCCCGGTGCAGTGAAGACCGGTGAGGTGGAGTTGGTGGCCGGTGTGGTGCTGAAGAACACCCTGAAGGCCGCTGTCCTGAAAGACATTGCCATCGCTGCTGTGGCAGACAACGATTAATCCCGGGGCGCTGCCTATGGATTATGAGTTTTATGTAAACCAATACCTGGGCAGCGCCATTCCGGAAAAGGATTTTTCCGGTGTGGCAGTCCGGGCACAGCGGTACCTTGACAGGTTCAAACGCTGCTATCGGGTGGAATCCTCCGGTGAGGCGGCGGAAAATATGGCGGTCTGCGCCATGGCTGAGACCCTGTGGGAGAGCAGAAATCGGGGAATCGCTGCGGAGAGCATCGGAAGTGTGTCTGTGCGTTATGAAACGGACAGGACAGCACTTTTGCGGTTGCTGTACGAGAAGGCTTCCATTTACCTGGATATCTACCGGGGGGTGGGGTAATGGATTACGGCATGTGCTGCCAAACGGTGACAGTCTACAGAAAGACCCCCACAGAAATTGTGCGGCTGGAGCTTCCCCACTGTTTTTTGCAGTGGCAGGAGGATGTGCACTTTGACCGGTTGGGACGGCAGCAGCAACGGAAGTTTCTGCTGGTGCAGCCGGGAGCAGAACAGCTGATATTTCCCGGTGACCGGGTGTATGAGGGCATTGGACCTGCTGTGACACAGGCGGCTTGGGTAAGCTTCCTGCCGGCATTGGTGCGGGGATTGGGAGAGGTGGAATATGCAATCCCGTATTATAGGCGGGGATGCTTCTGCCATACCGAGGCCGGGAGAAAGTAGGGATTTTATGACAGATTTGGAAAGATTGCGGCAGTGGCTATTGACCTATCCTAACTGGGAGGACAGCCTGCAGGTGGATTTTACGGAGGCTCAGCCGGGGAATGCCGGTTTGTTTCCTGCGGGAATGGAGGAAACAGGTCGCCGGGAGGATGTGCTGGGGAATTTGCAGATTGATTGCAGATACAAATTTCACCTGTACAGGCATGCTGCCGGACAGGACGATGGTACAGCCAATGCCCAATGGCTGCTGGAATTCCAAAATTGGGTGCAGCAGCAGAGTGCTGCCGGGCTTGCTCCGCACTTTGGGGATATACCCGCTCGGGAGCGATTACAGGCGCAAAAGGGAAGTCTCAAGGAGACTTCCCAAGTAGGCACAGGCACATACACGGTTACGCTGATTGCGGATTTTATGAAAGTATATGAGGTGAATTAAACATGGCAAAAATCGAAAGAAAGTATTTGGCACACTTTATTAACACTGCCGAAGGTTCAGAAACCGCTGCCTATGAGCGGCTGGGCAAGGATTTGGAGGAATTTAGTCCCGAACTGTCGGCACAGGTGGATACCAAGAAGAATATCTTGGGCGAAACCTCCATTCTGATTTCCGGTTATGAAAAGACCGCAGGTGTGGAGCCGTTCTACGCTGAGGAGGGCTCTGCTCTGTTTGCACGGCTGCAGGGCATCATCGATAACGGTCTGCTGTTGGATGACCTGAAGACCGATGTGGTGGAGGTCAAGCTGTGGGAGACTGCCCAAAGCAATGCCTATCCCGCCATCAAGGAGGAGGCTTATATTGAGGTCAACAGCTACGGCGGAGATACCACCGGCTATCAGATTCCCTTTACTCTGCACTTTACCGGCAGTAAGGTTAAGGGTACCTTTGATGTAAGCACCAAGGTATTTACCGCGGAAGATTGATGAATGAAGGGGAGGGCCAATCCCCTCCCCGTACAGGAGAAAGGGTCTGATTATGGAGAAAATTTTATTTGACAGCGGCATAAAGGCTTACAAAATTAACGGCGGCGGGGTTCTGCGGTTCAATCCCAGTGACCCCAATGTATATGCCCGATTTTTAGAGGCGGCGGACAGGCTGCAGCATGTGGAGGAAACGTTGGCGGAGGATGCCCGTCAGCTGCCGGAGGCGGACGGTGCTGGAATTGTGCAGCTGCTGAACAGAGCGGATAAGGATATGAAGCAGGTTTTGAGTTGGGTGTTCGGGCAGGACAACGACTTTGATAAAATCTTAAACGGTGTCAACCTGTTGGCGGTTGCCGAAAACGGACAGCGTGTGGTGATGAATCTTTTGGAAGCACTGCAGCCGGTGCTGGTTGCCGGCGCAGAGCGGTGTGCACAGGAGCAGGTGGACAATGCCCTGCAAAAGGCAAAGGCACGCCGAGGTGAAATACGGTGACGCCTTGGGCATTGCCGGATAAGGCGGTCATTGGAGGCGTGACCTATGGGATTCACCCGGATTATCGGGATATTCTGGAGATTTTCTCCTACTTTGAGGATCCGGACCTGCCGGACTATCTCAAATGGCGGATTGCTGTGGCGCTTTTTTACGAGGAGACGGTTCCGGATGCGCATTTGCAGGAGGCAATGGCATATCTGGCGGACTTCCTGAATGGCGGACGCACAGAGCAGGCAAAGCCTGCCCCCAAGCTGTTGGACTGGGAGCAGGATGCTGCGGTGATTGTGGCAGAGGTGAACAAAGTGGCCGGGCAAGAGATTCGGGCACTGCCCTTTGTTCACTGGTGGACATTTCTTGCTTGGTTTCATGCCATCGGAGAGGGACAGCTATCCACCTTGGTGGGCATCCGGCAGAAGCTGCGCAAGGGCAAAAAGCTGGAAGGCTATGAGAAGGATTACTACCGGGAACATAAAAAAGCGGTGGATTTGCAGACCCGCTACAGTCGTGAGGAACAGCGGGAGAGAACAGCCATTGAGAAGCTGCTGGCGGGTACAAGTAAATAAATGCCCCCGTACTGCGGGGGCGCATTTTTAGGTAGGTGAAAAATGGCAAACGATGAACAAGTGATTCATGTGGAGATGAATACAAACAGCGTGGCAAATGCTGCGGAGGATTTGGAAAAGGCACTTTTGGTGCTGCGGCTGGGCTTTGGCAAGCTGAAGGCGGAGATCCGTGCTGCACTGGCGCCGCTGGGTGCGGTGTTTGTCCCCTTGCTTAATGAGGCGGTGTGGGCGGCAACTCGTTTGGTAAAATCTGTGGGGAAGGTGATTCGCGCCTTGCTGGGGTACGGAACGGTAACCCGAAATGTCTCAAAGGCGCAACAGACACTGGTAAAGACCAATGAAAAGCTGAAACGCTCCCTCATGGGCTTTGACGAGCTCAACCGCATGGAGGGCGTATACGGCACCGAGATACAGCAGCCCTCCGTACTTCCGGAAACGGAGACGGAACAGATGTCCGTCAGGTTGCAGATGTTGGTGGACAAGATTCGCCAGATGCTCGCACCTCTGCAGAAGCTGGATTTTACGGCTGCGGTTGAGGCCTTCGGCAGACTGCGGCAGGCGCTGGTGCCTATTGAGAGAACCCTTTTTGCGGGGTTAGAGTGGGCATGGCATACCTTGCTGATCCCCTTGGCGAATTGGACAGCCAATGATTTTCTGCCGGCATTTTTGGACGCAACCGGTGAGGCGCTGCGTGCGCTAAATGCGGTGGTTGTGGCATTGCAGCCGATTGCTTCCTGGCTGTGGGAAGAATTTTTAAAGCCAGTGGGGCAATGGACAGGGGAGCAATTGCTTAAGGCCTTGGGCTGGTTGCGGGAAAAGCTGCAGGCAATCAGTCTGTGGATTTCCGAAAACGGGGAACTGGCACAGAAAATTGCATTGGCAGCCGGGGCGCTTGCCCTTGTCAATGTGGCAGTGGAGAAATTTAATGGTCTAGGACTTATTGCAACAGGCCTCCTTGGCGGCTTAGGTGATAAAAGCGGATTGCTGGTCAATCCCGTTTCTTTGGCTTCAGGTGCTGTTACTGCTTTCGGTGCCGTACTGCTGCTGCTGATTGCCAACTGGGATGAGGTAAAAAATGTGGCGGTGTCGGTTTGGGGCACCGTGCAATCGGTATGGTCCGGTGCCGCCGGTTGGTTCCAAAGAAATCTGCTGACGCCTCTGCAAAACGGATTTTACAATACAGTCAACGGCATTATCGGCTTTTTTAACGGAATGATTTCCGGTGTGGTCGGGGCCATCAACAGCCTTGTGGGGGTGGTGAATAAGCTGCAATTTACCGTGCCCAACTGGGTTCCGGGTCTGGGTGGCGAGAGTATAGGCTTCCACTGGCAGGCGGCGAGCGCACCCCAGATTCCCTATCTTGCCAAGGGTGCGGTGCTACCGGCCAATAGACCCTTTATGGCGGTGGTCGGCGACCAACGCCACGGCACTAACATTGAGGCACCCCTTGCTACCATACAGGAAGCGGTTTCCTTGGCCATGGAAGACCAAGTTGCCGCGATTGCTGCCGGTTTCGAGGCCTCGGTAGGGGTACAAAGAGAGATTTTGCAGGCAGTTTTGGGTATTCAAATCGGAGATGATATCATCGGCAATGCGGTGGCCCGATACCAGCGGAAGATGGCTGTGGTGAACGGAGGGATTCTATGAGAGCAACAACTGACTTGTTTCTGATTGACGGACAGCCGATGCTGGCACCCGATGAGGACATGGAGATTTCTGTGGAGGATATTGATGCTTCCGATTCCGGCAGAGATGAAAGTGCCGTCATGCACCGATTTGTGGTGCGTGAGGGTGTGGGGAAGTGGTCCTTCTCTTACAGTCATTTGACGCAGGAGGAGTACGGATATATGGAGGGATTGTTTGCAGGAAAGAGTAGCTTTCAGTTTACCCATCCGTCCTACACCGACAGCACCCGGTCTGTGGTAACAACGGCATATCGGAGCAAGCACGAAATTCTGTGGCGCAATGCCGCCACAGGGCAATTCCGAAATTATCGTTTTCACATTATCCAGTGTTAGGAGGTAGCGCAGTGCTGAAAAATTTAATCATCCTTCCGGACGGCACGGAGCTGTTCTCCGGTGTGGGAACGGTTAACGCCCTGCAAAATGTGACCGTTACGCAAAGTGTCAACGCCGGTACGGAGTTGACACTCGGCTCTGCCTGCGCCAATATGCTGGAGGCCACGCTGATTACGCCGGCAGGTGGCCTCCAGATTCCTGCCGGTATGGAGGTGACACTTTACAAGGTGGATGCCGGTGGCAATCGGATAAAGGTGGGCCTTTTTACTGCGGAAAGCCCCACCCGACCCAGTGCAAACCTCTACAAAATTACGGCTTATGATCGGGTGAGCCGCTTGGACAGGGACTTGACTCAGTGGTTGTCCGGTCTTGACGGGTGGCCGTATACACTTGATACCTTCGCACGGATGGTTTGCACGGCTTGTAATCTGACACTGGCCAATGCAACACTGCCCAACGGCAATTGGTCCGTTCCCCGATTCTCTGCCAGTGGCATTACCGGCCGGCAGCTGATGCAATGGGTGGGACAGGCCTGCGGGCGGTTTTGCCGTGCCACTCCGGACGGGGAACTGGAATTTGCATGGTATACGCCAAAAAATATATCGATTTCCCCCAACGGGGAGCGCCCTATCCAAGCATTACGTTTTGAGGACTATCAGGTGACGCCTGTTGATAAGGTGCAGATTCGTCAAACGGAAACGGATGTGGGGGCGGTTTGGGGCAACGGCAGTAATGTCTATGTGATTACGGGAAATCCGCTGTTGGCATCGGATACCTTGGCACCATTGCAGGCGGTGGCGCAAACACTCTGCAATACTTTGCAAAGCGTAAGCTATACGCCCTGCAGGGTGTCTATTCCGGCAACTGTGGAGATTCAGGCGGGAGATATTCTGCCGATTACCGACAAAAACGGTAAAAATTTTACAATGTATGTGATGACCAAGGTGCAGTCCGGCCCTCAAGAGACCTTGGAATGTACCGGCAGTGCAACCCGGGACAGCGCTACAGCCGTCAGTAATTCTCAGCTTACTAAGCTAGCCGGCAAGGTGCTGGAGGTACAGATGAGCATGGAAGGCATTAAGGTGGCCAATCGATCCACAGATGGCAAGGTCGCGGAATTGGAGGTTGCGGTAAATGGCTTGCAAACCCGGGTATCGGACCAGCAATCGGCAGTCGGTGGCGTTACAGACAGAGTGTCCACGATGGAGCAGACGGCTGCCGGCCTTTCCCTGCAGTTGCAAAATATGCAGGAAAACGGCGCGTCCAAGGTGAGCACCACCACCGGCTACACCTTTGACGAGAACGGTATAACTGTAGAAAAAAGCGGTAGGGAAATTAAGACACAGATTACCGAAAACGGTATGACTGTCTACAAAAACGGCAGCGCTGTGCTGATAGCCAACAGTGGCGGTGTGGATGCGGTGGATTTAAATGCCTCCACCTATTTGATTGTGGGCGGCAGAAGCCGATTTGAGAATTATGGAAGCAACCGAACAGGCTGCTTTTGGATTGGAGGGTAAACTATGGCATTACAGACACAAACTTTTTCCACAGGTGATTACGCATGGCATTCTTGGTCGAATGCCTATGTGATATCCCTGACACTGACCGAGGTGTCCGTGGATGCTGCCATCAACACATCGCTGGTATCTTATCTGTTTACCATTAGCAATACAAGCAATAACCGATTTTGGTCCAACGGCTACAGCTGGGATATCTCTATCGGCGGTTATACAATCCCCATTCGTCAGTTTAATTTTGATTTAACCGCTAACTACACCACCCAAACCATTGCCTCCGGTCAGCTGACGGTTGTTCACAATGCAGACGGCACATTGGATATGCCCTATAGCGTGTCCATCCCCAATGTACAGAACTGGGTCAGCTACGGACCGCCGGCCATGACCATGTCCGGCGTTTGGGCACTAACAGCCATTCCTAAACCGGCCGTCATCACGGCTGCCCCCAATTTCAACGATGAGGAAAATCCTACCATTACGTATATCAAGCCGCTAGGAAATGGGTTCGGCAACCCTCAGGCATGCATCAGTCTGACGGGGGATTTGCCTGATATTGCCTATCGGGATATTCCCATGGAGGGAGGCAGCTATACCTTCCTGCTGACGGAGGCGGAGCGCAATCTGTTGCGGAGCGCAACCGCCACGGCCAACACCAGAAGCGTTTTCTTTTTCATAAGGACAGTGATTGCCGGAGTCAACCATTACAGCATCTTGAAAAGAACCTTTTCTGTTGTAAACGGTGCACCTATACTCTCACCGACGATACAGGACAGTAACAGCACAACCCTTGCCCTTACAGGAAACAGCGGAGTTTTGGTGCGCTATTACAGCAACGCGGCGGTGACAACCGGCGCGGCGGCGTTAAAGGGTGCCACATTGGTAAGCCAAAAAGTGACCTGCGGCAGTCAGGAGTTTGCTTCCGCAGAGGGCACCATCTCCCAGGTGGAGAACGGTACATTTACCTTTGCCGTTACCGACAGCAGAGGCAATGTGGCCTATCAGCAGGTGGATAAAACACTGATTCCCTATGTGAAGCTGACCTGTAACTTAAGCAACAATAAGCCCGACGGCAACGGAGATATGTCCGTTAAAGTAACCGGCAAATGCTTCAGCGGCTCTTTTGGCGCGGTATCCAATACACTCACAGTGCAATATCGCTACAAGGTCAGTGGCGGCAGCTTTGGCGATTGGCAGACGATGACGGTCGTAAAAAGCGGCAATGCTTACACAGCAACCGCCTCTTTGAGCGGGCTGGACTATCAGACCGCCTATACCTTTCAGGCGAGGGCGACCGATGCGCTGGCAACTGTCCATTCTGGGGAATACACGGCTCGTGCCATTCCGGTATTTGATTGGGGAGAGAGTGATTTTAATGTGAATGGCACCTTCAAAATCAACGGCTTGGCACAGGGTGTTACCCAACAGGGAACCAGCGGTATTTGGACCTATAAGCTGTACGCCAACGGATATGCAGAGTGCTGGAGCACAATCTCCTGCGTGCAAACGAACCTCGCGGTGTGCCACACTAGATTGACGCTGCCATTCCAAATCGCCAGCGGTGTTGCGGTGGGTACGCTTGTTTTTTGCGATGTGGAGAATACTTCGAATATGAGAGTTGTCAAGATCAAGATCGAGGGCATGACGTGCGACTGTCTCGTGTTCACCAACGCCGCAGATTTTTTGGAGGGCATGACAAGAGATGTGATGGTGCATGTCATTGCCAAGCTGGCATAAAGGGGGAAAACTATGCGGATCATCAACGAAAAACAGGAAACCATTACGGAGTATGATCTGAGCAGTGGCCATTTGGTGACGGCCATTGCCATTCGGGAAGATGCAAAACCCATCGACAACAAGAAAAAATTTGTCTGGGAGGACGGGGACTATGAGGATGTGTTGATGTATGTCCCCAATCCCGTAAAAACAGCTGTGGAGCAGATTGCAGAGCTGAAGACATTGCTATTAGAATCGGATTATAAGATTATCAAGTGCAGTGAGTACCGCCTTTTAGGTCTGGCGCTTCCTTATGATATGGAGGCACTGCACACTCAGCGGCAGACAATCAGAGATAAAATAAATGAATTGGAGGTGCTTGCATGAATGAAAACACGGCAAGTGAGCTTTTAATTGAATTAGCGGGTCTGTATACAGAAATAATTGTGTAAGGGGGGCGTCAAAATGGCATTTCGAATCGCTTATGGCGCAGGACATTACCTCCACGAGGCAGGTAAACGGCTTCCTCAGTGCCTTGATTTGGCCGGAACCCGAGAATGGACCCTCAATGATCGGGTGGCACGGTATTTTGCGGAGGCTGCAGCGCAGTATGAGGGTGTGGAACTGCTGCGGACCGATGACCCCACCGGAGAAACCAGTGTGAAGCTGCAGGCGCGGTGCGACAGAGCCAATAGCTTCCGGGCGAATTTCGCTCTATCTATCCACCACAATGCCGGAGCAAAGCTGACCGACGCCGGCGGTATTGTGGCGTACTCTTACCCAGGCAGCAAGGAGGGTGCCCGGTATCGGGATGCCATTTATGACGCCTGCATTGCCGCAGGCGGTATTCGTGGCAACCGGGCAGAACCTAAGAAAACGGCGAGGTTTCATGTGCTGAAATATACCCACATGCCTGCGGTGCTCATGGAGTACGGATTTATGGACTCTGTGCAGGATGCTCCGATAATTTTGCAGAATGCTTATGCCAAGGTGGTGGCTTATGCCACAATGGAGGGCATCGCCAAGGTGGCGGGTTTGCAAAAAAGGTATACCTTGGAGCAATTCATCAGGGATGTGCAGAAGGCCTGTGGTGCTTCTGTGAATGGCGTTGCAGACGAGGAAACCATCGGCAAGACCGTGACCCTGTCTGTATATAAAAACCAAAGGCATCCGGCTGTGGAGGCGGTGCAGAAACGGCTGGCAGCGCTGGGGTATGGACAGGTTGGGATTGCAGACGGCGTGGCGGGTCCCAAATTCCAAGCAGCGGTGCAAGCCTTTCAAAGGGACAACCGCTGTTGGGTGGACGGAGAAATCACGGCGGCAAATAAGACTTGGCGCAAACTGCTGGGGATGGAATAGGGGGGAGACGATGAATGAAGCAATCGTAGTGGCCCTGATTACCGGCGGTTTGTCCTTAATCGGCGTTGTGGTGACCTGTCTGACCACCTCCAGACGGAGCGAGAAAAAGCAGGAAATTGTAATGGCTGTGATGCAGACGGAGATATCCGAGCTGACTCGGGAGGTTCGGGAGCACAACGGCTTTGCCCGGCGGATGCCGGTGGTAGAGGAGCAAATTAAAGTGATTAATCACAGGCTGACCGATTTGGAAAAGGGGGTGTAAGAGCCCATGCAGGAGATTTTACAAAGAGTTGCGGAGCTTATTAAGGTGAAGACCGTGGTGACATTGGCTGTTGTGACGGTGTTTTCGGTGCTGGCTTTTCAAGGGAAAATTCAGCCTGACAACGTGATGGTCATTGTATCTATGGTGGTGTCCTTCTATTTTGGCACCCAACATGAAAAGTCCGGTATTACCGGACAGTAAGGGAACGCCCCGGCTCGTAAGAGTCGGGGCGTTTTTTGTATTTATAATTCCAACATTTCCGCCACATGGGAGATGAATTCCTTGTTGGTTGGGCAGGGGATGGTGCCGTCCGATTTCGGAGGGAAGTACTTCGCCCAGACGGCGGTGTTTTTGCGTGTCCATGCGGCCTCAATGGCCTTGCGGATGGAGTGTTCTACCGTTCGGGCATCCGGATAACCGAAATGCGCCGCAATGGCAGGATACAGCTCCTTTGACAGGCGCATATTGGGATTTTTGGCAAAGATTGGAATTCCTATACACAGCTGATGGTAGCCGTCCAAATGGGTAAGAAAGTTTAGAATATGCAGGTGTACCTGTGTTTGGCTGGATGGGTCTGATTTGGGTGCAATGGTGGCAATCATATCCATAAGCCGCACTCTTAGCGCATTAACGGTGGGCATAATCATAATAAATTGCACACCCAAATTAACGGCGGCCTGCTCAATATAGGCATTCACATAGGGACACACTGCCAAAATCACACGAGGGCGGTGGGCACTCTCCTGCAGCACCGTTAAGCCGTCCTTAAAGGGTAGCATGAGATTCAGAATCAGCACCTCCGGCTGAAAAGAGAGGAGCTGTTCCAAGGCGGTTTCTCCGTCGTGACAGATTTGCAGGTCAAATTCGTTTTTTAAAACGTCCTCAAGGGCGTCGGTGAAGGACTCGGATGCATCCACAATCAACAATTTCTGCATATGCAACCTCCTCCGTCATGAATAATAGTGTACTAAAATAGCATACCAAATTATTGAGGGTAAGGCAAGTGGTGTGCAGGTACATTTTTTCGACATTTTTCGAGAAACGGGTAGTATGCGCACGAAATACGCCTGCTGCAAGATCTGCAAAAGGTATCGTTTACAGGTTTAACTGCTCCAGAGAGAGGTTCTCCTCTCGGGCAATCCGGGCCAAATCCTCATATTCGTATTTTCGCCGTTCTACACCGTACCCTTCGGCAATCTTCTGATGCACAGGGCCGTAAGGTGTGTTCACAACTTCCGTTCTGCGATTGAGTGTATAGCGGTGAAGGCGGTTTTCGCGGATGCCTAAGGTGGTGGTGTGGCGGAAGATGAGCGATAATAGAAGCTCTTTATCCATCGGGTGACACAGCACCGTCAGTAAAACGCCCGGGCGGCCTTTTTTCATGCCGATGGGCGTTGTGAACACATCCAACGCACCTGCTGACAGTAGCTGCTCCATGGCAAAGCCGATAGCCTCACCGGTCATATCGTCCAAATTACAGGATAGCTCCAGCACATCATCCTCCTGGCCGGTGATGGTGCCTGCCATTGCCCGCACACAGTTTGGGGCTTCGAAATCCTTTTTGCCCATGCCGTAGCCGATGGCATTTACCTCCATGGGGGGCATGCCGTCAAAATGGTTTACATAATATTTAAGCAGCGCCGCGCCGGTGGGGGTGCAAAGCTCACCTTTGATTTGCCCTCCGTAAATGGGGATGCCCTGCAGAATACGGGCGGTTGCCGGTGTGGGCACGGGGAGCAGGCCGTGGGCGCATTTCACCTGCCCGCTGCCCACATGGACAGGGGAGGCGTACACTTCCCCTACACCCAACTTATCCATGAGATAGCACACGGCGGAGATATCGGCGATGGCATCCATGGTACCCACCTCATGGAAGTGAATCTGGGTGACGGGTACGCCGTGGACAACACTCTCCGCTTGGGCAATTATTTCATAAATGTCAAGGATCTGTTTGCGGATTTTTTCGGAAACATGTAAATGCCCCACAATGTGGGCGATGTCCGCTATACCGCTGTGGTGATGGTTGTGATTGCGGGCAGCTTCCTCTTCGCCTGCCACCAAAACTCGGACATGGGTACCGGTCACGCCGCATTTTACACTTTTTTCAGCGAGAAATTGTACGTCCGGAATCCCAAGGCCGTTCAGCTCCGCCAAAACTGCCGGGGGATTTTCAAATAATTCTAAAAGGGAGGCGGTGAGCATATCACCGGCGGCACCCATGCCGCAGTCTAAATACAGTATCTTCATTTGGAGCCTCCCATGTGGTTTATCATACTGGCTAAGTAACCGGCACCGAAGCCGTTGTCAATATTCACTACGGATACGCCGCTGGCACAGGAGTTAAGCATGGAAAGCAATGCGGCAAGGCCTCCGAAGGCAGCACCGTACCCAACACTTGTGGGCACCGCAATCACCGGGCAGTCCACCAAACCGCCTACCACACTGGCAAGGGCACCCTCCATGCCTGCGATGGCAATGACCACACTGGCACCCATCAGTTCCTCAGAGTGGTTCAGCAGTCTGTGCAGACCGGAAACGCCCACATCGTACAGGCGAACCACGGTATTGCCCAAAAATTCTGCGGTGAGAGCGGCCTCCTCTGCCACGGGAATGTCACTGGTGCCGCCGGTGGCGACCACAATTTTTCCCAGTCCGCCGGGTGCCGCCATCCGGCCGGCAACGGCGACCTGTGCGTTTTCATAGTAGGTGATGGGCATTTTCTCGGAGATGGCATTGGCTGTCTCTGTATTCAAACGGGTAATGAGCACGTTTTTCTGCCCATTCTGCGCCATGGTATCCAAAATACCGATGATTTGCTCAGCGGTTTTGCCTGCTCCGTAAATCACCTCATTTGCACCCTGCCGCACCCGCCGGTGTAAATCCACCTTGGCGTAGCCCAAATCTTCAAAGGGCTGATGCTTCAGCTGCAGCAGAGCATCGTCCACACTGACACTGCCGTCCTGTACGGCTGTTAAAAGCGCTTTGATATCCGTATTCATTGGCGTACCTCCAAGTCCAAAAGGACAGTGCTGTAGTCCTGTTTCAGTTCCTGAAGAATGGCCTCTCTATGGTGCAGAAGCAGAGGAAGCTGGTCTTCGGTAAGCTGTATTTTAGCGCTGTTTCCTACCAGACGGATGCGAAAATCCAAAAAGCCAAGGCGTTTCAGCAGTTCCTCATTGCGCTCCGTCCGGGCAAGCAAATCAGTTGTAATGGGTGTTCCTGTGGGAATTCGGGTGGCAAGGCAGGCATAGGCAGGCTTGTCGTGGGTGAACAGGCCGGCCTCCTTGGACAGACGGCGGATTTCCGCCTTTGTAAGACCGCATTCCCGCAAAGGCGAGCGCACCTGAAGCTCCTTAAGAGCGTGCATTCCCGGTCGGTCGGAGGCATCATCAGAGGCGTTGGTGCCGTCAATGACAAGGGAAAAACCGTCTTTTTCGGCCGCTTCCAAGATGGCAGTAAAGATTTTTTGCTTGCAAAAATAGCAGCGATTATGGGGATTTGCGGCAATGGCAGGGTCTGCAAGCACATCCAATTCTACAGTGGTCATGGGGACCTCCAGCTGTCGGGCAAGGCGCAGGGCATCGTCATATTCAAATCGGGGCTGGAAGGGGGTTTTGGCATAATAGACATGTATCTGTGCGCCGCAGGCTTTGGCGGCATATAGGAGATAGGCCGAGTCCACGCCACCGGAAAAAGCCAGTGCCACGGTGGGGTTTTCTTCAAAAAACCGCTGCAGAGTCATTATTTGCCCCCCCTCCTTTTTTTACTATGATACCACAGCTATGAAAAAAAGGAAAGTATAGATTTTTTACTGCCGGCTCTTGCAATGGCCATGAAATGCCTCGCCTATGCGGCAATATCGTTAAGTTAAGAAAAGCTGGATTTTACAGAATAGACTGCCTCTTTTTGCGCGGACAGCACAAACAAAGACTTATGTATTATTTAAGAAAACAACAAACCCGAACGTTTCACTAATCGGTAAAAGGTTCGGGTTTGAAGGCTTTGGTACGAGTTGTCTTATAGGATTTAAGCAAAAGACTAGGAAAATCAGCGAATTTACTCCTTTGTTTATAGAACAAAATCAAGCATTAAAATCTTTATTTTTTCAAATCCTCGAGAGCGGCACGAACAGCAGCAATCACAAAAGAGGAAAAAGTACAGTCTTTTCCTTTAATTGCCTGTTCAACTTCTTCTACAATATTATTTGGAAATCGAATGGTTTTATTAATAGTAGGCGGGGTCTCCGGAATCTTAAACTTTCCCACAATATCACCTCTTTAAGCATTGCGTTTGTCTTGCTATAATAGTATGACACTATGCCAAGAAAATATGCATTGCGTTTGCAATGCAGTCGGTATATAATACCGTTGAGGTGATATGTATGGCAGAGTTCTGTTTAGACTGCTGGAACAAGATTAACGAAACCCATGATTCCAAATGGAGATACGCTTTTTCCTGGGATAAAGATTTGTGCGAAGAATGTGGACAGTATAAGCGTGTAATCGTTGCTGAACAGCTCTGGTCACGGGTGCAAAGGATATTGGCAGAAGCAATTGAGAATATTCAAAATCAAAGCAAGAAATAAAATTATCCGAGAAGCGGATACCACAACTTCTTCACTATTCACTATTACTTATTGCTTTCAAAAATGCTGAATGCGTTTTTAGTGAAAAGTGAAAAAGTAAGCCCTAAAGGCTCACACCTTTAGAGCTTTGGCATATACTACACAGTTTGATACAATGCAACGCAACCTCGCAGAGCATTGCATTCGTTAAACGGCTACACTCATCGGAATGGACGGACAATTAAATAACCAATATAGAAAAATACTTCTCTGGCTAAAAACGGTATCTTTGTTTTATTGCTTTGATACATTGTTGTTGGTGTAGGCGAAGAGTAAGCGCTGATACCGTAATCCTTTGCCATTGTCATTGCCCGTTTCATATGCAGCGGATCGCTTACGATAATGGCAGTATTCAGAGAATTTTCTGCCATAATTGCCTTTGCGTTTTCTAAATTTTCCTCTGTAATTGTAGATTGTTCTTCAATAAAGATCGCTTCTTCGGGGATTCCTTTGGAAATTGCGTATTGTTTTGCAACATAGGCATCCGATGTTTCGTTTCCGTTACCAACTCCACCGGTCATAATTAGATAGTCCACATATCCGTTTTCATAAAGCCAAATGCCGTGATGGATTCTTTCCCGGTACACAGGTGAAACCTCTCCGTTGAATGTTGCCGCACCTAGTATGATTGCAGTATCGCACTTGGTCTTTTCATCCAGTTTGCTGTATTGTATAATGCTGTTTACAGCTAAAGCCGTACTAATAATAATGAGCAAAAAAATAACAATTGCACTTGCAATAACGATCTTTTTCCAAGAAATTTTCTCCACCTGATTCACCACCTTTTTTGTTCATTATACAGCAAACGATTGACAACTTCAACAATAATGCCTTACGGGGATAAAAAATACCTACCCTTACAGATACCATTGTATCCGATAAGGGTAGGTGTTTTGGTGCCGGTGGCCGGACTCGATTTGCATTTTTGCCTTTGGCAAAAATTAAGGTAGCCACCAGTGTTTGCACTGGTGGCAGGAACTGTCCACCGGACAGTTCCACTGCTATGGGTTCGAGTCCGTTACCCTCTTACAATAAAAGAGAGACCCCATTTGGGGCAGTCCCATAAGGAAGTAATCTCTATGTAGGTACGGTGTAACCCCGTGAGGGGTTGCACCGTTTCCTCTTTTTACGCCACATAGCGGAATTGTTGGGGATCTTTCTTAATTTCCTCTATCATAGCACGGATTTCCTCTGCCGTAGGAATATCAATCATACCCACAGCCGAGAAATAAATATCGACCTTCACGTAACAATGACCGCTTGACTTGTCGTTATTGTGAACTTCGATACGGTCAATCAGCGAATTTACGATTGTAGGCGTAAGCTCATTCACATCGGTAAGTTCTCTAAGGGTTTTAAGCAAAAGTCTTAAATCCACCGCTTTTTGGTCGGTGCTTTCCAAAGTTTTACGCATTGCCGCAACCGAAGCGATCAATTCCCGCTGTTCCTTTTCGTACTCAGACATTAGTGTGGTATAGCGGTCATCTTCCAACTCACCAAGAACTTTGTCCTCATAGAGCGATTTAATCAAACGGTCAATATTTTTTATGCGCTTTTCATCACGCTCCACCGCCAATTTCATATGGTTATATTCTGCTTTCTGCATCGCACTGTTTTTCTTTGCCAACATATACAGAAATACCGCTTCGTGGCACTTTACAAAATCCGCAAGTCCGCTGATTGCTTCTTTTACAATATCTTCAAGCACAACATCACGGATATAATGGATTTTGCAAGTTCCTCTGCCATCCTTGTAGTTGGCGCAGCGGAAAAACTCTTGGTCACGGCGTAAACTCTTGGATGCACAGAAATGAAGCTTTGCACCACAATCGGGGCAGAATACCAATCCCGAAAACAGGCTCGTCCGTCCCGTCTTGGTGGGGCGGCGTTTGTTTTTGCGAAGCTCTTGCAC
>JBGVPJ010000093.1:0-8454 GCA_045126955.1 Faecousia sp.
ATCCGATTACAATGTACTGCAGTGAGAAATTATGCGGTCAAATAGTGTGTCCAAAGTTTGCACTGAGTTGCTGCATCTTTTTCCGTATTGCCAGCAAATCATCAAAGGTTTCAGGACGCTTGGACAAATCCCGCAGCAGTGCCGACGGATGGTAAATAGCGGTCATCCAAACTCCGTTACGATTGATCCAGGCGCCATGCTCACGGGTTATTCGGTACTGGGGATCTATGATCTTTCTTGCGGAGATTCTGCCAAGGCAGACAATAATCTTAGGCTGGATCAGCGCTATCTGTTTGCGCAGATACCCGATACATGCTTCCTGCTCGTCCTCCTGCGGGTCGCGGTTTTGGGGAGGACGGCACTTAACAATATTGGCAATGTACACCTTACTTCTGTCCAAATCAATTATGGACAGCATGTCGTCTAGCAGTTTTCCCGCAGGGCCAACAAAGGGCTCTCCCTGCAGGTCCTCCTGTTCTCCGGGTCCTTCACCAATAAAGAGAATGTCCGCATCCTTTTTGCCCACACCAAATACCACATTGCTCCGGCCGCTGCAAAGGCCGCACCGCGTGCATTGCAGGCAAGTGCGCTCCAGTTCCTCCCACTGCTCCATACTATCTGCTTCTCCTGCGGTTTCTGCTGTTGCGGCGGCTCTGTTTTTTTACTTTTGCAATTTTTGTGGCACGAAGAACTGTCATAACAATAAAACCCAACAGAGCAATCACCAGAAGTGCACCGAGCACATACAGAAATACCGTCCAAAAGTCTGTAGTTTGAACAGCTATGGGCTCCTTCTCTTGGGGCGCTTGGGGGATTTCTACTTTGTTAAGGGCATAAAGTTCTTCTTGGGCAATGCAAAGAGAACCGCACCAAACCTGCACAGTAGACAAAATCTCCCCCTTTTCAATCGGTGCTGTTAAGCTTTTCTCATTCACATACCGATAGACAAGATCGTCTGCATCGACATCATAAGGAATGACTGCAAAGGCTGCGTCCGCGGTTCCGATAGACACATCGGAGCTTCCGCCAACAACACTGCTCTGGAGCAAGACTTGATTGGGATGTAGAATCTGCACAGCTTTATAGCCATTGAATCCCGAATCCAACAACTTTCGGCTTTCTTCATAGCCGCCGACTTTCTTTATATTACCCTTATCGTCGTAATCTGACTTAGATCCCATTACCACACACAGCAGATTCATTTCACCCACTTTGGCAGTTGAAGCAATGCTCCTCGTCATATCATTTGCAACACCCGTCCGGCTACCGGTCACACGGGTATCATAATAGTCGTCCGTAATATTGCTATTTAGAAGATAATTTTGGGTATACAAGTGCCGTATATCAGATTTGTTGGTAGCGGGCACGGCGTAGTACTTTGCGCCAAACACTTCTCGAAATTGCTCGTTTTGTATAGCCTTTGCAAGGAATCTGCCCACATCTCTGGCGGTTGTATATTGGTTTTTATTGTGTAATCCGTGGACGTTAGTGAAATTCGTTCCTGTACAGCCAAGCTCAACTGCGTACCGATTCATTTCGTCAACAAACGCCTTTTGGCTACCCATCACATGTTCCGCAAGCACAGCTGCGGCATCATTTCCGGATGCAACCATCATGCAATACAGCAAATCCCTGACTGTCAGCACCTCACCTGCAATCAGACCACTTACTGCCGCACCGGGAGACACCGTTGACAATACATCTGCACGTACCGCCACAGCATCGTTCATATCGCCTTTTTCAATTGCAATCAGAGCCGTGAGTATTTTTGCAAGACTTGCAGGGGGAATCTTGTCGTCTGCATTGTAGGCATACATCAGTGTATCCGTATTGGTTTCATAAAGAAGCACTGCCGCCGCATTCTTTACAATCTGTTGGCTGCCTAGTACCGGAACACAACCATCTAGCGTGTTGCAGCCGCTTGTGACAGAGGCATCCTCGTTCAAATCGGCAGCAGACACAGGATACAAACAGAGCAGCAGGCAAATTATCAGACAAATTACACCAACTTTTTTCATAAATTCCCCTCAATATTCCATCGCCGGACTTGTCCGACGTTGCATTCTTGTGTATAATGTATTATAACAGCTTTTGAAGACCTAGTCAATGCAGGAGGTGACATAAATGAAGAAACACCAGTGGATACTCCTCGGCATCACCGGTGTGTTTCTTTGCCTGCTTGTGGGTATATTTGTTGGTAGAAACCTAACAAACGCCTACATTCCCCTCAACAAGGTTGTTACATCAACGCAGCATAATAATGACGAATCAAACATTGAGCCCGACATGCGGATTGATATCAACACCGCATCGCTGCAACAGTTGCAGCTTTTGCCGGGAGTCGGTGAGGCGCTCGCCCAAAGGATACTGGATTACCGCACAGAGCACGGTAGATTTGTTTCATTAAAAGAGCTGATGAATGTAAGCGGTATCGGTAATAAAAAATTCGAACAAATAGAACCGTACATAAAAATAGGAGGAAGCTATGAAAATACTGGTAGTTGATGACGAGGATCTATTGGTAAAGGGAATTCGCTTTAATCTACAAAACGACGGCTATGAGGTGATCACCGGCTCAAACGGTCTTGAAGCAATCGCTGCTGCAAAAAACGAGAACCCCAGTTTAATTGTTCTGGATGTCATGATGCCGGAAATGGATGGATTGACAGCCTGCTCCCAAATTCGGGAGTTCTCTAATGTGCCCATCATTCTCTTAACGGCAAAAGCAGAAGACATGGATAAACTGATGGGTTTTGACCACGGTGCAGATGACTATTTGACAAAACCTTTCAACATTTTGGAGCTGAAAGCAAGAATTCGTGCACTGCTAAGAAGATCCCGCGAGCACGCTACACCGGTTGCTAACACATTAACCATCGGCACTATAACACTGGACTTAGATGCGCGAAACGGTTACCGCTCCGGCGAGCTTGTTGAACTTACCGCCAAGGAGTTTGATGTAATTGAATTCTTAATGCAAAACCCCAACCGCGTATATTCGAGAGAAGCACTGCTTGATACTATATGGGCTTATGAGTACCGCAGTGATATACGGACTTTGGATGTCCATATTCGCAGATTGCGTGAAAAGCTTGAAGAGAATCCTGCAGATCCACAGTATATTATGACGAAATGGGGCGTTGGCTATTACTTCCGAAAATAAACCCAAATGGGGCATACAATTGAGAAGTTCACAATTTCGCTACGCTGTAACCTACATCGTGGTAACATTTCTCGTGCTGTTTTTTTTAAATATTTATTCCTCTGAGATCACCCAAACACTGTTTTTTACCGGCAAAGAAACCGCAATGATTGAAAAGTGCCAAATTGTAGCAAATGAGATTGGCAAGCTGGAGGTCATGAATAAAACAACCGTAAGCAGCGCTGTTTCTCAGCTTAACCGCGTCAATGTTTCCCGACTGCTGGTAACCGATTCAGCTGGCGTAACAATTTTTGATTCCAGCAGTACTGCCAAGGACTCTGGTCAATTTATTCTCTTTGCGGAAGTTGTACAAGCTTTAAAAGGAAATAATGTATTCAGTGGCAATTACCATAACGGAATTATACAATCCCGTGCCGCAACACCTGTCTACTCCTACGGAACCCTCATAGGCTGTGTCTACATGATGGAATTTGATGCCCAGCAAGGTGCCTTGATACAGTCCCTTCAAAAAAACACACTAACTATCAGTATTATTCTGGAGCTGGCCGTTATTATCTTCTCTTTGATTTATTCCCACTCCTTTTCCAATCGACTAAAGAAAATTACTGCATCTATGCGTACCATTCGTGAGGGTGACTATTCTCAAGGCGTAAAAATAGGCGGCAACGATGAACTCACCATTTTGGGTAACGAGTTCAACGACCTCGTTTCCCGACTGCAAACCTCGGAGCAAAAACGAAATAATTTTGTTTCCGATGCCTCCCATGAGTTAAAAACACCCCTCGCCTCTATTAAGCTGCTGTCTGATTCCAACCTGCAAAACGACATGGATATTGCAACCATCCGAGAATTTGTAGGTGACATAGGCAACGAAGCTGACAGATTGAATCGTATGTCGGAAAAGCTTCTCTCCCTTTCAAGAATTGAAAGTCAGAAGGACAGTGACTGTGAAATAGTGTATATGACCCCCACCATACAGCGTGTGATTCATATGCTAACCATACATGCAGAACGAAACAATATTACTTTTGAGACCGATTTTGCGAACGACTGTCCAATTCTTGTT
Source organism: Faecousia sp. (assembly GCA_045126955.1). Lineage (GTDB taxonomy): Bacteria > Bacillota > Clostridia > Oscillospirales > Oscillospiraceae > Faecousia. Next base: position 4,230 of record JBGVPJ010000093.1, read on the forward strand.
TTGGAGGACGATCTGTATCAGATAATCTTCAACCTGGTGGAAAACGCCATAAAGTATAATGTAACCGGCGGCAAGGTCTTTCTATCCCTGCACCGGGAAGGAGACAATGCCCTTTTACGGATAAGAGATACCGGTGTAGGTATCCCTGAGGATGCCATTGGGCACATATTTGAGCGATTCTATAGAGTCGATAAAGCTCGCTCACGGAAAACAGGCGGCAGTGGTCTAGGCCTTTCTATTGTACGAAATATAGTCGAGCGTAACCAGGGAACCATTGGTGTTGAAAGTACCGTTGGAGAAGGAACAACATTTACACTCGCCTTCCCTGCTTTTGACACGGAGGAAACACTATGAAACAAGCACTCTGTCTACTCTGCATGATTGCATTATGCGTCTGTCTATTTGGATGCAATAACGCATCTAATGAATTTAAGGAGCCTGTTGATGTATTTTTCTGTGCATCTCCGATTGTGTACAATTCAGAAAACGGTGCATTAGCACGGGAAGTTCGTGATTATTCCGGTTGGCATGAGAATATTCATGGGTTCTTAAATGACTATATCACCAGCTCTACCAATGGAAAATGCACATCTCCTTTTCCCTTGGGTGCCTGGATATTACGTTATGAGCAAAAGGATACCACTGCAAACCTTGTTTTGAATGTACATTTTTCAAAACTTGCGCCTAACGAACTGACACTGGCGTGTGCTTGCATAAGTATGACCTTGTTTGGATTAACAGATGTGGAAACTGTAAATTTAAAAATTGATGGTTCCTATAGCAGAACAACATTAACCATGACACGGTCGAATCTGTGTCTGACGAATGCAACTCAAATTGGATAACGGGGAAACTGCCATGCGTTTTATATCTTGGAATGTAAACGGCCTGCGCGCCTGTATGCAAAAAGGATTTATGGATTTCTTTCACGAGTCAAATGCAGATTTTTTCTGTCTGCAGGAAACAAAACTGCAGGAAGGGCAAATAGAGCTGAACTTGCCCGATTACACTCAACATTGGAATTATGCACAAAAGAAAGGCTATTCAGGAACTGCGATCTTTTCCAAAACAACACCGCTTTCCTCGTCACTTGGTATTGGTGTTGAGGCATTGGATACCGAAGGACGGGTCATTACTTTGGAATATCCGGACTTTTATCTTGTCACCTGTTATACGCCTAACGCACAGCGGGAATTGGCACGAATTGACCATCGGATGCAATGGGAAGACGCTTTTGCCGCTTATCTCAAAGAACTGGATGCACAAAAGCCTGTGATTGTCTGCGGTGATTTAAATGTTGCGCATCAGGAAATTGATTTAAAAAATCCCGCCTCCAATCGGGGCAATGCCGGCTTTTCCGATCAGGAACGAAACTGCTTCACAAAGCTCCTTGCACAAGGCTTTACAGACACCTTCCGTTATCTTTATCCGGAGACAACAGGTGCTTATACCTGGTGGAGCTATATGTTCAAGGCTCGTCAAAACAATGCAGGATGGCGAATTGACTATTTTCTTGTGTCCGACCGAATAAAGGACAAAATTGCCGCGACACCGATTTATGCGGACGTTCTTGGCTCTGACCACTGTCCTGTTGGCTTAGAGCTTAATCTATAACAATCACCGGCTGCCCGTTTGCAAATGACAAACGGGCAGTTTCCAGTTTCTCCAGTTGTTCAAAGGGTCGACCGGTTGCAACAGGGATTTCTGTTCGCCTCTTGGCTGTATTATTGGGTACCAGTGTAAATGTTAGCCTCTCCCCCTTAAGATATTTAGCCGGTATCCGTGCTGTTAGCGCAAACTTTGACCCGGTAGGCACGCAGATACCTAAATCCTTGGTGGCATTGCCATCACTGACAGCGACTCTGTACATTTCGGAGTTTGGGAGAGTGCAATTACATAAGAATTTGTAATATAGCCCCTCTGTTTGCACCTCTGCCTTTCCCACCGGCACAGCATCTAATAAAATATCATACAAAATACATACCCCCTTGCAGCAAATTTATGCTGCAAGGGGGTATTTCATTACCTGGGTTCATTTAATCCAAAGCTGACGGCAATTGCATCATCCACCATCGCCATTTGCTGCTCACCAAGATGTCCCATGTGCTCCCGCAGACGACGCTTGTCAATGGTACGTATCTGCTCCAAAAGTATGACGGAATCCTTGCTTAATCCTACACTGCCACCGGCAATATTAATATGGGTAGGAAGTCTAGCCTTTCCTGTCTGACTGGTGATTGCTGCTGCAATGACTGTGGGAGAATGGCGGTTTCCTGTGTCATTTTGGACAATTAGGACCGGACGGGTACCGCCCTGTTCGCTACCAACAACCGGTGATAAATCCGCATAGAAAATATCACCGCGCCTGACTGTGCTATCCATGTGCTTCACGCTCCGAAGAATCATTGCCAGCGCTACCGGATAATCCATTATGTAACGCGGCTATTGGTATTCTCCCACGCACACAGGAAAAATATACGGTGGCACTGTCAAATTATCCTATGCACCCGTCGGATAAAAAGCTACAAATAAGCAAAATCTTCGACTGTAAGCGTCAGTAGGCGACGACCTTGCCAAAAAATCTCACCAAAAACAGGCAAATCATTCTCAACCCGAATATTCAAACGAAGAGCATCTTCCTCATAACTGTCATCAATTGAAATCTCAAAACTGTTTTCACCCTCTGTACAGCCATTTAAGTAACCGCTTCGCAGTGTATTTATAAATAGCCATGGAGCTGTCACAGGGGTAATCTGACCATCTGCCATAGTTTTAAAAGCTAATACTTTGTCGTCGAAGGTAATGGCTCCACCGGCGGTTGTGATTTTTCCGGTAATTCCCGCAATGGTGTCCGGTTCCGTAACGGAAAATGTCAGATTTCCCTCTTTGTCCGCCTTGCAGTCCATGCCAAAGACATATACTTTCTCAACATAATCCGCTGTGATGTTGACGCGAAAGCTACAGCCGTTGCTGTCAAGTAATTGACTCCGCAGTGCAAGCGCCTTATCCAGCGGTGCATCTGCATTTTTACACCCGGAAAATAGAAATAGAACACATAAAATTGCCGCAATCTTCACCCGCATAGGGTTCCCACCTTATTTGAGTAGTCGTGGAAGAACCTGCAGCATATCCGTAGGAAGCATGCCGTACTGCCCGATTTCTTCGGCGCAGATATCCCCGGCAGCACCGTGTAGCCATGCACCGCAGGCAGAAGCCTGCAGCGGTGCAATTCCCTGCCCCAGAAGCGCCGTAATCATACCGGATAGCACATCCCCGCTTCCGCCAACTGCCATACCCGGATTGCCGGTGGGATTTATATAGCATGTATTTCCGTCAGTAATCACTGTACGGTGTCCCTTTAACAGCACAATGGCGTTGTTATCCTCCGCAAAGCGCTTTGCGGACGCAATCCGGTCGCCGGTAAATGTTCCGCAAATGCGATGAAACTCCCCTTCGTGGGGCGTCAAAACAGTTGTGCCTGTCCTGCCACGCAGTATATCTATATGCCCGGACAGGACATTTATGCCGTCAGCGTCCAGTACGACCGGTCCTTTATACCCATTTAAAACAGCTTCCACAACAGAAAATGTACCCTTACTGCACCCAATACCCGGTCCAATGAGCACCGCATCCATATTCGGCAGACGGTCAAGAATTTGGTTGACAGACGCACTTGAAAGCATACCGTTTTCTTCATTCAAAGGAAAAACAACCGGCTCTGTCAGCTTTACAGCCTCAATAGCATAGATACTCTCCGGTACACCCAAATACACCAAACCCGCCCCACAGCGAAGTGCACCCATTGCTGCCAAGGCAGCAGCACCGGTGTAACCACGGCTTCCGCATAACAAAAGAATTCTTCCAAAATCACCCTTATGCGCCAGGGGATTTCTGTCAGGGAGCAACTGTAATACCTCATTATGATTCAGCTCTATGGTTTTCATGCCATTCACCTCAATTTTAATCTGTCAATATGGTATCACGGGAGGTGTTTTTCGTCAAGATTTCGAAATTTTACTTGCATTTTTGATAATAATATGCTAATATTCATTAAGATAGACAAAAGCATTGATTGGGTCGTCTTATGTTGGCAACACGCACACAGAGAGAGCGGGATGGTGGAAACCGCTTGCGCGCAGCACAAGGCCTTCCCCCAGGAGCTGCTGCCTGAAAATTTTCTATGTTGCCATATTATTGAGGAGATTGCCACGCCAGTGTGCGCACT
>JBGVPJ010000094.1:0-6304 GCA_045126955.1 Faecousia sp.
TTGAAGGAAAAGACCATGGCAGCGCTTCGTCATGGAATTCGTACGGTGATTATTCCTAAGGACAACGAACGGGATTTATCGGAGATCGACCAGACAGTGCGCAATGCATTGAACTTCGTGATTGCCGAGTCTGTAGATACCGTGCTTGAAACGGCATTGAATCGGATGACAGAAGTGGTGCCTGCAATTCTTACGGATATCCCAGAGGATGTAAGGGCAAAGACTCGAACGCCTGTAATTCGCCAGTGAGGTAACGGGATGAATTTTAATAATGTTGAATTTCTCATTTCCGCAGCGGCTCCCAAGGATTTTCCGGGGAGCCGACTGCCAGAGATAGCATTTGCCGGCAAATCCAATGTAGGCAAGTCATCTGTAATCAATCGAGTTCTACTGCGAAAAAACTTTGCCCGAGTAGGTGAAAAACCCGGTAAAACCATCCATGTGAATTATTTTGTGGTGGATAAGACCTGCTATTTTGTCGACTTGCCCGGTTATGGCTATGCAAAGGTTTCTCAGCAGGAGAAGGATCGCTGGGGAAAGCTGATGGAGGAGTACTTCGCGGCACAGCGTATCGATTTGGGTGTTCTCATCGTGGATGCCCGTCATGCGCCAACCAACAACGATATTACAATGGCCAACTGGTTTTTAGAGAGTGGATGCCCTTTTGTTGTTGTTGCAAACAAACTGGATAAGCTTAAAAAAAGTGAGCTGATTCCAAACATACAGCAAATCCGGATGGATTTGGAGCTTCCGGAGGATTGCCCGGTCATTCCTTTTTCTGCAGAAAAGGGAACCGGACGTGATGAATTGGTGAAACATATATTAAACGCAAATAATAAGTAGCTGTAGTCTCAATGAATTATATTGGAAAATAAGCATTTACAGCAATCCCCGCGGCCAAAGCGCTGTGGGGATTGCTTTTTTATAGGAAAAACTTATACACAAGGAGAGGCGCTGAGGTTCTATTTTTTAAATTACTCGAATAATCTTGAGCAGAAAGGGGAGAAGTGCATGAAAAAGAACAAACGTAGAGCAACAGGGAGCACAGTGACAGCTGGGGTGGTTATTGGAATTGCGTCCGCTTTGGCAATTTCTCTTTTGATGTCACTTACGCTGACAAGCTTTGCAATAAACGGGAGCATATCGGAAGATTCTATCGGAATATATATTTTTACTATTCGGATGATCAGCACCCTCTTAGGAGGTTTGATTGGCACTGGGATAACAAAAGGGAGATATATTCCTGTGATTGGACTGATAACAGGAGGCATTCTTGTTGTACTGTTAGGGTGGGGGATCGTATTCTACGACGGTCGATTCCAAAATGTCGGCAGTGGTGTGGTGTCGGTGCTTATAGGAGGTGTGGCTGTCGTTATATTGAAACTTAGACCCACTAAAAAAAGAGGGAGAGCGGTTAGAATCACAAGATGATTGTACATTATCAACAACAGCGCATTTTGAGACGATTACAGCTATAACGATGAAAGAAAACTTGCATCTTCAATATCTAGTGCTTGCATAACACTTAAAACAACTACATATTGCGCACTGTAATCGGAAATGTATAAATATACACAATATGCAATTTGGGTTAACATAATGATGTTAACATAAAAATATACAAAATTCACAAAAATAGAAATAATATACATTTTTACTTGAATTCATGGACATTTTGTTGTATAGTATTGGAGCATACATTATTTCCCGACTTTTCGCCTATATAGTGTTATGTTCGCTTTATTTACAGCAAAAATCCGTTTTACTGTGGATGGAGGAACATATTAATGAATACCAACCTGTTATTCGGACATGCAATCACATATCGAAAGCTTAGATTTGTTATTCTTGCATTTTTTTGGACGATTGGTTTTGCAATTGGCATTTCTCTTGCAGTTTTGTATCCTAAAACTTCTCCATTCGATATCCAGCAAGTTTTGACAACATATGCTTCACCGTTATCTTTATTCTTTGTTGTAGGGTTGCCGATTAGTATTTCTGTTTTTTCCTTGTGGTGTCCAGCTTTTTTTCTTAACTATCCGCTTTTGTTTCTTAATGCTATGTGCCGTGGTTTTACTGGCATGTTTCTCTATGTAGCATTAGGAAGCGGTGCATGGCTCATTCGGTTTCTTTACTTATTCTCAGGTAGTTGCATCTCTGTTTTAATATGGTGGCTTTTGTTACGCCATCCTAACCAAAATTGTCCTGCTTTTTCTAGGGATGTTCGTTTCGTCTCTATTTTGTCTTATTTAATTGTAGTTGCGGACATTTTCTTCATATCGCCTTTTTTAGCAAATATATCAAAGTACATTTAAGAGGAAGGTTCATTTGTTCATGTTGGATTTAATTAAAGCCTACGAGAATTACCTTACAAAGGTAAAGCAGGCATCCTCCAACACTATCAGCTCTTATATGCGTGACATTCGCCAATTTGACGAGTGGTTAGATGCTGACATTTTGGATGCTACCCAACTGAATATCAGTAGCTATCTTCAGTTTATGGAGAGCGAGGGACGTTCCGCGGCCACCATCTCTCGGACGCTAGCCAGCCTTAAGAACTTTTACTCTTATCTTGTTTCTTTTGGTTTCTGTGAAAAGACGCCAGTTACAGATATTAGAATTAATAGGGGAGAGAAGAAGCTGCCGCAAATCCTGACCGGAAGGGAAATTGAGTTGCTGTTATCCCAGCCTATTTGCGTTGATGCAAAGGGTTACCGGGACAAAGCCATGTTAGAGGTAATGTATGCAACGGGCATGCGCGTCAGTGAGTTGATTGAACTGGATTTGGATGATGTGAATCTAGAGCTTGGAATTATCAAATGTGCTACTGCCAAGAAAGCGAGAGCTATCCCGCTTTACCCCGCTGCTTTGCGTGCTTTGACTGTGTATATACGGGATATACGGCAATCCATGCTCGCATCCTCCGGCGAACAATCTTTATTTGTAAACGTAAACGGCTCCAGAATGAGCCGCCAGGGTTTTTGGAAAATCTTAAAGCATTACCAAGCAATGGCACATATTGATAAAGAAATTACGCCACATACATTGCGTCACAGCTTCGCGGTTCATCTACTGGAAAATGGTGCCGACCTCGGTTCTTTGCAGGAGTTAATGGGGCACTGTGATATCTCTTCAACCCAGATGTACACTCACCTTATTAATCAAAAACTGAAAACGATGTATCAAAAATGTCATCCGAAAGCATAAAAAAGTCTACCGTTCATGCGAACGGTAGACTTTTTCGTATAAAAGCATCTCAGGAGTGCAACGGAGAGGGGAGAGGGTGTCTTATAGGCCTGTCATAGCGGCGAGGACTTCAACCTCCATTTTTTGAATACGCCGCTCCATTGCTAAGCCTTCGTCAATACTAACATCAGTAAACTTGCCGTTGTTGGTACATACAATTCGGTTTGTCATACCTTTCAGAAGCAACTCAACAGCCATATAGCCCATCTTTGTGGCATTCACGCGGTCGCGTCCGGTGGGAACACCGCCGCGTTGGATGTGACCGAGGACGGTCACACGGGGATCCAAATCGATGGAATCTTTAATTTTTGCAGCAATTTCGGCTGCGGAACCGGAGCCTTCAGCGACAACAATCATATAATGCGTGAAACCGTTAAAACGTGCACGGCGAATCTTTTCAATCACATCATGTTCAAAATTTACCGGTTCCTCCGGAACCAGTACAGCTGTCGCGCCTACGGCAAGACCTACGTACATGGCTAAAAAACCGGCATTTCTACCCATAACCTCAACAACTGAGCAACGCTCATGGGACTGCATGGTATCACGAAGGCGGTCAATACACTCAATAGCTGTATTGGCAGCTGTGTCAAAGCCGATGGAGTAATTGGTGCAGCTGATATCGTTATCAATGGTAGCCGGAATACATATTACATTGACACCATGAGCGGATAAAGCCTTAGCGCCACGAAATGTGCCGTCACCGCCAATGGCAACAATGCCGTCAAGCCCAAGGAATCTGCAAGTGGATACAGCTTTTTTCTGACCTTCTTCCGTCATAAATTCCTTGCTGCGGGCGGTGTAGAGAATGGTACCACCACGGTTGATTGTGTGAGAAATGCTCTTTTCGTCCAGTCGTACCAGGTCACCGGAGATAAGACCGTTATAGCCACGACGGATACCATAGCACTCAATACCATGAAACATTGCTGTACGCACAACAGAACGTACTGCTGCATTCATGCCGGGCGCATCGCCGCCGCTGGTTAGCACACCAATCCGTTTAATACTCATTGGAAAGCCTCCTGTTAAAACGATTTCACTCTTTAATTATTTTAACACTAGAATATGTGCTTGTAAAGAAAAAGATTTAAATCAATAGAGTCATTCGGGAGAGAGAGGCATGAAGCTGTTCTTGCATCTTAATAAGTGGCGAACGCAACAAAATAAAAATTTTGTTGCGTTCATTGTCTTCAAAAAAGAATCATCGGCTGTGTTCAGCCAATGAACGCATACGGGCCTCCCCGGCCCACAAAATAATGGTTTTGTTTCGTTTGGCCCCTCGCTGTTCCTCCTTTCCAGACCGGGCAAAAATATGGTACACCATTCCAGCCGGTTTGTCAACTCAAACTTTCCGGCGGCCGGGCGCGGCCCTCCGGCGCCGGTTTTTGCTTTGTAGCTGCTGGTCAGCCAGCGCATATATCAAGGTCACGGCCGCGCTGCCGTGATTCAATGCGCGCCGAACTCGTTCAAAATCACCATATTTTTGCAGCAAATCGACTGCAAAAACCTTTCTTGCGCTATGCGGCGCCACATTCTGCGGCAGCCGCAGCGCCTTGGCTGCGCGCTTGACATCCTTCCAAACAGCCTGTCGCGTGTGGGGTTTCCGGCCGTTCCGGCCCGGAAAAACCCACATTTCCCCGGCCTGTTTTTCAAGGTCACCAAGTAGCGGCTGCGGTAAACCCACCTGCCTCCGCTTGCCGGTCTTGCTTTCAGTTACCCAAAAGTGTGACGCTAATTGGTCCGTTTTAAAGGACAGAACATCACTAACGCGAAGGCCGGTGTGCAGCGCAACACGCATTATCAGCGCGTTTTTTGGGGTCAACATCGACAGCACGTTATCGACTTCTTTCTCGAAAAGATACTCAGTCCTCATAGCCTTCACCCTCCCCCCTTTCCTCACCGGCATAGGCCAGCCGCTCACCTACCACAAGGTAGAAAGAGCAGCAATATTCGTGGGCCACATAGTCCTCCATATACCCCTCCAAAATATCGCGCGCGGTTGCGTTCAGGTCGCAGCCGTTGGCGCAAAAAAGTGTATCTATCTCCATCAATCCACCATCGACGAAGGTCAAAAAAACTACTCTCATGTTGATTCCTCCTTTTGTACTTGTTCGCGTACATTTATGCCGTTCACCACGGCAATTTGTTTGCCCGGCGGGTAGAACACCAGCGCCCGGCCTTCGTATTCTGCGGCCAGTTCGGCCGGGGAGATTTCCACATAATCCACAGACGGCTCCACAAGGTCGCCGCCGGAATAGTACCACCGGCCGGCCGGCTTGGTGCCGTCCTTGCCTATGTACTTGCAGACATAGGCAACGGCCGCGGGATAATCGCCGTACAACTCCATGGCCGTGGTAAAGCCAAGCGCCCAGCCGGGCAGATTGTAAACAATCTGTCCGCCGGCCGCCAACCACTCGGCCCGCTCAGCTGCGCTGCGGGGCTTTCGTGGTTTCTTGGCCCACGGCACACGGATTGTACCGCTATCCACAGCCGGAAGGGCGCCATTAAAAAAGCCGTGGAAGTGGATACCTCCCTTCTTGTGCCGTTCCGGCACAAGAATGTATTTCAAGCCGTGACGCTGCACGGCATTACTGGCCCAAGCGTTCAGCTTTTTCACGACAGCTGCGCCGTCGTGGCTGTCCACTTTGGCCGGGTCAAGGGTGAGAGTCACAAAGTACCGGAAATCGTTGGACAGGGCGAGCCGGCGCAGCTTGCCCTTTGCCCGGCGCATAGAGCGCTCCAAGTCCTCCGCCTGCGGCTCAGCCTTTTCGCGTTCTACCCGCTCGCGCGGCGGCGCTGCTTTTGCCCGCCCATAGTCCTCCGATTCCTCCCACCCTTTGGGGCCAAAAATCGGCTCGCTGCTGGCAAGAATATCCACCACCCCACAGGGGTATTGATATATCTTTCCGTAGTGCTTTGCACCATTTTTATCGGTCCGAAATATTGGACCTTTTGTGTTTTTGGACATATCAGCCCATCAGCGTTGTGATGGAATAATGTCCGAATATCAAGTAGAGGGGGCCGGTACCAAAACGCTACGCTTCGCTTCGCTACG
>JBGVPJ010000095.1:0-2908 GCA_045126955.1 Faecousia sp.
CGCCAGTGTAACTGTTAGACATATTGGAATTGGTCAAACAATAAACATTCTCACAAGGGTGTTCAAAAAGTCATATAATCCGTGTCCAAAAGCGACACCTGCATAACCACAATCCTTGATTTTGAATTTTGCAAAACCAAATACAAGTCCTATAAAAAATGTGAATAGTACCTGAATGATACTTCCGTTGATGATATGCCACAATCCGAACAGGAATGATGCGATTACAACACCAAGCCACTTGTTCTTTTCAAAGAAACTTACAAAGGCATCTTGCAAATATACCCGAAATACAAATTCTTCTACTGGACCTATAATTAACAGACAAAACAACAAATCATAGATGAGGATAAACCACGAAAAATCTTCATGATTTCCTATCAACGAAAAATCGCAAAGAGCAGGTATAACGGCAAGCACAACACTTAGACCAAGAGCAATCGCAATACCAATCAAATATTGATGTTTATTTCTGAGGTCAATCTCGATTTTCATATCTGTTAATTTCATTGCAATCAGTGCAATAAGTCCGTTTGACAGATTGAGGAAAACCTTAGCTATAATTTTAAATGCAGTTATGTCTATGTATTTTATGAATCTTGCGCTGAATGTGACTGCACATATCATTGCAAGCGACAAAGATAAAATAGCAATATTTCTCTTTGTAAGTTTCATAACTTCACCTTCAAATTCAAGTTTGTCTAATAGTCTAATATTCAACATCGTAGGGGGCGGCGCCCTCGACGCCCCATTTTAGCAATCTGCTTTTGCGTACCGGCGGGCCGTCGAGGGGGCCGGCCCCTACATTTATGCAATCCAATTAAATTCAAGTTTGGCTAAATGTTATTAAACGAAAAAACCGTACTGTGAGTATATACCTTCCCGGCTTCCAGTATGGGTGAAGGAAAGCTTTCGTGGTGGATTGCATCAGGATAGAATTGAGTCTCCAGACAGAAGCCGTGTCTGGGTCCGTAGGTACAGCCGCCCTTGCCGGGATGGTCCACACTGACATAGTTGGCAGTATAGAAATGAATGCCGGGCATGGTTGAATCCACACGCATGGAAATGCCCGTCAGATCCGACATTGCAATGGCTGCCGGACGCAGTTCCACAATGTTGCCATTGATCACATAGTTATGATCGTATCCTTTTGCCTGCACCAGCTGCGGGAAGGAATCTTCAATATGGGTTTGGATTGGAAGCAGTTCCCGCAGATCCATGGGCGTGCGCTCCACAGACTGTGTTATGCCAAGGGGGATACCTTCTGCATTGCTGGGTGTATACGCATGGGCAAACAGCAAAATGTGCTGATCCATTGCGCTGCCACTATTATGACCTGCCAGATTGAAATAGCCGTGGCTGGTCAGGCTGCAGAGGGTATCCGCATCGGAAACAGCTCTGTGTCGGAGCACAAGGGTACTGTCTTGCAGAGTAAACTCCGCCTCTACATCTATATTACCGGGATAACCCTGGTCGCCATCCGGTGAATGTAAGGACAGCGTCACAGATGTGTCACTAACAGCAGATATCTTCCATACACGGAAAGCAAAGCCGTCCGGTCCGCCGTGATGATGGTTGTTGCCGTCATTCAGCGGTAAGTTATAAGAAACATTGTTCAGTTCAAACTGACCCTTTGCGATCCGGTTTGCAACCCGCCCGACTGTTGCGCCAAAGTAACAGCCGCCCTGCAGATACTGCTCCAGGGTATCATAGCCCAACAGAACATCCACACGCTGTCCGTCCCGGTCCGGAACGACCAGTGACTGCAGAGCGGCTCCGTAAGTCAGTATGTCACAGGACAAGTCTTGGTTTTGCAAATGGATCTTATGTACCGTCTCGCCCGCGGGCGTGGTACCAAAAGGTACGATGTTGTGTCTATTCATACTTCCTCCTGGTGGGTGCTCTCTTTCGCTCCATCCTTTACAAGATTGCGGTAATCTCTCGGGGATACACCCTTGATCTTCCGGAAGAGCCGGCTGAAGTAGAGCGGATCTTCATAGCCGACAATGGCGGCAATCTCCGCCATGGAATAATCGGTGGTTTCCAAAAGACTGGCAGCATTGTTGACGCGGATGGTCAGCAAGTACTGCATAGGCGTGTGCTTGACGATCTGCTTGAAGTTGCGCTGGAAATAGCACACGCTCATATTTCGGGACTCGGCATACTCCTGAATGGAGATGGGCTCATTGTAATGTTCATTAAAATAGCGCCGGGCAAACTCCATCTCTTCCTGGATATAGGTAGACACCGTGGGTCGTTCCTCCTGCCGGGTGCGCTGCACCAGAAGGAATATCTGACGCAGATACATGGCAAGCAAGTCCTCATACCCTGTCTTGCAATTCTGCAGCTCGTGGATCATTTCCTTAAATAAATAGGAGTATGTGGAGGATGCACCGGAGTAGAATATGGGATCGTCCATAGGGATGTTATAACTGCGCAAAATATTCTTCACATCACTGCCTGTGAAGTGCACCCAATAGACTTCAGGCTTGTCCTCTCCAAAGTATTCATACCGCTGTTCTTGCCTGGGTTGGATCAAAACCATGCGGCCTGCGTACACAACACGGTCCTCTCCGTGAAAATAGAAGTGACCTTTTCCAGAAACAATATACAGTAATTGGTAGTCCAAACGGCCCTTAGGACGCCAAGTTGGCAACCTTTTCACTGTTTTTAATCGATAGGTACCGCAGCTGGTTACAATCAGGGGGCGGGATTTATCCTTGATCGGCGCTCTGGAATCATGCAAATAACCGGAGTTAACGAACATAAATATACCTCCCAAACAAAATAATCGCCGGGTTTTGTTTTATTGTATCACTTAGTCCATGTTTTGTACAGAGTAGTTTATTCCTTTTGACGAAAAAAGTTCATAAAATGTAGTCAGAAAGTGTAACGCAGAAACAAAAAA